>MNWS01000160.1 GCA_001872685.1 Fidelibacterota bacterium CG1_02_48_14
GGCTATGTCCATCGGGCTCAAAGATTGTCATCCCATATCCGGATGCTCCTCAGCGCCACCGATATTATTCCCCGGTATTTCATTGTCATTATTCTGGTGCAGTTTGGACGCAACCTGCCGGAACACTGGAAATTTATCTTTTATATGCTGGTGTTCACGCTGGTGCAATTGCCTGAAGCCGCTCAGATTTTTGAGCTGGAAACTCGACAGATATGTCGGAAGCCCTTTTTCACAATGGCAAAAACCGTGGGTGCAACCGTTCGACGCCTACTCATGAATTATATCCTGGTGCTGGCACAACCCAAGTATATCGCCCAATTTTTAAAATATGCGTTGTACACACTGTTCATGGAATCAGCATTGAGCTTTCTCCAAATTGGCTTCACACTTGAGAATTTTTTCCGATTCAAAGTCTACACCCTTGGATATGTCCTGGGACTATTGCTCAGGGAAAATCTAAGCTATGCAAATTTTGCCACGGCATTCCCTATCGCACTGGCCACTCTTTTGATTCTGGCAGTGGTAATACTGCTCAACACGCTGCTCAGCAGAAAGCGGTCTTATGCCTGAAAATCTGCTGGAAGTCAGGGATTTCACAACGACACTCTATCCGGATGTCCGCAACCGGCAGAGTTCGGTGCGACCCACCAACCGGGGAATCAATCTGACGGTCCCGGCACAACGCTGGGTCGCGGTCATCGGGGAAACCGGTTGTGGTAAAAGCGTCTTCATGCAATCTATTCTGCGCATTCCGTTGCGGGGGTTAAGTCAGTCACAACAAACTTTTGGCCGATATGATGATCGTGGCGAGTTGATTCAGCCTAGCCGGGTGCGGTGGAATTTTGGTGCAGATGTGGTGGAAAATGCCCTGTCCCCTGATATTTCGCTGGACAAACTGGCAGCCATCCGCCAGCGACATATCTTTTATATTCCCCAAAATTCCATGTCTTCTCTGTACGATTATCACAACCTGAGCATCGAATTGCAGCGGCGATTAACCCTCTCCCAGCGGCAGGGTCAAATGAATGGTGAGGTCAACCTGAAGGATGTCCTGGCCCGGGCACCCATTGAAAATATGAAGAATCCGGAGCTCACCTTCCTGGGCTATTCCGGCGGTATGAAGCAGTTAACCTATGTTCAAATGCTGAATCTGGTGCGACCAAATCTGGTGGTGCTCGATGAACCCACCACAGCCGTTGATGTCTTGAACGAACGCCTGTTTTTTCAGCATTTGCGGGAATATACGGAAACGCGTGCTTTTGCAGTTCTCCTCATCACCCACAACATAGATATTCTCCGATCCTATTTTGCTGACGAAGACCTCGTGTATGTCATGTACAAAGGCGTCATCGTCGAGAAAGGTCCAAAGTCTCAGGTTTTTGAGAATCCCATTCATCCTTACACCCAGTCTCTGGTGCATTCATTCCCAAGTCTGGATCGGGATATGACCATCACACAACAGAATTTGCTGGCGAATATCCGGTACAATCTGGAAAATCGCAGTAATCTCATGGAAAACCTGACACTGCTCCAGACCATTTTCCAATTCATTGATTCGCTGACTGAAGGTCATCAACTCTTCACGGATCGTATTGATCACGCCCTGCAAAATCCAGAATTCGGATTGAATGCCATCCTGGCTGACCTGATTCAGTTGCAAGAGGCGTGCGAAGGAACGGGTACATTCGCCGGACTGGAATCAAAAACGGCGCGGTATGAATTCGGTGATTTTTTAAAGACATTGCAACAGGAACAGGTTCGCCTGGGTGATGACTCCTGCCCGTATTTCAATCAATGTCCGGTCCGGGAGCAGATGTGTCTGCACTTGTTCCGCGTGCGTAAAGATCTTTTTCGGGAGGATCATTCGCATGAGGCAAAATGTATTTCCAATAGTAAAAAAATTCTCTTTCAGTCCTTTAAGGCAGAACGCCAGGAGCGAAAAACGACCATCCTCACCATTCGGAATCTGAGCGTTTTACCAACGGAAAAAAGTGGTAATCTGAAACAGGCGAAACCGGGTGATGTCCTGCTGCGGGATGTAGCCTTTTCCATCAGAGAAGGTCAGACTGTCGGTTTGGCGGGAGGGAGCGGTCAGGGAAAATCGACCCTGATCAAAACCTTATTGCAGTTTCGGAATGAGTATGTTTACGATGAAAACAGCGCTGACTTGACCTATTGGGGCGTCCCCTATTCGGAATTAAGCGATTTCCCCCGGCGGGTTCAATATGTTCCCCAGGTCATTGATGGTGCTTTTCGTCCTGATCAGACCGCCGCTGAAATTTTGCTGGAGTCGTACTTTAAAGACGAGATTAACGCGGCGCGGATTCAGGACATTTTGAACGCGAAACGCTACATCGCCGAACGCTGTTTGATTGATTTAAAGATGAGTTGGAAGGCATTAAATGATACACCGGTGAAATGGTCCGGCGGTGAGAAACAGAGACTTTTGATCGGTCGTGCGCTAATAGCACTGGGGTTGTATGAAAATGGACCCCACAAAAGTGGAAGTACGAGTGACCGCTTACTTATCCTGGATGAACCGACATCATCGGTGGATGTTTTGGTTCAGGCGGAAATTCTGAATCTGCTGAACGAATTTGAAAAACGCTTCGCATTCAGTTATTTGATTGTGAGCCACAATCTTGCACTCCTGCGGAATCTATGTGATATTATTTACGTGATTTACGGCGGAGAAATCGTTGAAAAAATCCGCTACGATCAATTTGATTTGAAGGGCGAACCCTGGCGGGATATGCATCCTTACACACACGCGCTTTTTGCCGATCGGAACCTGCGTCCCATCGAAGCGCCTCACAACGAATATTGCGTGTATTTCAATAATTGTAACCTCAAAGGACTCACAGATGAGAAATGTCAATACAAGCAGCGTATCGATGATAACCTGGACTCGTCTATTGCTTGTTGGCGGGCTGTTCCTGCTCAATAGTTTTTGGATCGCTGGCTGTGCTGGTAGCCAACCGACGCTGAACACCACTGGTTTTTCCTCCGATGAATTTCAATGGCAAAAAGCGCAGCAGCATTTTCGCGATTTTCTGGTGAGTGAGGTGGTGGCTGTGATTCCAACCTCCAATTTTGACGCGATCGCTCGGCTCAAGGTGAGGCTGCTCGTTGACAAATCTGTCGTCATGAATCTGGATCCCACGAAAACACAACGAACATTTTATATTGGATCACGGGCTGGTAAATGGGTTTTCGAGCGGGAGCAGATACAGCCACCGCTCATTATTGATGGGCATACATTAACCAAAGGCGATCTGGTGATGCTTTATTTCCAGGGCGATTCGCCGTTTCCGTCAGCGGAAGGAATAGAAATTGAATTTGCCAAATAATATGACGCAGCATCAGCGTGTGAACGGAAATGAGAAATTGAACCAGCGCAAGGGTAGGGACATGCGATTGATATTCCGGTTGAGCCTGATATTCCTGGGATTGCTGACCGTGGTCTCGGCTCAGACCAACATTAAGATCACCTGTGATGTTCGTAATGCAGAATTCTACTATGTGTCCACCACCGCCGGCGCGATCCAGTATCTCGCAGAAAATGGTTTGGAAAACTTCTTGGAGTCCCAACGCGGGAAATTAAAAGGTCCCTTCATCTTTGATTTTGAAATCGCCCTGGCGAACGTGGGTGGTCCCGATGAGACGCACTTTTTCGTGCTGTTGCGGAAAAAAGGATACCGTGATTTTTACGAAATCTTCCCGGTCCAACCGATTATAGACATCACCTGGCACTCAAAACGCGGTCCAATCTATTACCCGTTTACGCCGGTTTATGCCGTGCCGACCTTGTTCATCCCGCTGGGGACGCCCCAATTTGTTCAGGACAAGACTTCGCGAGGAAAATTTCATCTGTGGACACAATCTCTGACGATTCTCACTGCCACGACCTTCAATTTCCTGGCTGCCGACGCCATGACCAAGCATGAAGATGCGCGAGCCCGTTCCATGGACCCCAGTTTGGATGCCGATTCACGCCTCGAAGCCGCAATTGAGGATAATCAACACATTAATGATTATGATCAGTATGTGCAATTCGGGCAATATGCCGTGGCTGGATTTGGTGTACTCTATGCCTGGCAAATATTGGAAGGTTTGATCGCCACGCCCGGGACCAACAGCTCCAACTGGGCAACCCCCAAACCCCTGTTCACCGGTGGGCTCAGTCAAACCGGATCACCCATGCTGGCTGCCGGCATTCAGATAAACTTTTAAGGAATCGAACCATGCGGTGCACATTGACATTCAGGAAATTGCTAAAGTCCTTGCTGCTTGGTGGATTGGTTCTGCTGGCCGCCTGTACGAACTTGTTCCAACCGGAACCCCTCTCCGACAATTACAATCCCATGGACCCGGATCATTACAGTCCACCGCAGATTGTATTGCCGGGATTGCCGGAAACAGATGCCGTCGCCGATGTCCGTGCTTTGCCTTTCGGATTCAGTGGAGAATGGGTTGATCTCACACTCTATCGTTGGAAGTCTGGGATTAATGGCGACTTGTCTGATTGGTGTGATTGGCGACCTGGTGGACAATTCAAGGATACTGCCGGCGTATATGAGGGGATTTTGGACACGCTCTTCCTGGATGAAACCTACGCCGGTGAGTCGTTTACCATTAAAATCGAAGCAAAATATTCATACGAACCGATTGCCACGGACTCATTGACTCGGACCTTCACGGTGAATGCAGTCCTGACACCCACCGCTGTCCTTCGACCACAGGCCATCTTTTCAAAAACAGGTGAAGCATTCAATTTTGAGCTCTGTTTTGACAGTATGGAGGACTGGACAGCGGCCGACCTTCAACTGAAATACGACTCGACACAGATTGAGATCACAAACATTGATACGATCAGTAATGGTGCGAGCCTCTCGTTTTTCACGATTCAGGCCGGTTCGGTTGACCTGAGTTTAGGGAATTATGGTGATGCAGCACCTATTGTTTTGAGTCTCCGGGGCACAGCGCTTGAAAATGCCGGAGTGTATAGCATTTCAATGTCAGGGACGCGGGTCATGAACGGACCAACAGTAAACGATACGTTGACCGTTACTCCCTCGCAAAGCCGGGTAATTGTCTTGCCTTAATTTGAATTTGTGATTCAACCATACGAAAGATTAGCTTTAGTCATGAAAAATATTCCGACCCTGATCACCCGAATTTCAGCACGCCTTTTCATTTTAATCTCCTTTGTTATGACTACCTCATCGCTGTTGGCACAAGAGGAGTCAGTGACACCGACACCAGAACCGACTTCGACTTCGACACCGACTCAGGTCACTGATCAGGTTCAAATCGTCATTTACGACTATCAGGGCAATGAAATTTTAAATGTCACCCCGGAGGAATTCGAGCTGGTAGCGCCACAAAAAAATGATCGTCGGTTCCGGATTCTGGCAGATGAGGCGGGGAAATTGTATGTCCGTGCTCGTGAACTCCGCACAGCGCTGGAAAATAGCGATCAGGTACAACTGCGGTATATCGGATCGAATTTACAGTACCGTTACAGTAATTCCGGCATGGTGACCTTTTTTACGGATGTGAACTATCTGGAATTTGAAGTGTCACTTTTATCCTCCTTACGCATTCAACTCACCAATTTTTCACCCATCACATCCGATCCCGCGACAGATGTGGTCCGTTATGGTACGGAAGAAAATATCGAGATTGATGGGAAAAATGGATTCTTCGTATTCGTTTCCGGCGCTGGCAAACAGGAGGTTCAGATCAAGATCAGGGGATTTCAGGAATCCCGCTTCAATATCAATGAAGAGGCGTTTACCACCAATCCTGAGATGAAGCGTGAAGTGAGTATCATGCTCATCCCGGAAAAAAACTACCAACTCTATTTCCGGGCTATGTACCTCATGGAATTGGGGTATTTCAAGGAAGCTGAACAGGTTTTCACACAAGCCTTGGGCATCAGTACCAATTATTCCTTCAGCGAATGGCTCTATCCGAATTTTTTCATTCAATACTGCCGCTACAATGCCAGTGAACCGGTGGATTATAACCGCGTGCTCCAGATTGGTAATCAGGCCAAACTGAATGATCCGCTGTTAGCCGCGCAGGTCTTTTACTTCCTGAATCAGGTTTATGGGAATGTGAGCATGCCGGGTGTGCAATCCGCCGAGGAGGTAGCGCTGGCAGCGAAACAAGCCCTGGATGAGGAGCAGTTGATTTTTGGCGATCAGCGGTTCTACTATTTCAAAATCGGTAGCCGCCTGATTAATGGCATACAGGTTGCCTCCGGTGAAAAAAAAAATTAAGTCCGGAACTCCCGACACCTATAGTACCCCCGCTAACGGATAGTCTTCCATCCGTAGACTCATCGCAAGTCGTTGAAAAACCAGAGATTAAGGAGGCGGTTGCCGCATATCGGCCATCCGTCTACTGGACGGCGGCGGAAATTCAGCAGATTGAGCAAATTATCCAGCCTGATTACCAACGCGTTAATCCGGCCGATTGGACGAATGCCGGGAAGTCGCGACCAGCTTTTCAGATCGCCGCGTCAGATTACACATCAAGTACAAGTGATTATTATACTTACCTGACTGATGATTCTTTGCAGCCGCAAATTCATATCAACACGCGCGATGATACGGTCAGGTCGGTTTACGGGAATGGACAGATTGCTTTTCGGTTCGGATTTTTATCCTGCAACCTGGGGTATTTTCAATCCTCTCTTGACAATGAATACAATCAATTCACGGGAGATGACCGCATATTGCGGGTTCAAATGAAAACGGATCAGAAATTGTGGAGTGCGGGTCTGGCTTTATCGCCTTTGCCCGGATTGTCCATCGGTGTGAATTACAATTCGCATCACCTTGGGAGAGAAACGCTGAATCAGGATAATTTATTCGGGAATACCGAATGGATTTCACTGGGGGAGGAAAAGGCTGATTACGAGACATTTGATGCGGGGATTTCATTGCGCAGTAAAAGTTTTTACCTGGGTGCCTGGGCGACCAATATTGGTGATGCGTATACCTTGTATGGTACGGGTGAGGGAATCGAAGTTTCAGAAACGGTGCCCTTGTATCAACTCAATCATGTTTTTATGAGTATGCCCTTGTTCACGCCGAAGCTGGTGATTGGAAATCATTTTACCTGGCAGACACGCAGCGATACGCTCTTGGTCGCAGATTATTTTTTGCCGGTTGATCATTTTGGCGGAACATGGATGATTTCGGTGAATGCCGCATTCTCGCCTCGGGTCTCTTTGTCCGGGTTGTACCAATATGATCTCCGGAAGATAGTTTATGGTAACATTGACCCCATAGCGATTTACCCGCAGGTAGCCTTGTATGGTGATTTAGAACCGTATAAAAGCATCCAAAAGTCCTACGGGGGCAATTTGTCATTCCCTATCGGTAAATACCAGTTTTCGGCCTCCGTACTCAAGCAGGAGCTTCAAAGCCTGAGTCGTAATGTCAATCGGGCTTCCGGGAATATGTTCAATCTCGCTCAGCATTATGACGAAAAGGAGAACATGGTTTACGGGATTACGCTGGCTGCAAATTTCTAAAACGCTGTTAAGGTTGACCGTGTGCTGCCGGATCTGAAATTCGAGAAAAATGGGCAAATAAATGCGAATGACAATCGATCTGAAGGTAGGTGATCTCGCCCTGAAAAACCTTTTGCTGGAGGTTCTGTGATATGACATACGCGGACACGGGGAAGGTTATCGATTCGAATAAGTAACCAATTATTTGGGCTTTATACTCTCGAGTTTTTAATCTTTCAGCAGTACGAATGTGACAAATCGCATTTTCCATTCAAAGCCAAACCATCAAGCCGTTGTTCGGTCAACTCATGCTTTCCTTGGGTAGGTGATTTGGTTATAATACTGCGCTCATTTTGAATGACTCCCCTGGCTCTCTAAAGGTGCTTTGAATGGTTTTGGGAGTGAGTTACCGAAGGTTCGCAAGTTGAAATTTTGAAGTTAAAAAAATGAACCCACACCACACATTTATATCGTAACCAGACGCCCCCATATTGGGGTGAACTCCCAAGTTTTTAGTCATTAGGAATTGGAATAAGCATGCAAGATCAGTCTAAATATTTACCAGTCAATACATCAGTGCCAGAAGAAGAAACCATTGATCTCAAAGAGATCTGGCGAATAATCAAGGTTAATCGCTGGTTCATTTTTATCAGCTTTATGGTCGTATTAATTGGGACCACATATTGGACTTTTACCAGTCAACCCGTGTATGAATCCAAAAGCACGATGCTGATAAAAAAAGGCCAGACCAGTGCCGGGGCCATGGTTTTTGACTTGGGGGGTATGTCGGCTAACCAGCAGATCAACAACGAACTTGAGATTCTTAAGAGCTATACATTGCATGAAGAGGTGATTCGTGATTTCATCAGATCTGGTCAGGCAGGTCAGATGAATCTGTTTGGCACCAAGTATGTCCAACGTCGTTATCGATTCTGGTCGTACCTGATTGATCTCTTTTTACAGGATGAGAAGCCGACCAAGACGCCGGAAGAACTGAATCAGAATGATATTATCAAAATTGCCAGCGGATTGCGGGAATCGATGACGGTTTCATCCATGCGCGAAACGGATATTATCACGGTTTCCGTCTCTTCCAGCGATTCCGCAGAGGCAATTATCCTCACCAATGCCGTTTCAGAAAAATACAAGGAATGGGATTTGAGTGGCGCTCGGGGCGAGATGAGCGTCGTCTTGAATTTCTTAAAGGATCAGGTTGGGCGATACGAAATCCGGCTTGAGCAAAGTGAAGATTCTTTGAAGCGATACCAGGAGAGGCAGCAAATTTTTTCGTTGGATGGGTCAGCAGATTTACTCTTGCAAGAACTCTCGAAATATGAAGGTATTTATTACACGAACATGGCGGAGATGCAGGTTGCCCAGGAACGGGTTGATTATTTGAAGTCTCAGCTCAACGACAACGAAAAACAGCTACTTGAAGATATTACCAATACGAACAACCCCATGATCATCGCGTTACGCCAACGAATTGCGGAAATGGAAGCCCAAAAAGTACAGAACATGGTGGAAAAGGGCTGGGCCGCCGATAGCCCTCAGGTACGCGATTTTGATCGTCGGATAAGTGAGATGAAGGACAAACTTCGGAACACGACCGAAAATCTGATTCTTTCCGGATGGAGTGACCAGGATCCGTTTGCCGCGTCCCAGGATCTTTTCAACAAAATTCTGGCGCAAGAAATCGAAGTGTATGCAGCCCGATCCCGGGTGGCGGAGTACAAAAAACTGGTGGATCAGTACAATGTCCAACTTAACCAGTTGCCAATTCGTACCCTGAATTATGCACGACTCGAACGTGAGCGTCGTCTGAATGAAAATCTCTTCCTCACGATGAAACAAAAATTTGAGGAATCCCGAGTTACCGAAGCCGGGCAGATCGGCAAAGTACGCGTTCTGGATCCTGCGATTGTGGCCGAAAAGGTGAAACCGAATAAGAAATTGAATTTGTTGTTGGGCGCGTTTTTGGGATTAGGTCTCGGAATTGGCATTGCATTCATCCGGGAATATCTGGATAACACGATCAAGTCTGTTGAAGAACTGGAAAAACTGGGATTGTCATTCCTGGGGTTAATTCCTGAAATTCGTAGTGAGATCCAAGGTGAAAATAATCTGTCGAACCAGCAAACAACAGGCGGCCAACGCTTTCGCAGCCGTCTCATTACCCATTTTGATCCAAAGTCACCCATATCCGAATCGTATCGATCCATTAGAACCAATCTGAATTATTCGTCAGCGGATAAGCCGATAAAAAGTTTGGTCGTTACCTCAGCTGGTCCTGGCGAAGGTAAATCCACCACCATCGCCAATATCGCTATTGCCTTTGCCCAACTGGGTAAAAAGACGCTCTTGATTGATACGGATTTACGCCGGCCGGTGTTGCACAATGTCTTCCAGGTTCAGCGAAAACCGGGTATTACGGATTACCTCATCGGAGATATTCAGGACATCACCAAGATTATTCAACCGTCCGGAATCGAAAATCTATTCATCATGACTGCGGGAAATTTACCGCCCAATCCTTCTGAATTATTAGGCTCGAAACGCATGGCTGAACTTGTTGATCAATTGGAACACGAGTATGACATGACATTGCTTGATTCGCCACCGATCGTTGCCGTCACTGATGCCGCAATGGTCTCCAAGGAAATTGACGCACTGATGCTCGTTGTAAAGGCTGGCGAGACAGATAAGGGTTCATTGGAGCGGGCTTTGGATGCCCTACGCCAGGTACGGGCACCGGTCGTCGGTGTTGTCTTAAACGGTGCGACGCCCTCCACCATGTATGGCAGTTATTACTATTATTACCAATACTATTACTACACGCAAGACGGTGAGCGCAAAAAGGGAAACCGCAAAGGCAAACGCCACCGTTCGAAAAAGAGCATTCCGAACGGTTAATCCTGACAAAACCTTGCCTCTTAACTGGCCATTGATGGTCATTTCTAATACCATTAACGCCTGTAGGGGTTTGTATTTATTTTTGTCAATGTTGAGCGGATTTATGTTCAAAATTCAAGGCTGAGTTGTGAGTTGTTTATTGGGGAATTTGTTGAGACAGAATTTAGCCATTAGATGACATTATCATCGCACAAAGAGCGGTGAACAGGGAGATCATGAGAGAATCCTATATCATTTCGAACCTCAGGGAGTTGGAAGCGGAGAGCATCCATATTATCCGCGAAGTTGCGGCTGAATTTGAAAATCCGGTAATGCTTTACAGTATCGGGAAGGATTCATCCGTCATGGTGCGGCTGGCTCAAAAGGCGTTCTTTCCAGGAAAGGTTCCATTCCCTTTAATGCATATCGATTCGAAATGGAAATTCAAAGAGATGATTACCTTTCGTGATCGGTTTTGTCAGGAAAATAACCTGAATCTCTATGTTCATTCAAACTTGGAAGCGTATGAGCAGGGTATTGGCCCTTTCACTCACGGATCAAAGGTCCATACCGATTTGATGAAAACCCAGGCACTGCTTCAAGGACTGGAAAAATATCAATTTGATGCAGCTTTTGGTGGTGCGCGCCGTGACGAAGAAAAATCACGCGCCAAGGAACGAATCTATTCGTTCAGGGATAAATTTCATCAGTGGGATCCCAAAAACCAGAGACCGGAACTTTGGAATATTTTCAATGCTCGAGTGAACAAAGGCGAGAGTATCCGGGTCTTCCCCCTGTCCAACTGGACTGAGTTGGATGTCTGGCAGTACATCCGATTGGAAAAAATTCCCATTGTGCCGCTGTATTTTGCGAAAGCGCGGCCCGTTGTAAACCTGGGTGGAAATCTGATCATGGCAGATGATGAACGCATGCCCAAGGAGCTGGCGGATCAGGCTGAAATGAGGGTTGTCCGATTCAGAACACTGGGCTGTTATCCCTTGACCGGCGCTGTGGAATCCACTGCCGCAACCATTGAAGAGATCGTCGAAGAGATGATGACCACCACCCAGTCAGAGCGCACAACCCGTGTGATCGATTTTGATCAGGAGGGCTCCATGGAGCAGAAAAAGCGGGAGGGGTATTTTTAGCTTGAGAAGCTTGAGAAGAATGAAGATTGAAGCTAGAAGATTGAAGCTAGAAGATTGAAGCTAGAAGATTGAAGATTGAAGATTGAAGATGGGAGCTACTTAAATTTGACGCAGAATTACAAAGAACTTGAAGTATGGAAAAAGTCGCATCAGTTTGTCCTCAATGTCTATCGGTTAACAAAAAATTTTCCCAAAGAGGAGATGTATGGCCTGACGAGCCAATTCCGGCGGGCAGCCGTTTCTATTGCAGCTAATCTAGCAGAAGGATATGGGAAAAAGGGCAAACGAGACAAGCTTCGGTTTTTCAATATTTCAGAGGGTTCCGTTCAGGAATGCGATTATTACATCCTTCTTGCTGAAAACTTACAGTATCTATCAACAGATTCTGGCCTCAAAAATGAAATAATTATTATCGGGAAAATGCTCAAAGGCTATATGAAGGCTATAGAAGTAAATTTGGATAAAACCTAACTTCATGCTTCAACCTTCTATCTTCACGAGCAAAAGGATTTAGAGTGGATATTCAAACCTTCCTTAACCAGGACGAACAGAAGGACATCCTCCGGTTCTTAACCGCCGGATCAGTGGACGATGGTAAATCAACACTAATCGGTCGGCTGCTATATGATTCGAAATTGCTCTATGAAGACCAGCTCTCATCCCTGCATACGGACTCAAAGCGAAAAGGGAGCGTGAGTGGCGAAATTGACTACGCCCTGTTGTTGGATGGTTTAAAAGCTGAGAGGGAACAGGGCATAACGATTGATGTCGCCTACCGGTATTTTTCAACATCCAATCGCAAGTTTATCATCGCTGACACGCCTGGTCATGAACAATACACACGCAACATGGTTACCGGAGCATCGACAGCCTCGCTGGCCATTATTCTGATTGACGCCCGGACGGGTGTCATTACCCAAACCAAACGCCATTCGTTCATTGTTTCATTGCTTGGTATCCGCCATGTCATTGTCGCAGTGAATAAGATGGATCTGGTGGAATGGGATGAGACTGTTTTCAATGACATCATCAGGGACTACAAAGATTTTATCACGAGGCTGGATATTCCAGATGTGCAATTCATCCCGTTGTCGGCCTTGAAAGGTGATAATGTGGTGGATAAGAGTACCCATATGCCCTGGTATTCCGGTCGGCCGATATTAGAGACGCTGGAAACCATCCATATCACGTCTGATCGTAATTTCATTGATCTTAGATTCCCGGTTCAGATTGTGAACCGTCCCCATCTTGATTTTAGAGGTTTTTCTGGTCAGGTTGCCTCCGGCATAATTCGTACAGGTGATGAGGTGATGGTCCTGCCCTCACGAAAACACAGTAAAGTGAAAGAGTTGGTCACTGCTGATGGAAATCTTGAGTATGCTTTTCCGCCGCAGTCTGTGACCGTGACCCTGGAAGATGAAATTGACATTTCACGGGGTGACATGCTGGTTCATCCGCACAACATCCCGCGAGTGGAAAGACAATTTGAGGCAATGCTGGTCTGGATGAGTGAAGAGCCATTGGGTTCACGAACCAATTTCCTGATTAAACAAACCTCACAATTGACCCGTGTTCGAATTGACGAAATTCGCTACAAAATGGATGTGAACACGCTCCATAAAATGCGCGACGCTGACGGGTCCATTTCGCAAGCCTCATTTAATCTCAACGAAATTGGTCGTGTGGTGCTCACGGCCAAACGACCCTTGTATTTTGATCCCTACTCAAAAAACCGGAGCACGGGTTCGTTTATTATTATCGATCCCATGAGCAATAATACGGTGGCAGTTGGGATGATCATTGACCGGTTAAACCAGGAAGATTTACCGTCCCGGTTGATCGCCAATGCTCAGAGCGGCACGATTACACGCTCGCTGATCACACCTGAAGAGCGGGTGATTACCCTCGGGCAGAAGGCTATGACATACTGGTTCACGGGTTTGCACGGTAGTGGCAAGCAGGAATTGGCTTACGCCCTTGAGCGCAGGCTTTTTGACGACGGGAAAATTTGTGTGGTCTTAGATGGCACCAAAGTCCGAGCGGGTTTAAGTCGCGAGTTGGATTATTCCAAAGCTGATCGGGCTGAGCATCTGCGGCGCGTTGCTGAAATGGCGAAACTTTTGAATGAGCATGGGATCATCGTGATCGCCTCTTTCATCTCACCATCGAACGATTTGAGAGAGCAGATGAAACAGATCATCGGTGCCGAAAAATTCAGACTCATCCATGTGGATACGCCATTGGAAACATGTATTAAACAGGATCGGACCGGGCTATACCAAAAAAATGCAGATGGCTTGGCGCACAACATCCCGGGCGTTGATTTCAATTACGATATTCCGGAAAATCCAGACCTTCGGCTGAATCCTAACGGTCGAAAAATATCGGAGATGGTGGATTTGGTCTTGGCGATTTGAGGATGACTTTGGTATGTGGAGAAAAAATAAAGTTGTGTGCTATTTCCATTCAGGGATACTTACGCCGAGATTACAATCGTTATATTTATTGTGAAATCGGTGCAGGCATCATGAAATCCCATAATCGGGCAGGAGCATAATTTGAAGATTTTAGTTACGGGCGGTGCAGGGTTTATCGGTTCAAATTTTTTGAATTACATGGTGCCGAAATATCAGCAGCATTTATTTGTGAATTTGGACGCCCTGACCTACGCAGGAAATTTGGAAAATCTAAAATCAATCGAAGCTGCAGGGAATTATGTTTTCGTAAAAGGATCGATTAATGATCAGCCTCTAATGAACAAAATCTTTGTTGACCACCAAATTGATCGGGTTGTGCATTTCGCTGCTGAATCTCATGTTGATCGTTCGATTACCGGTCCGGCGGTATTTGTTGAAACAAATGTCCTTGGTACGCAGGTGTTGCTGGACTCCGCACGTCAACATTGGCTTGAAGCGAAAAAACTCAAAAACCATCGATTCCTGCATGTATCCACCGA
Organism: Fidelibacterota bacterium CG1_02_48_14; assembly: GCA_001872685.1. GTDB lineage: Bacteria > Fidelibacterota > UBA8477 > UBA8477 > UBA8477 > UBA8477. The sequence continues at coordinate 14,525 of MNWS01000160.1, forward strand.
TGAAGTTTTCGGCAGTCTGGGAGCGACCGGATATTTCTCCGAGACGACGCCCTACGCACCCAATTCGCCGTATTCAGCATCAAAAGCTTCCTCTGACATGCTTGTACGCGCTTACCACCACACATTTGGCTTGGACATTTGCATCACGAATTGCAGTAACAATTATGGTCCTTACCAATTTCCGGAAAAACTCATTCCACTCATGATCGCTAATGCAATTGATCGTAAAGATTTACCTATTTACGGTGACGGTAAAAATGTCAGGGATTGGTTGTATGTACTGGATCACTGCAAGGCAATCGAGAAAGTACTTTTCGAAGGACGATCGGGAGAGACCTATTGTATTGGGGGTAATAACGAGCAACAAAATATTCAGATCATTGATTTACTTTGCGGGATGATTGATGAAAAGTTGGGGCGAAGTGGTGAACAGGTCACGGAACGATTGAAAAAATATGTAACGGATCGCAAAGGCCATGATAAGCGCTATGCCATTGATGCCACCAAGATCAAGAGGGAATTGGGATGGGAACCGGAAACCAATTTCGCAGAGGGTATTCGAAAAACAGTCGATTGGTACATGGGAAATCAGGATTGGGTAAATCGTTTACGGGATGGTGTGTATCAGGAGTATTATGAGAAGCAGTATGGGTTAGTGGGTAAGCGGGTAAGCGGGCAGACAAGTGAGTGAGTGAATTTTGGCATTTGCATCGAAATTTGAAGAATTAACGATCTGGCAAGATGCGCGCTTGATCGTGAATCTTATCTATAAAGAAACCAGCAAGTTAAGTGATTTTAATTTTACCAACCAAATCCAGCGTGCTGCCATTTCAATCATGAATAATATCGCTGAGGGTTTCGACCGTAATAACCAGCGGGGATTCAAGTATTTTTTAAGGATCGCGAAAGCTTCGGCGGCAGAGGTGAAAAGCATGAGTTATATTGCCGAAGATCTGCAATATTTACCCAAAGAAAAGAGTGAATCTCTGCGGGTTATTCTTGATGAATTAGCGAGGAAAATTGGATCACTCGTTCGCTCGATTAGATAATTTTAGCAGACCATTGATAGTGATTTCTATTAGGTATCCTGCCAGGCGCCACCCGCTCACCCGCTCACCCGCTTACTCGCTTACCCACTACAAAGAATTGCCAAGCGACACCTTGTAGACCAGCAAAGGTCCTTAACGTCATGATAATAATGAGGAGAATTCTATGAAAGGCATTATTCTGGCAGGGGGAAGTGGCACACGGCTTTATCCACTAACCCATGTGGTTTCAAAACAATTACTACCAATATATGACAAACCCATGATCTATTACCCGCTGTCGGTCCTGATGTTGGCGGGTATTCGGGAAATTTTGATCATTTCTACGCCACAGGACTTACCACGATTTGAGCAATTGCTGGGTGACGGAGAATTGTATGGTTTGCGCTTTTCGTACAAAGTTCAGGAGCAACCGAACGGTTTGGCAGAGGCATTCATTCTGGGTGCAGAGTTTATCGGTGATGACTCCGTTTGTATGGTCTTAGGCGATAATATTTTTTATGGCCACGGTTTGACCGGTCTGCTTAAAAATAGTGTTAAGCAAGTGGATGAAACTGGTGGGGGGGTTGTCTTTGGCTATTGGGTTCAGGATCCGGAGCGTTATGGTGTTGTTGCCTTTGATGATGCGTGGAAAGTTACAAGTCTGGAAGAAAAGCCAGCTCAGCCGAAAAGTCATTATGCCGTGGTGGGACTCTATTTTTATGATAATTCGGTAGTCAAGGTGGCACAAAATTTGGCTCCTTCACCCAGAGGTGAATTGGAAATAACCGATGTAAATAAGCAGTTTTTGCAGCGAAATCAGCTTAAAGTGGAATTAATGAGTCGTGGCTTTGCCTGGCTTGATACGGGAACGCACGAATCACTCCAGGATGCCGGGGCGTTTGTGAAAACCATCGAAGATCGTCAGGGTTTTAAAATCGCCTGCATAGAGGAAATCGCCTGGCGAAATGGCTGGATTAGTTCTGATCAGGTTAGAGCATTGGCCAAACCAATTGAGAAAAACCAATATGGACAATATCTGCTGCGGCTTGTAAACAATTGATTATAATTAAGTGAGTGATGAGGTAGGATGAAGATCATTGAAACATCCATCCCGGATGTAAAAATTATTGAACCGCGCGTCTATGAGGATTCTCGCGGGTACTTCTTTGAATCATTCAACCAAATGAAATTCAA
>MNWS01000220.1 GCA_001872685.1 Fidelibacterota bacterium CG1_02_48_14
AAAAGGGCGGATGAAAAAGCCGCACCGCCCTTTAAAATACTGTCAACCGAAGTGCGTCGAAAAATTTCTATCGGATCAAGGTGATTTTTTGGATTGACCGATCCTGATTGACCCGCGTTTCCAGAAAATAGATACCACTGGCAGCGGGTAGATGGTTCATGGTCTCTCCATCCCAGTGAAATCGGTAGGTTCCAGGTGCGAAGTCAGACGCAGCCAATTGCATTACAACCTGCCCATTTACATTGAAAATACTCATCGCCACATGTGAAACCTGACTCAGACTGATTTCAATCGTCGTCCTGGGATTGAAAGGATTGGGATAAGCCGGACTGAGAGTGTAGGTGTCTGGTATTTCATTGTAGGTTAATCCCGATGAATTCTCCGGAACGAGCGCAATTTTTGATGGTCCGTCACCAACGATGATCACGTCAGTCACGTCGCCATTCGCTATAATGTGAAAAATCTGATCCGTGTCGAAACTCGCGACCCAAGCCCCGGCAGTATGCGGATTGGCTGAAACCGACATGATACCGTGACCGACGGTTAGGGGATTTTCAGAGCCATGCAGCAGTGTGAAATCCGCTGCGGTGTAAGTATAGACCAGACCAGCCGGTTCAGTGCCCCACCCCCCGGCCGCGACGTACACCACACCATCACCATCCAAAGTCATGGCTCCGGGGCTGCCACCCAGCTCGAGCGTATCGGAGACAGTGAGGCTTGTCGGATTAATGCGGACGATTTTTCCGAAGGTGCTGAAATAATCCCCTGTACACAGCACATGTAACGAACCATCGGTTGATTGCAGGATTTTTTGGGGATTGGTGGGAACCAAAATTTCACCTTCCACCGCTAGTGTCGCCAGATTGTGGACGATGATTTTCCCCTGGCCGTAGCTCCAATCATTCCAATTAAAACTCGAACTCGTAACGAAAATTCTATCCCCGACGATTAAAATGCCCTCGGGTGATAAACCAGTCGAAATAGTATCTGTCACCGAATGATTGGTGAGATCAACGCGCGCCAATTGGTTCGACTGTAACAGGCTGATGATGAGTTGGTTTCCTTCGGCGAGTGCCATTTCGTACGGATTTGAATTCACCGGCAAATTGATATTTCCGACCAAAGCGTAACTGAAGCGATCAAATATCTGCAGATTATGTGAACCGGAATTCAGGACGAGAAGCGTGTCTCCCATGACCAGCATGTCGTTCGGGTAAAGTCCCAGCGTTGCCGCATCATTGAAAATTTCGGTGCCGTTCCAATAGCTGGCGGTTTCGGCCAAACTATTTAAAACATAGAGTTGCTGGCTGCCAGACAACGGAAGCAGCAATAAAAAAAAGACGAGAATTTGGGAAACTGTGCGACTCAATGACATGTAAACTCCTAAGGTTGATACCTGATTAATATGTTAATGCTATGGAAACAGCCCAGTGACGCCCGGGCATGGGGTAGCGCTCCAGAACTTCGTAACGCTCATCCGTGACATTCAGTAGTGACAAATCCGTCGTGATGATGGTGGACCGGTAGTGGGTTTGATAGCCCAGGGCACTATTCCATTCAGAAAAAGGATCCAGCCATTTGGTATTGGCCTTGCGGATATATGTCCGTCCCTGGCTGTGAAAGGAAGTTTGAAAATACCAGTCGCTCAGGTTCCATTGCGTATTCCAGGTGAAATTGCTCAGCGGCCGATAGGGCAAGTATTTCAGGTATGAATTTGGACCGGCGGTGAGGTTGCGGGGATCTTTGAGATCAAGCGTCACATCTGTGGTCAAATGATTGGGCCAGAGTGAACAACTCAAAGAGGTGCTAATGCCCCGGATGCGCGCAGAGTCGAGATTTTCCGGATAAAACTGATTACCGTAGCCTCTGACCCAACTGATTAACCCGGCATAATCCTGCTGAAAGATTGTGGTAACAAAATTGATGTGAAGGGGGCTGAATTCTGCCAGGCGAAACCCCCATTCCCGATCAAAACTTTCCTCGGGTTTCAAAAGTGGATTTCCCACCGCGTACACATCCGGCACCCAAAATAGCTCCCAGAAATCTGGCAGTCGGTAACCCGTACCAAACTTGATCCAGGTCGTTAATTTCTCCAGCTCCAGACTCAAACCCGCCTGATTGGTGAAAATGGCTGACGCAGTCGGAAAGTCTTCGTAACGGGCAGCTAAATTCGGTGAAACGACCAGACTCCTGTATTTCCAGGTCGCCTCACCCACCACGACCACGGCAACTGTCTGGCGATCGTGCTCACCGAGACTGTTTTGTGCACGCAGGTTATCCTGAGAATCCAGTGTTTCCCTGCGCCAGCTACCTTCGACGGAGATCCCGGTCCAATCCGTATTCTGGTGGATTTTCAGGCTTTGCTCCAACATTGATGTGGTGGTAGTCAGATCATGACCACCAAAAATGGTTTGGCGCGCGGTCTGGTGTTGAAATGAGTAATCCAGAACAGAGCGACTGGTGATGGTCCACTGCTGGCGGTCTATCAATAATTGCGACGCGAAATGCGTTTGTTCCGTTTGATTCGCAGCATCCGGTGTGAGTTCCAGTAGCGGCCCAGGGAGTTGTTGTTGACCCTTGTTGAAAAATCCCTGATTATCCCATTGAATTGCCCTCCTGGGTTGCCAGGTTGCGCCCATCCAAAACGAGTGGTGTCTGGTGGCTGTGTTATTTCGCGTTTCAATTGACCCATTATCATTTTCATCCACATCAAAATCGTCAATATAACTGAACCGATTGGTGGCTTCATCCATGCTGGCGTGCAGATTTAGGGACCAATTCCGGTGGTGCAGATCGTTGCTGATACTGACTTTGCGCTGATCCCAACTACCCAGGGATGTTGAAAGGTTGGTTTGCTCCGATCGTTTAGGCGGAACCAAAACAAAATTTACCACACCGCCCATGGCCTGATTTCCATACCTGGCGGATTGATTTCCCGGTGCAACCTGAATCTCACTAATGGAATTGGCCGGAATCTGGTTAATGTCAAATTGACCGGTATTCCCGGAATTCGTTGGCTGCCCATTGATGAGAATCAGGACTTGGTTGGTCTGGCTCCCCCGGAGAGAAATTTGAGGCGATTGACCCGGACCCATGGATTTGACATCTATCTCAGGTAAATGTTTTAGGAGATCAATGGTCTCCGGAGCAACACGCAATTCCTGGCGTGTGGGAGCGAAACGATGATAGGTGCCACCGGGAAGTGACAGATTACGAGGAGAGGCGGATGCTTGCACCGTCACCGCGGGTAGACGA
>MNWS01000049.1:0-736 GCA_001872685.1 Fidelibacterota bacterium CG1_02_48_14
TCTGCTCATGCCGCATGTTGCGCTCTCTATCGAGCACACCATTGCTGTTACGATCTTCACCGGAATATTGGCCAGCAACCGGGGGTTGTAAAACACCGTCCCCGGGACCGAAGTCAATTGAGCGATCTTCTGCCAGACGATCAAACTGAACCAATTGGTCAAAGATAAGGGTTAATTCATTTTCCTGGGCAGCATAGGTGGCTGACACAAGTTGCGGAGTGCTGGTTGAAGGAGTAACCGTGCAGGACAATTCATCAGCAGTGTTTGAATTCCCGCTTAAATCTTCAAAGGCGTCTTCATCTACCTGTAAAACAAGTGTGCCTGTGTTCAGGGATTCCACCGCTTCCAGGAGTGAGGTGTTGGTGCCCCAAAAACGGAACTGATAATGATTGTCACCATAATATTGGCCAAAGGAACTGTCGAGCATGCTTCCGTAAAGCATTTCAAGGTTCACATAGGATTGATTCTCCGGGGCGGTGAGATTGACTGCGTTGGTTAAAGGTACGGTTGTCTCACCGTCGCTCAAGTGCAGCTTGCTCAAATCCAGTGAAGATGTATTGATTTGGGTGCTAAAATTGACGGATAGGAGATTGGTATCAAAACTGTAGGCAGCGCTGGTGACAGTGGTTTGCCCTCGCCCGAACTGAAAAAGTGTCATAAACAGGAGTGTGAAAATTGTAGCTGAATAATGACGAAATAGGGGACGGTTCTTCATCGCACACGCTCTCTTTTTAAA
>MNWS01000049.1:771-3294 GCA_001872685.1 Fidelibacterota bacterium CG1_02_48_14
AGCCAATTCCAATTAATTCCTAATTTGTCTCTCTAGCTTAAACTCGGGGTGAAGCTATGAATTATATAAATTTGCGCAATAATTTTTTTCAAAGAACCGTGGAAAATTTGTTGAATAATTTCAAAAAGCTCAATTCATCCTTCTCCCCTGTGTACTGAACCTGCATATTTAGCACAAGACTGAATCGAATCGAAGCGGGAGCACGATATGCGATTTTCGCGATGGCTTGTTGGGTATTTCGGATTCATCCAAATCATTCACCTTCTAACCCTTATTCTGGCCGGGGTCCAATTGCTGCATACGGGTACGGTGGGCTTCCCTGCACCACCACCCCTTGATGGCTGGCCTACATCCGCGATCCCGTTCTTGTTGGCAATGGGGTTCACCGACGCCATTCTCATCATCATTTCGGAAATTTTTGTCCTTGGATTCTTCAAACAAAAAGCCTGGGCAATGAAAATTGGCCTGGTTGCCCTGTCGGGATCAATGGCAACCGCACTGGTTTTTGCACTGGCGACAATTCCTTCCGGTGCGTGGTGGCTGCATCCGATTGCCTACGGCGGGATGGGGGTCCTGTTTATTCCCTATGTGATACTGTTTATTCAGATACTGAAACAAAAAATCATCCAACCAACGGAGGGGTAATGGAAGCAGCAACATTCTACACCTGGGCAGCGGAGGCTTCAAAGTTTATCCTGTACGTGATCTATCTGATCATGATCGGGATCGGCTTGTATCAGCGCAAACAGGGTAATACCAAATGGGCAGGCTGGATTCACGCAGTTGTATTTTTGAATTTCATTATCGGCGGACTCTACGGCGGTGCCAGAATGCTCACTACCGACCCGGAAAATAACATGCTGATCCGGCGTATGTTTGCCTGGGAGGCGTACTTCTGCTTTGCCTGTGCTAGCTTTTATTTTCTGGCATTGTATCTCGTGCGTCCCCGAAAATCCATCACCGAATAGCACCTGCCGGAGAATCTCATGGTGAATACTTTGTCCCGTAGCAACAGTCACAAATGGGGATTGGTGATAGGAGCAACCTTGTTCCTTTTGCTGATTATTTTTCTGGATTTTGGTGAACAGTTTCCACACGCCGGTACGATGGCAGCCATTTCAGCCCTGATGGCGATCTGGTGGGTCACCGACGCCATCCCCTTATTCGCCACGGCGATGTTACCCCTCATTCTGCTGCCTTTATCCGGGATTCTCAAGGCAGATGACACCGCCCATCTGTATGTGAACAGCACCATTTTTCTATTTATCGGCGGGTTCATGATCGCACTGACCATGGAAAAATGGTCACTCCATAAGCGGATAGCCTTGACCATTATCCGGACCATCGGCGGCAGTGCGGAACGCATTATCTTGGGATTTATGGTTGCAGCGGCGTTTTTGTCCATGTGGATATCCAACACGGCCACGGCCGTGATGATGGTCCCCATCGGGATGGCGATTATTAATCAGATGGAAGAGCAATTCGGTGCCAGTGAAACCCGAAAATTTGCCACAGGCTTGATGCTGGGAATAGCCTATGCCTGTTCTGTCGGTGGCGTTGCAACACTGGTTGGCACACCACCGAATCTGGCATTCGTTCGCATTTTTCAGATCACTTTTCCACAGGCGGAGCCGATCTCATTCGGAACCTGGATGTTGATGGGCATTCCACTGTCCATCATCATGCTGATCATTATTTGGCTCATGATTACCAAATTATTTTATCGCGTACCCCAAACAATCCACGCTGATTCTGATGTCATTGAGGCAGAGTACGCTAAGCTGGGTCCCATGCAATACGAGGAGCGGGTGGTCTTCACTGTTTTTGTGATGACGGCTCTGCTCTGGATTTTTAGAACACCATTAAATGTCGGTAGTCTGACGCTGCCAGGTTGGTCGCAACTCATTCCTTATGCTGCAATGATTGATGACGGAACTGTAGCGATTTTCATGGCTTCTACGTTGTTTTTCATTCCGACCCGTTCGGCAAATGCCAAAACACCCATGATTATGGGATCAATGGTGGTCCGGCGTCTGCCATGGAACATCGTGCTGTTATTCGGTGGTGGATTCGCCCTGGCAAAAGGGATGCAGGTTTCCGGGTTGTCAGAAATAATCGGCGGAAGCCTGGCGGGGCTGGAAAATGTCCATCCGATTGTCATCACGCTGGTGATTTGTACAGCCATCACATTTCTGACGGAACTGACTTCTAATACCGCAACGACTCAGATGATTTTACCCATCCTGGCCTCGGTGGCAATCGGAATGCATATCAATCCACTCCTGCTCATGATTCCGGCTACGTTGGCGGCATCCCAGGCATTTATGATGCCCGTAGCCACACCACCGAATGCGATCGTGTTTGGCAGTGAACGAGTGGAAATTCGGGATATGGCCAAAATTGGATTTTTTATCAACCTGGTGGGTGTTCTGGTGATTACTCTGGTTTTTTATTACTTTGGCAGGATGGTTTTCGGGTTTGATCCGGCACAATTCCCTGTTTGGGCGGAAACAGCAACTCAGA
>MNWS01000104.1 GCA_001872685.1 Fidelibacterota bacterium CG1_02_48_14
ACCTGTTTTCATGTCACGGCCGGAGTATTGATTGAAAAATATGCCTACCCGGTTGAGTATCTCAGCCAGCCACATTACCGCTCTTATAATTGTCATTGTTATAATTCTGCTCCAATGCGGCCGGCAGGAACCTGCCAATGAGATGGTCGCAAAAGTAGGCAACCGAACCATTTCAATCACCAGTTTCGAACGCGCTTACCTACCTGTCATTTTGTATGGCGACAAATTCGATTCACCAGAAACACGCAAACAAACTTTGGATTACCTGATCGGCGACAAGTTATTGGCTCAAGAGGCTGAAAAAGCTGAGATGGATACATTCTCCATCCTCAAACATGTTACCCGTGTAGCAGAACAGAAAGCCATCGCCCGACATGTTTATGACGATTGGGTTCGAAAAAAAATCCCAGTTCCCACGGATGATGACTTGCGTCTGGCATTTGAACGCAGCAACAAGAGTATGTTGGTTCGTCACCTATTCGCGTCAACCAAATCTGCGTCGGATAGTCTGTATGCCATTTTGCAATCCGGTTCCATGACATTTGAAGAGCTGGCTGCCCGAGTTTTCACGGATTCACTGCTGGCTGCGGATGGCGGTTCACTGGGCTGGCTGGCCTGGGGCGATCTGGACGAAAATCTCGAGAATGCGGCTTACGACGCGCCCGTCGGAAAATTTACCGAGCCTGTCGAGAGCCAGTACGGCTGGCACATCCTCCGGGTTGACGACTACAAAAAACAGGTTATTACCTCCGAGACTGATTATTTGCAGACCAAACCCGCACTGAACAGACGAATCTATGAACGCCGGGAAGCCATTATCGGGAAACAGGTTTTGAATGATTTCATGCGTGACCAGCAAGTTTCATTCAATCGTGAAATTGCCAAACCGGTTTTTAATGCCATTATCGCTCGACGAGCGCCCAAAGATGATATGGCTCCGGGAGAACGGGAAAAACCACTAGAGCGTGAGTTTGCCACACTCCGGGACGAATTGGCGCCTTACATGGATCAAACCATCGTTTCATTCAGTGGTGAAGGCTGGACCGTGAGCGGATTTTTGGAGCGCTTGCCGGAAATGGGTCGGCGGGAGTTTTACAATAATCTCTACCTCGGCACCGCCAACCTCGTCCGTGACGAGCTATTGAGTCGCGCCGGTTATGCAGAAGGCTACGAAAAAGCAATCGATGTCGTTGAAGAAGTTCAGGATCGGAAGGACAAAATCCTCGCTCAGCTTTATCTACAGACGCTTTGGGACACCCTGACGATCACCGAAAAAATGGTGGGAAAATATTATCAGGATAATTGGCAGCGGCGATACCAGGGACCGGATAGTTTGCGACTTCAGGAAATATTGGTAAGCGATAAAGCGCTGGCGGATACGCTCATGTTCCGGTTACGGAGTGGTGCTGATTTTGATGAATTGGCTCAACGATTCACCCAACGCGTGGAATTTGAACATACCATTGGTGATCTAGGCTGGCAGGTTGCCGGAAAAACTGCCTATGAAATCGAGTATTCCCAGGCATTGAAGGTCAAGACCGGCGTTCCAGTGGGGCCGATTGAAACCGAATCCGGCTGGGCGATTGTGCGCTCAACCGACCGCGTCCGTTACGCTGAACCGTTGCGGCTGATTCGTGACAAAGTTCAAAAAGACATGGAAAATTATCATCAATCAATTGTGCGACAAAAAGCGCTGGATGAAGCCCGGTCACACTATAAAATTGACCGGTATCAAGATGTCCTTAGCATGATCGATAAGAAGTGAGGTTGTCGTGCAATTTATTCCTACGCTTGCATTAGCGATTCTAATACCCGTTTTTTCCCTGGCTGACCTGTCCGGATTGCGGATTTGTCTTGACCCCGGACATGGTGGCGGACCAGGCACGGGCAAATGGTTTGAAGCCGTTATCAATTTCCAGGTTGCGTTGGATACCGAAGAATTACTGGATGCTCAGAACCCTGATTCCGTCATTTTGACAGTTCGGGATTCCATGGCAACACAGGCAACCTTGAGTCAGCGCGAGTTTGTAGCAAACAGTAATAATGCCGACTTTTTTCACTCCATCCATCACAATGCATTTGCCGGCACATCCAATTATACACTGGCGCTTTACGAACAACTGAGCGCCGGTGGTCAGCCACAATGGCCTGGTGCGGCCAATACGTTTGCAACAATTGTTTCCCACGAAATCTATCTGGCGCTCCGGACTACCAGTGACTATGGCGCGCGTGGTGATATGGATTTTCTGGGCTTTAATCTGGGTGTTTTGAATGACCTCACGATGCCGGGTGATTTAAGTGAAGGTAGTTTCTGGGACTATCCGGCGGAGATTCGACGGCTGCAGAACAAGGCCTACAATCGAACGGAGGCTGAATCCATTCTGTTCGCATTTCTGGATTATTACAATGCCCCACGCCCTGCTACCGGCACGCTGGATGGCATCGTCACCAATCTGACGACAAGTCAACCCGCCAACGGCATTCAAGTTACCATCTCACCGAATTTTGGTGTGGATTCGGTCTACACGACGGACGCTTTTGGAAATGGCTATTTTTGCTTTGACCAATTACCACCGGGGAATTACACGATTACCGCGATTTCGGCCTTTGACACGGTCAGCGTGACCAAATCCGTGGTGGGCGGAATGATCAATCATAAGGATATTTCGTTAGCAGCTTCGGCTGTTGGAGCGCCAACATTGCGCTGGATTGTCTATCAAAATAATGCCGTGCTGGTCAATATCGCTCCGGTCACAGGAGCGACAGGTTACCGCCTTTTTTACACGGATAATCTGGCTAACTGGTCTGATTCCCAATTCGTTGACATCACCTCAGCCAGCGTCAGTCTGACCAATTCATTTCCTGCCGATACAACCATTTTCATTAAAGTCCGCGCGTTTAACAGCGTTGGTATTTCAGAATTTTCCTCTGATACGTATGGGTGTTTCACTGGCGACAGAGATCAACGCATTCTGATAGTGGACGGATTTGATCGGTTCGGCGGCAGCGGGAGTTGGTCAGAAAATACCCATGATTTTGCAGCGCGCCATGGTCGAGCCTGGGGAGCAGCAGGGGTGGGTTTTTCCACCATCGCCAACGAAATCGTGGGCAGTAGCATGTTGTCAGGGTTTTGGGGGGTGGATTGGGTTCTGGGTGATGAATCCACACAGGATGAGACATTCTCTCTGGCAGAGCAGGCGATGGTTTCCAGCTATCTGAGCCAAGGCGGCCGTCTCTTTGTCTCCGGTTCTGAAATCGCCTGGGATCTGGATAGCCAGGGTGGTTCGGCCGATAAAAATTTCATCCATGATTTTCTCAAAGTCAGCTACGCCGGTGACAATGCCGATGACCCTTATGTGAATGGCGTCAATGGTACCGAATTCGGCGGACTCAGTTTCGATTACGGCCTTACAGGCTCGCCCTACACGGAAGATTATCCGGATTATTTTAATGCCATAAATGGTGGCGAAACCGTGTTGAAATACAGTAATAATCACGTGGCTGGCGTCGCCTATGCCGGTCAGTTTACCGGCACCGCAACGGGTTATGTTGTTACCTTGGGATTTCCGCTGGAAACCGTTGGCGACCCCATTGATCAGACCAATTTAATTACGGCGGTCGTAGCATTTTTCAATAGTCCGGTGGGTATCGCAAATGAGTCAGTAGCGCTGCCGGTGACGCCGGCAATCACCCGTGCCTATCCAAACCCGTTTAATGGTACGGTGAGCATTGATCTGCAGGTGCCGGATCAGGCTGACAGTCCGGTGGTCATAATCTATGACCTGGCGGGTCACGAAATTTTCAGACAGAATATTTTTTCGAATGGTCAACGCCAAACCTTACGCTGGAACGGACAAACGACTACCGGAGCAGCGGTAGCCTCGGGGATTTACTTCGCCCGACTGGTTGCCGGAGATCGAATCAGTCAGATCAAACTTCAACTTTTGAAATAATCCGATAAACAGAGGACCCTGAATAAATGGCTTTACAATGTGGCATCATCGGTCTTCCCAATGTGGGAAAATCCACCATCTTCAATGCGTTGACATCATCGGACATACCGGCTGAAAATTATCCTTTTTGCACCATCGAACCCAATGTGGGGATCGTGCCGGTGCCGGATTTTCATCTCAAAAAGCTGTCAGCGATTTACCATCCCCAAAAAACGACACCGGCTGTGGTGGAGTTCGTGGACATTGCGGGGCTCGTGAAAGGTGCCAGCAAGGGTGAGGGTTTGGGGAACCAGTTTTTGTCCCACATTCGCGAGGTGACGGCAATTTGCCATGTGGTACGCTGCTTCGAGGATGAGAATGTGACCCATGTTGAGGGCAGTATAGATCCCATTCGTGACATTGAAATCATTGAAACCGAATTGATTATCAAGGATCTGGATTCGGTGGAGCGCCAGGAAAAAAAGACCGCTAAAAAACTCAAATCCGGCGAAAAATCCCTTGAAGCAGAATTATCAGCCCTGACCAAATTGCGTCTGCATCTGGATGACCTGCAACCGGCCCGAACACTGGTATTACCGGAAAAGGAACGCATCGCCGCGCAGGGATTTTTCCTCCTCACCATGAAACCAGTTTTGTATGTTGCCAATGTAGATGAAGCTGAAATATTGTCTGAAAAACGGGGTGTTATTTCGCAAAGATTATTTGATTATGCTGAAAAAACAGGGGCTGGCGCTGTGCGTTTGTGTGGGAAACTGGAGCAGGAAATCGCCCTTCTGCCAGAGGATGAAAAAGAGGAATTTTGTGCTGAATATGGCTTGGCCGAACCCGGGTTGGATAAACTGATTCACCGGGTTTACGATCTGTTGCAGCTACAGTCATTTTACACCACGGGTGCCGATGAAGTGCGTGCCTGGACCATTCGTAAAGGCTATAAGGCTCCGCAAGCTGCCGGTGAAATCCATACCGACTTTGAAAAGGGTTTTATCAAGGCGGCGGTTTTTAAATACGATGATCTCATGAAATATGGTTCCGAAAAAGTGCTCAAGGAAAAAGGTCTGATTGCTCTGGAAGGTCGGGAATACGTCGTTCAGGAAGGCGATTGCATCTTCTTCCATTTCAATGTCTAATTCAACTTAACTCAGGGTCACCAGGATGGGAATAGCAGCCGATATCGTTATCATTGTGGTGGCCGGACTCCTGGGCGGCTTGCTGGCTCAGAGATTCCGACAACCACCGCTGTTAGGATACATTCTGGCTGGTGTCTTTCTGGGACCCCATACCGGTGGCATCACGGTTTCCAATATCCATGAGCTGGAACGGCTGGCTGAGATTGGTGTGGCCCTTATGCTCATGGCGCTTGGCCTGGAATTTTCCCTAAAAAAGCTGAAATCGGTGCGTCGCATCGCTCTGATTGGGACGCCAATACAGATTTTACTCACCATAGGATTCGGGGCCGGGCTGGGTCAGTTACTCGGATTCGCGTGGCAGGATGCGATTTGGCTGGGTGCTTTCATCGCACTGTCCAGTACCATGGTGATCCTAAAAACCCTCATCCAGAATGGGCGTATGGGAACCCTCTCCAGCCGGGTGATGATCGGCATTTTGCTGATTCAGGATCTGGCGATAGTCCCCCTGCTCATCATTTTACCGGAACTGAATAATTTACAGCAGGGATTTTCCAGACTCCTTTTTGCAGTGCTGCAATCAGCCATTTTTCTGGCTGTGATGATTTTTCTGGGTACACGCATTCTGCCACGGATCATCCAGTACATCGCCCGGTGGAATTCCAGGGAGTTGTTCATTCTCGCCGTGACCGCTATCGGATTGGGGATTGGCTATGTGACCTACCTGATCGGACTCACCTTTGCCCTGGGCGCTTTCATGGCGGGGCTGGTGCTGAGCGAATCGGATCACGGGCATCAGGCATTGAGTGAAATCGTTCCTCTCCGGGACCTGTTTACCTTGATATTTTTCACATCGGTGGGCATGCTGTTGAATCCCAGCTTCATTCTACAATATTGGGAAACTCTGTTGATTCTGGTCATCGCCATTATGGTGGGTAAAGGATTGATTTTTTACGGATTGGCGCGTGTATTCAGGTACCACAATGTGATTCCGGTGGCGCTGGCTTTGACCATGTTCCAGGTAGGTGAGTTTTCCTTCTTATTGGCCCAGGTAGGGTATGCCCGTGGCTTAATTACCCAGACCACATTTTCCATGGGTTTGTCCCTTGCTGTAATCACCATGTTCATGACGCCACTGGTATCCCGAACGATTCCCCCGATCTATCGATACCTCAACCGGAAACATACGGAAGAGGAAACCCCTGAAGCGTTAAACTTCCCGGAAAATGAACTCCGGGGTCATGTCATCATTGCCGGCCTGGGCAGGGTGGGTTTGTATGTGGCCAATGTCCTGCAGCAGGTTGATCATCGTCTGGTAGCCATTGAACTAGACCAGAATCGTTTTGAAAAATACAAGACAGAAAAATTTCCACTTATCTACGGTGACGCCACCTCATCCTCAGTACTGATGGCGGCGGGACTGGAGCATGCGGCTATGCTGGTGGTGACGCTTCCGTCCATCGCTTCAACCCTTTCCTTGGTACGCCATGTAAAGCGAATTCGGCCGGATCTGCACATTGTTGCCAGAATTGCTTCCACCAATGATCGGGCATTACTGAATCAAATGGGCGTTTACGAGATTGTTCAGCCGGAGCACGAAGCCGCACTGGAGTTAACGCGCCAGGCACTGTTACATCTGGGTCTGCCCGGCCAGGAAATTCAGCGCTTTGCCGACCAGGCGCGCATCACCACCAATCCGCTGAGCTTTGATCAGGTAGCGGAGCAGGCTGCACAGCAATTGAATGACCCGCTGGCACACCTGAACCTGCATTGGTTGACCATCCCACCGGACAGTTTTTTGGTGGGTCAGACAATCCGCCAGTCGCAAATCCGTACCCGAACCAGATTTTCGATTATCGCCATTCAGCGTGACCATAAGGTCTTCCCAAATCCCCGGGCTTCCATGGAATTACAGATCAATGACCGGTTAGGATTTTTGTGTACAATTGCTGACAGTAAAAAGCTCCAAGAGGTGCTGGAGCTGCCCAGTGACGGGATGGAACTGCAATAAACGATTATGATGGGCGCACCTGAATTTCACCAAAACCCCGATATGTTGATCACTAACCCGCGATCTCCCTACCATCATTCACGTGGATGATATTTTTCCCGTCAAGGGGACGCGTTCCATACCTGTCATCGGTTAATTCATGCGGAAGCAATTACCCTCTCATGGAATAAAATTCCGCCACTCAAGTATCGTAAATCGAGACTCTGTCTGGCTTGTTGTGGTTGGCATTGATTTGGCAAAGTTGAGCCGCACGGAATCAAACGGGGTTTAGGGTGCTTCGAAAATCATCAAATCATTCAGGCGTAATCAAAGGGATCAGACTGTTTTGATGGGTTATTTTTTGAAAAATAACTACCGCCCGCGCAATGATGACTCAACCAAAGAAAGAAATTATCAGGTCACCTGTGACGCGATTGGACTATTTATCTGAATAATCCAGCGTCAGTTAAGCTTCCACGGGAAAAAGCTCAACCGTTGAAAAAACAAATATCATCTATTCATCAAAGGAGAATTTACATGAAAAACAATCTCATTTTACTACTCATCGGATTGTGTCTGGGAGGCACAGCCCTGGCAGAAAATGGAAAAATCAGTAGCCTGGTGTTCTTTGATTACACCACCAATGCTGATCAAAATGCCATTGATGGCTTTGGTCTCGGGCGCGTGTATTTCACTTACGAAACCAAGCTTTCGGATGCGTTGAAGTTCAAATTTCAAACAGATGTTGATGCCGGCAATGTCCCCATGAATCTCTACATCAAAATCGCCCAGGTGGACTGGAACACGGCGTTTGGTAAGGTAACTTTCGGGCTCCAGGGGATGAATACCTTCAGTGTTCAGGAAAAAAACTGGGGGCTGCGTTATATTGAAAAATCGCCGATGGACCTGTATAAATGGGCGAATTCCGCCGACATGGGTGTGGGATATTCATACACGGTCAGAGAAAAACTACATTTAAGCGCAAAGTTCGTTAACGGCGCGGGGTATAAAAGTGCCGAGACCGATTCCTACAAAAAAGGATCGTTCCAGATAGCATTTGGCGAAGTCGCTCTCCCGGGTAAAACCGGTTTCAATGTCGGAAGTATTTTTACTTACGAGCCTTATGATTATAGCTCTGGTCTCGCTGCACCTGAAAAAAAATCCACGATCGTTTATGGCGCTTTTGGTGGGTTGTCGGTTGAGAAAAAATTCCGTTTAGGAGGCGAATTTCAGCGCTGTGTAAAATCGGGACCTGACCTGACATTGCAGATATTTTCCGTTTATGGAAATTACAGTCTCATGACCGCAGTTGATCTTTTCGGACGGTTCGACCTCATGGATCCGGATGTGGATTCCAATGACGATGGTGAAAGTTACACCATCCTTGGACTGAGTTATTTGGCGGCGAAGGGATTGACCATTGCTCCCAATTTCAGATACACGGCTTACCAGGATAGTTCGGATCCGGATAAACTGTTTAAGGTCAATTTTGAATTCAAAATTTCGTAATCAGGTTAATGAGGCATTTGGAAGGGTTAAGGGAAACAAATGACTATTAGAAACAAGTTAATCGGCGGGTTCGGTCTGCTCATTTTACTGACCATTCTCGTAGGCGTTATTGGTATTGTCAGTTTCAACAATATCCGGAATTATTCGGATGCTGTGATCGACAAACACCTGGCATTCAAAGACATTAATCGTCAAATCGCCAGCACGATGCTGGAAGCACGCCGGAGCGAGAAAGACTTTCTCCTGCGGTTCGAATCAAGTTATATCGGAAAAGTGAAAGCAGCAGTAAGCGCAATTGCTGCACTCTCCGAATCAGCCTCAGAGCTGAGTCTGGGTAAAAATGAACATGACCGAATGGTAGAAATCAGAAATCTCGCGGATGAATACCTGGTAGATTTTTTAAAGGTTACCGCACTTTACGAGAAAAAAGGGACCACCGAAACCGGCATTGTGGGCAAATTCCGAGGTGAAGTGCATCAGATTGAAACGGATGTCAATAAGGTCAACAATCTGCTACTACTGTCGGACATGCTCATGCTGCGTCGCAATGAGAAAGATTACATGCTGCGCGGTGAGCACAAATATGTTGAGCAGCTAAAAACCAATACGGATAAGCTGGTGGCGGACATTGGTAAATCTGATCTGGCGCCTTCGGATAGGCAGAAACTGATTGATCTGGCAACAAGTTATGAGAAGAATTTTCTCGAAATTGTCGCCATCGATGCTGAGATCAGTACCAGCACCGAGGACTTCCGCCAGGTGATTCACAAAATCGAACCACTGATTGATGAAGGGGTGAAAATCGGTGCTTCACTGGCGAAGGATCAGGTTGTTCTGCTACGTGCCATGATCAATAGCAGCAAATTGATTATGCTCGTGATCATCGTTGCATCCATTTTAATCGGTGCCGTTCTCGCGACCTACATTTCAACTTCCATCGTCCGGGCGATTTTTAAGGTCATCGAAATGATCAAAGACATCGCGCAGGGCGAGGGCGACCTCACCAAGCGACTTGATATTAAATCAAGAGACGAATTGGGATTAATGGCGAAATGGTTCAATACGTTTGTGGAAAAACTTCAGAAAATCCTGATCCAGATCAAAGCCAGTTCAGAACAGGTCGGAAATGCTGCCGAACAAATTTCTGCGGCTTCAGAACAATTGGCCACCGGCGCTGAGGAACAGCAATATCAATTGAGCGAGGTCTCCACAGCCACCGAGCAAATGAGTGCCATGATTCTCCAGAGCAGTCGCAGTACCAATACCACTCAGGGCAGTGCGAATAGTGCCGATTCCTCAGCCAAACAAGGTCGCGAAGCCGTCATCCAGGCGCTCCAGGGAATGTCCCAAGTCACCCAACTGGTCCAGGATGCAGGCCGGAAAATTGCCGCACTGGAATCACGGTCATTGGAAATTGGTGAAGTGATTCAGGTGATTGACGACATCGCCGATCAGACCAACCTGCTGGCATTGAATGCCAACATCGAAGCGGCCCGGGCTGGCGATGCGGGGCGCGGATTCGCTGTGGTTGCAGACGAAGTGCGGAAATTGGCAGAGCGGACGGTCAATGCCACGGGTGAAATTGGTAAAAAGATTGGTCAGATTCAGCGTGACATCGCTGAATCCGTAAAATCCATGGGTGAAACCGGCAAACAGGCAAATCAGAATCAGCAATTAGCCGCCGAAAGTCAGGATGCCCTGGAGAAAATCGTTATGGCAATTGCAGAGGTGAATTCTGCGATTACTCAGATCGCAGCCGCCACGGAACAGCAAAGCAGTGGTGCGGAGGAGATTTCCAAAAATGTGGAAGGTGTCAGCTCCGTTTCCAAACAGGCTGCCGCCGCGTCACAGGAACTTGCATCATCAGCCGAGCAATTGAGTCGTGAAGTTCGGGGGCTCAACTCTCTGGTGAATCAGTTCCGGGTTTAAATTCCAGAACAAATCTGGTTGAATCAGTATACCGGGGCAGTTTTTCCTGCCCCGGCTTTGCGTTTTTTCCAAAGTCTGATACAAAGATAGACTGTCCGGGGAAATCAAACGGTAGTGGTATAAAAAAATACGGGGACGACATGGCAGTCAATCCCCGTTTCATTTTCTTGCATTCTAAAAAAAAGGCTGTTTACTGGCTATGGAGCCAAATGCGACCAGATCAAATCAAAGCGACCCAACTCCAGTAACATGGAAAACAGGGAATGGGTTACCCCGCAATATCCTCACCGCCATCCACACGAATGATATTTCCCGTCAGCCAGGTATTCTCGGATAACCCAATATCTACCAGTACCTGCGCCACATCTTCCGGCTTTGTCAGGCGTTTACCCGGATTGAGTGACGTAGCGTGTTCAATCATTTTGGCATTTTCAGGAATTTTTCGCAATGCCGGTGTGTCGGTGACACCAGCCTGAATCGCGTTGGCCGCGATTCCAAATGGTGAAAGCTCAAAAGCGATTTGACGCAGGTTGGATTCCAGAATGGTCTTCGCACCGGAAACAGCGCCATAACTTCTCCACATGCGGTGACTGCCGGCGGATGTCATTCCAAACACATGCGAACCTTTACGCAATAAGCCAACGCGGTAAATATCCTGCGCCCAGTAGACCAGGGAATTGGCCATGACATCCAGCGTCATTTCAATCTGGGCTTGATTCAACGCGTCTTTGGCATCATCGGCAAATAGTGGTTTTAGTGTGCCAAATGCCAATGAATGAAGCAGTACTTTCACACGGCCATCCCCTATTTCAGTCTGCATCCGTGCCACCGCTTCCGCTCTTTTTTCCGCATCGGAAGCATTCATGTTGAGGAATATCGCCTTCTGTCCTGCTTCTTCAATATCAGTGATGAGCGTTTCCACATTTGACATGGTCGCTTTACGATCCAGATGAATTCCAAAAATATGGACGCCAGCTTTTGATAATGCCCGTGCAGCGGCAGCGCCAAAACCGCTGGAAGCTCCTAAAATCAATGCCCAATCATTTTTCTGCATATTCAATTTCCTTTTCAATCAACCTTCTTGAATCAATCAACATTTTTTAAGAAAACAGCATCAAAAATACAAGCTCGATGTGTAATTGGAACCCTGCCAGGCTCCGCGTCGCTTTAATTCAGACTCCAGCATGTATAGTAATTCCGGGATGGTATGACCCCATCTTGGGGCAATCAACAAATCCAGTGGTGCATCACCAAACAGTCGCTGGATCACAATTTCCGGATTCAATCGCTCCAGTATATCACAAGTCAAATCGACATATTCCTCAGGTGTGAACATTGGAAATGGCTGCTCAAGATACCGATGCGCCAATATCGTTTTTTTGACAACATGAAGTTGGTGAATTTTTAAAAAATCCAATCCCAATTGATTCGCCACCAAACCGGTTTCCATCATCATGGGTATCGTCTCAATCGGAAAGCCCAGGATGATATGCCCACCGACGGTCAGTCCAAACTTTTTTGTCAGCGCTACCGCATCAACAACAGACTGAAAATCATGACCGCGGTTCATCCAGCTTAATGTCTCGTCATGAATGGATTCAATCCCATATTCCAGTGTCACATGAACCCGTTCATTCAATGTCGCCAGGTATTCCATCAGCGCTTCGTTCACACAGTCTGACCGTGTACCGATGTCCAAGCCCACGACATTCGGATGCGCCACTGCAGCTTCATACAGCGCTTTCAGTTTTTCCAATTCATCGTAAGTGTTGGAGTAGGCCTGGAAATAGGCGATGTATTTTTCCGCACCATAGCGTTGTTGGAGGAATGGAATGGAGGTTGACATTTGCTCAGTTATTGGCATTTCCGCATGGATATACGGCGGGACAAAACTATCGTTATTACAATAGACGCAACCGCCGTGTCCCTTGCTGCCGTCGCGATTCGGACAGGTAAATCCGCCGTGCAGGGAAACCTTGTAAACACGCTGTCCGTATCGCTTGCGCAGATAATAATTGTAGTTATTGTACCGTTTGTCTCCCCACGTCTGCGGAGATTTTGAAACAGTGGGTTCAGCGATTGGAATCATGATCAATTTTAACCTGCTTGTCACCCACTCCAAATTACTTTTCCGGCCAATGTTGATACTTGGTAACGCTCTGGGTTGAATTGGGCTTGGAAAGTTGCCCAAAATGCCTATCTATGCCCCTATGCATCTGCGGCAGTTATTCTCCAAGAATGTCCCCATCACCGAAGGTCCCATCCTCAAAAATCTGCTCAAACTGGGCGCACCACTGGTCCTGGGAAATCTGCTCCAGCAGCTTTATAGTATTGCCGACATTTACTGGCTGGGACGACTGGGAAAATCGGCTGTAGCGGCACCGGTCGTCAGTTTTCCAATTCTTTTCCTCTTCATTTCAATTGCTACCGGGTTCTCAATGGCGGGCACGTCGCTCATTGCACAACATGTTGGCAAAGGCAATCATCATGGCATTTCAAGAGTCGCCGGACAGGTCGTCCTGACGATGCTGGGCTTCGCCATGATTGTAGTCGTCCTGGGCGTGTTTCTCGCCGACCCGGTATTGGAATTGATCCATACGCCGACTGAGATTCTGCCCAATGTTACGATCTACATGAAAATTCTGTTTGCGGGGATGCCAGCGCTTTTTCTCTACTTCGTATATAGCGGCATCATGCAAGGTTACGGCGATACTGTTTCACCGCTGATCGTTCAGGTTATCTCCGTCACCATAAATGTCGTGCTCGATCCCTTCATGATTTTTGGTTGGGGACCCTTTCCGGTAATGGGTGTCGCCGGCGCTGCTACTGCAACTGTCGTTGCCAGGAGTTTCGCTGCTTTGGTGGGGCTGGGATTTTTAATCAGCAAACGCTTTGGTGTTAAACTGAGATTTTCTGACCTACGACCGGATCGTAAACTCATTCGCGATATTTTCGCTATCGGGATTCCCGGATCGGTGGGACAAACGGCCACTGCCATGGGTTTTATCATCATGAACGGGATCGTCAACTCATTTGGTACCATCGTGATTACGGCTTACGGTGTTGTGAACCGGCTCACCATGTTATTCCTCTTTCCGGCCATGGGAATTGGCCAGGCTGCCACGACTTTCATCGGTCAAAATTTAGGGGCTGGAAAGCATGAGCGCGCTCGCGATACGGTAACAAAGGGCGCTATTTTCGTGTTTGTTTATCTCACCATTGGGATGACACTGACTTTCTTTTTTGGTCATTACTTCATCTCATTTTTTATACCGAATGATCCGGAAGTCATCGCCACCGGCGCTGAGTTCATTCGCATTCTCGCCTTCTCCGTGGTGGTGTTTGGCAGCATGTTTTTACCGCAGGCTGCCTTCCAGGGTGCCGGCCACACTAAACCCATTATGATCATTAATATCATCAGGTTATGGGGCATTCGTTTGCCGCTAGCCTACTTATTGGCAATTACGGCAGGCATGGGAGCTGTGGGTATTTGGTGGGGAATGTTTATCAGTAATGTGGTCTCAACCTCGCTCTACTGGATCTGGTATGCACGCGGCAGTTGGGAGCACCATTATATCAAACGCGAACAGTTGGACCTACGGGCGAGTGTGGACGCGGAGTATCGCCCGTCGAAGCGACTTTAAACCGGAATTCTGATGCATGTTGACTAGCGCTTTTTTTACTTTTTGAAGATGAAAAAAACGGCGAGAATCAGGAAGATAAATCCGATGAAATGGTTGACTCGGAGTGTCTCCGTCTTGAAAACCATTAGGGTGAAAGCGGTAAAAACAATGAGTGTAATCGTCTCCTGAATCACCTTTAATTGCACGAGCGTAAACGGACCGCCATTGCCATGAAAACCAATTCGATTGGCAGGTACCTGGAAACAATATTCAAAAAATGCGATGCCCCAGGCTATCAACACAATGGCGAACAATCCCAACTGGTTGGACCATTTCCATTCACTAAATTTCAAATGGCCATACCAGGCCAGCGTCATAAATGTGTTCGAAAGTACCAACAAACCAATCGTAGCGAATGCTTTCATTTTATTTTACCTCTGGTCAGGTCAACATTTCCTGAGCTCTGGTCAATTCTAAGTCCGCCGTTACTTGAAATCAGTTTCATCTACTAAGGCCGGTCACCATTTATCTACATTTTCCGACGGTAAACTTTTATCTCGTCACCCCCAGGTCCATAACATTGGGTGTAGTGAGTCCAGCCATTTTTCTCGTAATAATTTTCCAGGTCAGAGCTGAGATATAGCGTGGAATAGCCCTTCCGTCCCGCCTCCGCGATCCCGTGGTCCTGTAGCTGAAAACCGAGCTTTTGGCCGCGAAATTCCGGCTCAACAGAAAGGCAAGCGAACCAGGGCATTAAATCCTGACGACTGTTAATGTCATTCACCAAAAGTGCGTAGGATCCGACGATTTTGTCATTCTCCAAGGCCAGGTAAAATTTAGGAAGAGGGTTTTCAGTATCTAACGCGTGGAGTATGCAATCTTTGTAGAAAATGAGATTTCGGTCGTTTCCCCATTTGCTCCAAAAGTATTGTATGGCAGCGTCGATTAAATCAGGTCGTTGTGAGAGTTCAAGAATTTGCATGGTAACATGGACCTCGGTCTTGGAAAACATCGTGTTTTTGTTTATGAAGTGATTTTTTTGTTTAGAAAAATTTGGACGGCTACTCTTCGGGTTCATCCGAGGCATCGTCTTGCCAGTAGGCTTTGAACAGGTATTCCATATTTGCCAATTCATCCATGAGGGAAAATGGCAGCATTTTGGAAAATGAATCCAGCACGATGACGGCATTCATACTGGAATCGACCTTGGTGGCGCTTTGGAGGCGCTTGACGATACTGACATTCACCTGGTCTACTCTGGCATACATTTCGGAAAGTTTTGACAGGCTCCAGTCAGGCTCCAGTCCGCGTTTCCGACGAAAATGCTGGCCCAGTAAATACATGCTCGCCACCCGAAAAATGGTCTCATCCAATGATGAAAAGGGCAAATGAAATCGCGTCATGGGCTTTAAAAATTCCATCGGCTCACAACCGCTGGTGGTCATGATAATCCCCAGAAGTGAGCCCAATGCGCGCTGGGCGGTGGTGTGTTTGGCGAAGGAGCGCTCTGCGGTTTCTAACAAGACATCCATTTCATTAAAAGACCAAACCCCGTCAAATTTTTTCACCACATAAGCCAGGTTTGCTGCAATTTTACAAAATTGACCAGCAGCACAGGTTCCGGCTTGACTACAATCAAGTTTTTCGAATGTCGTCCATTCAGGAATCTCCTCCAGAACCGGCTTGACCAGATTGAGTGTCTCACCGTCAAGTTCGATCTCTATCTCAATCGGATCAGCATCTGGCAGGATGAATTGATACCGATACCAAATATTAGCAGGTTTATCACGCACGATAACTCACACTGAATTGATGGGCATTAAAGTAGGTCATCTCTTTTCCGGCAAAATTCCCTTGATGAGGATAATCTACTGTGACGAAAATGTAAATCAAGCAGTGACATTCTGCAGCCACCGTCATGTGATTTTCATTAACCCTTAAAGCATTTATATGATATGTTTCCGGCGATGGTGGCAAAAAAACTTCCGCTAAAAAACTTGAGGCAATTATGATGCACGGACCTTTTCCCAAAGTACTGATTTCGGCTGATATTGAAGGCGTATGCGGTGTTGTTGATTGGGATGAGACAACATTGCATGAAGGGGACCACGAATATTTTCGCAAGATGATGGCCCAGGAGGTGAATGCGGCCGTGGAGGGCGCGTTGGCAGCCGGCGCAAAAGATATTATCGTCCGGGATG
>MNWS01000197.1 GCA_001872685.1 Fidelibacterota bacterium CG1_02_48_14
TGCCGGCATTCAGTCTGAAAATCTGGCCGCGATCTATCAATTCCGGGGAATCCACAGTCTCGGCATTTCCGCTACCTCCATCCACACCGACCCCATGGAGATCACCACCGAATATCTGCCCAACGGAACCGGTGAATATTTCAATTACGGCGATATGATGTTCGGACTTTCCTACGCCATGAAAATGACCGATCGTTTCTCATTCGGCATCACGGGAAAAATTGTGGATGAACAATTGGCTGAACTCAATATGGTGGACTACCTCGTGGATCTGGGGACCTATTACTACACGGGATTCCAGCAGTTACGGTTTGCCGTTGCGCTGGTTAACTTTGGTCTGCCGGCAGCGCCAAAGGATTCTGTCGAATTTATGAATGCCAATGGCGACATGGAGAAACAACCCTACGAAAGTTTTTCACCACCCACCATTTTCCGACTCGGCATCGCCAATGAATGGCTGAATTCCCCTCATGCCGAACTCACCACCTCCATTCAGTTGAATCATCCCGTTGACAATGCGGAAAATGTGAGCCTTGGCGCTGAACTGGGGCTGAAACACACACTGTATCTCCGGAGTGGCTATCAACTGAATATGGATGTTGATACCTGGTCGGCCGGATTCGGTCTCCGGATAGGCGGGTTCCTGCTGGACTACGCCTACACGGATATGCGTGACTGGAATAATGCCCAACGGTTTAGTTTGGGATGGACTTTTTAATGCTTCAGAAAAAACGCAACAAGATACCCTTTCGCGTAATGCTACCCATGCTGTTTGCGTTGATGATGGTCACCATTTCCTGCGGTACCAAATGGTCATTGCCCACCGCCACAAATTCGGACAGTACCTTCAGTGCCGGTGTGGCCAACTATATCCGCATTAGTCCCGACTGGAGCAGCGACAATGGATTTTCATTCCAGAGCCCACGGGACATCATTTCCGGTCGTGACGGCTACCTGTTTGTTGCCAATCAATCCGGCAGTAGTATTTCTGTCCTGGATGCTTCCGGCGCAATTATTACTACCGATGCGTTTGGAAATGACTTCTCAGTTCTGGCCAATCTCCCGTTTGAACCGATAGCCATTGCTCAGGACAGCCGGCTCAATTTATTCATCGCGGACAGCTCCAATCGTATCTGGGTTTGGAATCAATACATTAACAATGTTGGCATTCAGGCCATCATCACCTCCATCCAATTTCACAATATTGGCTGGGTAAGCGATCTGGATTCTATCGCAGCATTGATCAGCACGACCCCTGCGGACACAGTTCTAACCACCACGGAGGGCATTGTCAACCTCATGGGGATTCATCCGTTTTGGGATGGAAATGACCCCCTTGATTCAATCAATGCAGCGCGTTATTACATTGGCGCAGACACCATTCGTTTTACCGGTGTGAGCAATGGACCGGATGCTCAGGATTTTGCCTACGCGGCTGATGCTGCCAGTAATTCGGTGGTCCGGTTCACCTACACACCCAAAGCGCTTGTGGTGACGAACGACGATCAGGTGACATTCCTCTATCGCGGCGTCATTACTCAACGCCCGGCGTCACGCGGATCTGGTAACGGAACGGTGAACACGCCCAAAGGCATGTGTACGGACCTTGAAGGTGGCATTTATTATACGCAATGGGGACCCATTTTTGGAATGCACAAGGTCGGTGGAAGTGGTGCGTTTGATCTGGGAGTGGACCCAATCATGGATTTGAATCGTTTCAATCACCCTTCAGATGTGACCGTAGACCAGACCGGTAACATTTATATCGCTGATACGGACAATAACCAGATCCAACAATTTGACCGCCAGGGCAATTTCACCTATTTCGTTGGCGTTTCAAAAGTCCGGGTTGATACCACGATCATCCATTCGACGCTCTCTGACACCGGTTGGATTTACACCAGTGTTGACACGGTTATTGACAAATTCTCCGCTGATATTTTGAATCGTCCTGCTGGTGTCGCAGTGGATGCCGGCAATGTCGTCTATATCGCTGACACCGGAAATAATCGCGTCATGCGATTCAAGCTTTCCACCGATTTCAATTATCAACAGCCGCAATAAGGCGGTTGTTGCTCCCCGTGCCAACTAAACTGAAAAACTATCTGTTGATCACGCTGGTCATTGTTTTCAGCATTGGGCTGGACCAATTCACCAAAAATCTGGCAAGGGAACACCTCAAATATTCCGGCACCGTGAGTATCGTGGGTGATGTCTTTGTGCTGGTTTATGCCGAAAATGATGGCGCGTTTCTGGGCATGGGGTCCAATATTCCACAGCCCTATAAAACGGTGGTGCTCACCATTTTTCCGGTGCTGTTAACTCTCTTCGCACTGGGCTACCTGATTCTGGAAAAAAATTTGACATTGGGGGAGATGATCTGCATCGCCTCCGTGATCGGGGGCGGCATGAGCAATCTCTACGATCGGATTTTGCATCAGGGAACGGTGACGGATTTTATGAATTTTGGAATCGGTCCCTGGCTTCGAACCGGGATTCTGAATACGGCCGATCTTTCGATTACACTGGGGGCAGTGGCGTTGGTTTGGATGCAGATGTACCGTAATAAAAAAGACCCGAAATCGATCTGATATTGTAACCGAACCGCCTCCTCACCTCTTCATCGCCAATGTCAGCCCGTCCGCAATGGGAACCATACTCACCTCCACCCGCTCATCGGAAATGAGAAACGCATTGAATTTTCGCATGGCGACCGTACTCTCATCGAGCTGACCCGAATCCGCGACTTTACCATTACGAAACACATTATCAATCGCCATTAATCCACCTGTCCGCAGCAGTTTCAGCACCCGTTCGTAATAATCCGGGTAACCAATTTTATCCGCATCAATGAACGCAAAGTCGAATGACCCGAGTTGCTTGGGATCCAACACCAAGGCGTCCAACGTTTCCACCGCGGGTCCGATCCGCAGGTCCATCTTCTCTGTCACACCGGCTTTTTCCCAGAATTCCCGGGCAATGTTGGTGTATTCCTCACTGATGTCACAACAGACGACTTCTCCCAGGACCGGTAATGCCAAAGCCACCGCCAGGCTGCTATAGCCGGTAAATGTCCCGATTTCCAGCGTC
>MNWS01000033.1:0-250 GCA_001872685.1 Fidelibacterota bacterium CG1_02_48_14
TTCGTCGATTTAATGGTTTTAGCCAATGCCTGATAAGCTGCGGTCGTGTCGCCTTTCGCGAGTAACGCATCAATCCAGCGCTGACCCGCTTTCAGTGCCAGATCTTTCGATCGGGACTGGGTTAGGATACGCTCAAACCCTTTGGCCGCATTGTCAAAATCAGCGGTGATCGTCAGTTGAATCTCCGCAACCTGGTACATGGCTTTGAAGGCAGCAGGCGAATTGGGTAGCGTGCTACCCAGGGAATCAT
>MNWS01000033.1:379-16248 GCA_001872685.1 Fidelibacterota bacterium CG1_02_48_14
CGTAGGTCCGCGCCAATCCCAGTAAAGCTTGGCCGCGATCATCGGCATTTTGCGCTTTTTGCGACACACTCAGATAAAGCTCCGAAGCCGGTTCCCAGGCATGTTCCCGCTCCAACGACCGCGCCATTTCCAGCATTTCCGGCAGATCCGCTTTTACAATGTCTGCCGCCGCGAACATCCGGCTAATGTTGTTGTAGTCTTTTTCGAAAAAATAGACACGTCCCAGAATCGTTCGAATCGCAGCCGGTTCCGGTGTCACGGTCATAGCCTGCTCAAATACTGCCGTAATTATCGGGTAGGCGTTGTTGTTCTTGAGCATGGCAATGATCTGTTGGGTGATGTAATTCGCCTGCTGCGGGTAGCGCTCCAGATGACGAATGTATTCCTCGGAAGCCTTGTCATACACCATTCTCGCGGCATAAACCCGGGCTAAGTCGGCGGCATACGCGGCGGGATCACTCAGGCGTTGACGACCCAATAAAAGGGTTTGCAAAGCATCATCCGTTGCACCGGCAATCAATTGTGAATTCGCAATCCGGGTGAAGAGCATGGGTGAAGCGGCGTTGTTATCCAGAATTTGATTCCAGAGCGTTTGAGCCTCTGCTTTTTCATTTTTTGCAAATAGCACAGATGCTTTATCCAACACGAGCTCAATGTCATTGGGGGCCAATTTCAATCGCTCGTCAATGATGGCGAGAAGGTCGTCAAGACGATTGGTCTGCCGCAGCAGATTGGATAACCGCAGGTAATAGAGTTGATTCGACGGATTATTTTTCACCAGGGAACCGTAAATCTCAGCCGCTTCATCCGTTCGTCCCATGCGTTCCAGTGTCTGAGCCCGCATGAGGAGGAGTTGATCCTGATTGCGGCCGTCCTTTGCCTGGAGTCCCTGAGCGGGTAATCCGGTGGTCAGACCAACGAATAAAATCAATAGTGTAGATAGATGTCGTCTCAAGATTTAACTCATCACTTCAAAAGTGTTATTTTCAGACTGCGGGACTGACCACCCATTGCAACGCGCATGAAGTAAATCCCTGAACCAACCAATTGTCCGGCTTGATCAACACCGGACCAACTCACCGTATGGTAACCTGGCGATTGATTCATTATCATCCTGGACCAGGCGCGTTCACCACTCAAATTATAGACATCAATAGCAACATCCCCCTGGGTGGGCAGGTCAAACGCAATTGTTGTCATCGGATTAAATGGATTGGGATAGGCCGATAGTGAGAATGTCTTCGCCAGGGTAACTTCCGGTTTCGTAGATAACAGCACATTACTCATCCCGGGTGTTCCGGACAAAAATGCCCAATTTTCACTACCATCCGGGTAGCGCCCAAACGCGATGTCCGTCTCCTGTTCACCAAAACTGAAAGAGTCAATCACCGACACGCCATCCATGTCAACCAAGGCCAGATACTCGCCGTTTTTCGATAGTTTAAAGTTGGTGTGAATGCCAGACTGCTCTTCATCGTCATCGCACCAGATCACGAGAAATTCGTCAGGTTGGATGTACAAACTATTTTGGGTGAACTGCCATTTGGTAAGACTCTCCGGATTGTCCGTCATGTAGCGTCCGGTTAACAAAAAGGGTGAATCAGTGGCGTTATACAACTCCAACCAATCGTCGGTATCACCATCCGGATCGGTGGCGACACCGTCATTGTCGGCCATGAATTCGTTAATCACGGGACCATCCACCAGCACCGATGTCTGGATGAAAAGGCTTCCCTGGCGCGGATATTTCTGCGTCTGCCCTAGGTCATCCTCGGCGACAATCCAAAAATGCCCCGATCCACCAGCGCTCAGTGGAGGCATCATCCCCACCCAGCGATCCGCCAGTTCGACGCGCTTGTTGCCGGAGACAGGCGCAGCGTACATCGTATAGCTCAGCGTGTCATTCGATTCGGTCGGCAAATATTTCAGACTGATGTTTGACAGTCCCGCACTGCCAAATGCCGCGATCGTCACTTGAATTGAGTCCATTGGTTGCGGAATCCGGGGTGTCCAATCCGCCGCATAGATACTTGGTGGTGCATTCAGAAATGTCAACTGCGAGCTCAATGAGTTATGACGCAGCGTGATAAATTCCTTCAACCCGCGCTTCACATGCTGATTGTTATACCCGCTCTCTGAGTAGGAATTATTAAAGTCATCAAAGGTAAAATTGTAGTCCAGCGTTCGGTAATCATCATCAAATGCGGCGCTCGAAATCATCTCCCGGAGCGAATCAATGCGTGGTTCCCAGGTGGCTAAATTCAGAACATGCGCATTGAAGTAGGACAAAAAGTGGGTGTACAAATCATGATATTGGTGATTATTCAGCAGGCGTTCCACCAATGGACGGTCGCCATTCACAACCTTGGGGAAATTATAAGGATCTACAGTCGCCCAGTCGATGTTGAACCAGTCTATTCCAAAATTGTTGTCGTAATCGTAGGGAATCAGCGTGAACCGATCATGGCTGGGATTATGGTAGAGATAATAGTTGTTCATGAGGGACCAGTAGTCGTCCCAATTACCGAATAAAATATCCATGGCCACATATTTGAGCACACCCGTGACATCCAACAGGTGTTCCAGTGAATCCGGAAGGTTGGAACTGGCGGTATTATTTAACGCATTGATAAATCGCGCTAATTCCGAAAAATCAGCCTGATCTTCATTGGATTTGAGTTCGTAAGCCGGGCGACCATTGTCGGTCAAATTTTGGTAAAGGGTAGGATCAGCGCCCAAATAATTCAAATCCGCCGGGTAGAGACATTTCCACAGGTTACCCGTATCGTCCGCAAAATTCTTTCTGAGGAACTCATCATCCACATGCTCCACCGAGATGTAAAGTCCATAATAAACATCATTAATGTAGACTTTTGCATGGGCAGCCCGACTGGCGATCATTCCTATTTCCTTGAATGCATCCCAGCTCAATTTACTGCGAATAATGGATGGATCGTTGTGTTCGCCATTCAGATTCAGTTTGTCAACGCCATAAAATTCACGCCCCGGAACGAATGTGTTGAAGGAAATTTTGAAGGATTTTTTTGCAGCCACACGGGATGTGTTACCGCGAATGCGAAAACCGACGGAATCCACCGTTTCATCAATCCAGCGATTTTGAAAATGAAACTGCGCCAGATGCAACGAGTCGCTCTGCACATTGTTGTAAACCCAATTTAATGCCGTTGTATCAATGGTGATGTGAACGACGGCGAGTTCCGTATCGTCGTAAAGTTTCTGGGAGATGGAGTCTACCGGAAGCAGTGTTTGACCGGTGATCCATGTGGACATCAACGCTGCCCAACCCATTATTTTACCAACTCTGATCATTTCTGCACCCCCTGCTGGTCCGATTGATTCATCTGGTCGGATAAGGCTTCGAAATATGCTCGAATCAGAGCCTGATCCTCACGTGAATAGGATTGCTTCAGGCTGTACAGCAGCTCCTCGTAAATCACATTTCGCGCTTCACCCAGATCGGCTGGTAAGCCATTGGGACCCGTCCAGAATGATTGATCCTCACCAGTTTTGGAGGTTCGTTTTTTACTGAAATCACGTTGGTTGGCAGAGCGTTGAGCATCCAGTAAACGGCTGAGAATCCGCTCCTGTTTTTCCATCAAATCACGACGCGGTTTGCTTTGACGCATGGCTTTGGCGACCTCCTCCATCTCCTGCCCAATCTTGCCCAGATCGCCCATCATGCGGGGATCGTCACCCATGCCTTCCTGGATATTTTGGAGGTTTTTCTTGAGCTGCATCTGACGCTCCGCCAGTTGCTGCATCATGGACATATTGCCCATACCCATCATGGTTTGCTGATTCAGACCCTGCTGCTGTCCGGCCATTTGTTGGAGTTGCTGCATGTATTGCTCAAAACCGCTGGATTGACCACCTTGCATCAAGTTTTGCATGGCGCTGGCTAATTGCTCAGCAGTCATGTTCAGTGCTTCGCGGGCTTTGGCCTGAGCCTGCGCTGCCTGGGCGGGTGAGCGACTTTCCATCCGTTCAATGGCGTTTTCCATTTGTGTCTGACTCTGTCCCAGCGTTTGACCCAATTTTGGACTCACCGCAAAGGTTTGATTCGCCAGGCCACTCATGTCTGCGGCGATTTGTTTCAAGCCCTCTTTCAATGCCTGTTGCTGATCCGCCATCTCCCCAATCTGACTACTGTGCTGAGCCACATCTCTGGTTTGATCCTCCAAACTCTCCTGCATCTGCGAAAGATTCAATGTCTTCATCATAATCTTACGAAATGCTGACACCACTTCGTCCATCATCTGCTGTTGCATTTGCGATTGCATTGCCGCAGCCTGTTGAGCCAGTTGCTGGAGAGATTGTTGGGCTCGTTGAGCAGGTTGCTGAGCTGATTGCATTTGACTGTTTTTCATCTGCTGTAAGGATTGTTGCAAGTTTTCGGAAGTTTGGGATTGCTCCATCGCCTGTTGAAATTCGGCCCCCATTTGTGGATCTAATTCTTGTTGATCCTGGAGCAAATTATTCAAATCCTGAGCGGTCTGCTTGGCAGCTTCAAATTCATCAGAAATTTTCTGCTCTTTCACCGCTGAGTCCATCTGTTTCCCGGCATCCTTCGATTCCAGATCTTGTACCAGCTCTGATTGTCTTTCCGCGAGATCGGTCAGACGCTGGCTCAGTTCGTCCAATTTCTGTTCGATCTGGACCCGCTTGAAAATCTCAAGCGTACGCTCCACACTCTGCTTGAAATTCTCCATGGATGCCTGAAAGTCCTGCATCGCCTGCTGAATTTGCTGCGGATTCTGATCCTGCATCGCCTGCTGAAGTTTTTCCATGGCCGCCTTCAGTTCCGGCGAGAGCAAATCCTGAAATAATTCCTGCAATTCCGAATATTTATCCAGCGTCTCTTTGTCGAACAAATTCTGCTCTTTGGCAGACTGGATCATTTTGTCCAGCTTTTCGCTGATGTCTTTCAGTTTTTGCTCGGTCTGCTGCATTTGCTCCATGGATTGCCGGGCTTCCTGTTGTTGCTCCCAGGACATTTTCGGATTTTTTGTCACCTCCAGCGCCAGTTCATCCACCTTCTCCTTAATCTCCTTCACCGCATCCAAGACATCCTCAGTCTGAGTTTTGACCTCCTCGTTGGTCTGATTCACCTGCTGGAACATCTCGGAGACAGAGGGTAACCGGGCACTCCAAATTCGGGTTTGGGCCGATTTCGGACCGCTGACCGCGTCATTATCCCAGACTGTAAACCAATAATCTACACCATCTTCCGGGCTGAGTGACAGGTCATCCATTGCCCAGTTATAATTGATTTCCAGCGTTTTTTCGCTTTCCTGGGGCAGAGCGATTCTCAGGCTGTAACGACTCGTGTCAGGCATGAGGTAGTCCGGATGTCTGATTTGGTAATTCAGTGTCAATTTTGAAAAACCGAAATCATCGTCCAGCTTAAGCTTTAATGGCAACAGAAAGGCGTCACTCAATAAAACATCCTGCGCCGGCACCAACACTTTAGCCAGAGGTGGCGCGTCTGACATGGCATATACCGGATATTTCAGGGGATTGAGATTACTGACACCTTCATCGTCCATGACCTGAATCCAGAATACACCATTTTCCATTAATGTGAATTTCCCAGTCACCTGTTGACTGGTAACAATCAGGTCTTGTTTTTTTCCGCTGGCAAATACCAACTGCGCCGATTTTACCGGTTTTGAGACCAAGCCTTCCAGACTGATTTTTGAGCCACGCATAGCATTGATTTCAAGAATGTCACGACTATAAACAGAACCTGGCAGATGGGTATAGGCCGGTGGCCGGATTTTAACGGTAAGTTGCTGAACAACCGGTCGATTGATCACCGTAATGTGCAGGGTGTCGGATTGTTGGGTTTGCCAGGGTTCCCAGAAGCGACCGTTCTGAATGGTCGCCAGAAGCTTGAAAGTGTGCTCCACATGAGGCAAGGTCACCCTGAACTCGCCATGCTTCACCGGCACCGAGTAAAATTTCTGCTCATCTCTGGACTGTTGTACCAGTGTCACGCTGGAGAATTGGCGTCCTCTAATTTGTCCAGTCACCAAAATCGTATCACCTGCCAGAACTTCCTGTTGGTCTGTGTCGATTGCCAGGGAGACAGGCAGCGGATAAGGATAGGTCACACCCGGAGTAAACAGACGCAGGAACGCGCCATTCATTCCATCAAAGTTGACCGCGTAAACCAGTAGAAGAATGATCAAAACGGTGACCAGTCGCTTGCGCCAGATTTGGATCATCGCTTCAGGATAAAGCAAATCTGCCGGTAACGCAGCCGCCCGGTTAGCGCCCTGTTGAATCGCCGCTTCAGCCAGTGCGGTGGATGACCCCGTCAGTTGATTGGATTGAATTTGCTGGGATAGTTGAACCGCATTCAGGATCGCGTCCCGGACATCACTATTGCTACCCAAGACTGCCCGGGCTAAAACGGGTGGTTGAGTGGAAGTTAATTTTTGGTCGCGTAACAAATAATACCAGACGATCAATAGCACGAGTGTTCCACCACCAGCGATCCCGATACTTGTGTCAAAAATGGTTCGTACCAGCGGCGCCAGGTACCGCCAACTTTCCACCCAAGCCATGAGCATCAGCGCCGCCAGGACAATCGTGCTCCACATCAGTAAACCGATTTGGAAACGACCTTTCGCCAGCTCACGGGCAAGGTGACTTAATCTCAATGCTGATTTTGGATCTTGAAGTGGGGTCATAAAATTAGTGCGTCATGGCGTAAACCACGATATTGGTGCCCATTTTTAGTGCGGCCTCATGTTTGGCTGGTCCATCGTTGTGAACTTCCAGGTCCTCCCACCCATCACCCAAATCGCTTTGATAGGAATAGACAACGATAAGGCGTCCCTTATCAAACAATCCCAGCAGTTGAGCGGGCTTGCCATCGTGTTCGTGTATCTTGGGGCAGCCCTTGGGAAAGTCGAAATAGCAATGAAAAATCGGGTGATCCCAGGGCAATTCAACCAGCTCCTTTTTGGGGAAAACACGCTTCATCTGCCGGCGAAATGACTCATCCATGCCGTAGTTATCGTCCGCATGTAAAAAGCCACCGGAGATCAAATAATCGCGTAGCAGGCGCACCTCTTCATCCGTAAAGCGCACATTGCCATGACCATTCATATACAAAAATGGATGGTTATAAAGGTCGCCATCGGTGAGTTCCGTGCGGTATTCATTCGGATCAATGGGAATATTGGTATTCTCGGCGATAAAGGTTATGAAGTTCGGTAATGAACTTGGGTTGGCGTACCAGTCACCGCCACCCGGATATTTGAGTCGGGTGATATGAAAATCCTGAGCGGCCAATGACATTGATCCCGCCATGAGCATCCAGAATAGATATTTATTTTTAAAAATCGGGATCATGTTTTTTTTCAAACCACCTGCTGGATCAACCAAATCCCCATTACGAATGTTGCTACCATTTTCAATGTCTTTCCGGCCACATTTCCCAAGAGTGCTCCCATGGCGGCATGCGCAGCTTCAGTTTCCGAGCGTCCCAATGACAATTCACCGATATAGGCACCCAGGTAGGAACCGGCCAGTAACCCCACCAATGCGCCGATAAACACAAACAAACCTGCGCCAATGATTGTTCCCAGGATGCCCCCCAGAATGGCCAACCACATGGATCGGGAGCTGGCGCCGTAATTCCGTGCGGCTAATCCACCCAGGAAAAATTCTACCAGTTCAAGTCCGCCTGCCACCACCCAGACAACAATCACCTGACCAACCGACACGCTTTCAAAATGGGTGAAATACCCCCACAAAAGAGTCACCACACCCAGAATGACTGGTCCGGAAATTCCAAGCCAGGTTATCAATCCGGAGATGAGTGTCAACAAACTCAAGGCGATAATAATCAGGATATTCATAGCCGCTTAACCTAATCAGATTTTCCCATGGCAAAACAGGATTATGAATTGAATTAGAATGATTGACGGGAAAGGGCTGGAATACCCACAACTGGCAAGAGTCTTGCAATGCCGGATGCCATGTGGTTAAGCCCTTGTGAAAGGCTAACCTGGCGGATAAATTCGCCGCGATGAAAATGATGAAAAAAAATGAATTAACCTGGTGCAAAGGAGATGCAATGAGACGCCATTTATTAAAGGGTATGTGGGGAATTTTACTTATCGGTCTCGTAGCATTTATCGGCTGTCAATCTACCGAGGTAACTTCTGCAAAAGTATATCTTCAGCAGAAGAATATGGAGAAGGCTGAGGAAATGCTATTGCTGGCCACCAAAAATGAGCCGATGAATCCGGAACCATCCTATTTACTGGGACTGGAAATCTACAGTAAGCAGAAAAATTGGAACGAAATGATCAAGTTTTTTGATCTTTCTATCTCCATCAGTCCGGTGTACAAAGACAAAATTGAGACGGTTCGGAAAAAATACTGGGTTGACAATTTCAATGCCGGCGCCAGCTATTACAATGCCCTTCTAAAAGGTGAAGCAAAAGACCCGGATAAAGTCTATACCGAAGCATTGAGCTCATTCAATAACTGCCTGATCATTGACCCCTCCAAAGTTGAGACCTATTCAACCCTGGCTCAGGTTTATCTGTTTGGGAATGATATTGAAAATGCCAAGGCGACGATGAAAAATGCCATCGACCTGAACACCGATGACATCACCAATTTTGTCAATCTGGGCAACATTTACTACAAAGAAAAAAATTATACGGAAGCTCTGAAATATTTGAACATGGGTATGGAAAAAGATCCGGGCAATGTTTTGGCCATTAAACAAATCGCTTTTGTCTACGATGCCATGGGTGAAAAAACTCAGGCTGTTGACGCCTACAAAGTGGCTATTGCGGCCGATCCTACAAATCCCGATCTGATGTACAACCTGGGTGTCCTTTATTTTCAGCAGAAAGATTTCCAGAATGCTGCCAACCAATTCGAGCAGGTGGCGGGCATGACACCGGATGCTGCAGATGCTCTTTATAACTGTGGCCTGGCGTACGAAAATTTGGAAAACTACAAAAAAGCCAAGGGTTTTCTGGAACAGGCATATGCCCTTGATCCCACGAACAAAGAATTGGTACATGCTCTGAAATTGGTGTACTACCGATTGGGTGATACGGATAAGGTCGACGAATTCGACAAAATCGAGAAAAGTCTGTAAGCTCTTTCATCCATGATTATCTTAAAGCCCCTCTTGTCGGAGGGGCTTTTTATACGCATGAATATTAGAAGGAATGACTCATGAATACCGTACACATCCGAATCATCCTGAGCACAATGCTCTTCACATTTGGTCTCGCTAAAGAAAAAGGCGCCCCCCCCATGATGACGGGAGCTACCGGTGAGCTCACCTGTGCAAAATCCCGGTGCCATACCAGTTATGAATTGAACAGCGGACCGGGGAAAATTGAAGTGCTGGGTTTCCCTGAAAAATATGTGCCAGGCGAAATCTATACGCTGACCATCCGTGGTCAACAACCCAAAATCAAACGGTGGGGTTTTGAAATCACACTGGCGGATGTATCCAACAAATCCGGCGGCTCCATCAGGCCAGTTGATGCCAAGACATCCCAGCTGATTGATCCGCGAAAGTATGCCGGTCGTTCTGAATTGGAATACATCACCCATACCAAGGCAGGTATCGACTCCCCTAAAAAAGGCGAATCTCCCAATTGGGAAATTCAATGGACTGCACCGGAGATTGCCGATTCACCTGTGAATTTATTCTTGGCTGTAAACGCCACGAATGCCGATGGAGAGAAATTCGACGATTATATCTATACCTTGCATCGGGTCTCAGAACCCGCTTTGGCCGATTCGTCGAAACCCTAGAACTTTTTCATCCAACTTACGATCTTTGTTTTTTTTTAAAAAAAAGAGCCCGGCAAAGCGGGCTCTTTTGATATGACGTTGGACGGTTGGTCGTTACGAATGGATCAGTGTCTTTAATTTCTCCAACTCTCGTTTGAGCGTTTCCAGCTCCCTTTTCAGCAGATGAGTCTCTTTTGTAAGTTGATTATTTTGTTCATTCTGGCTGTCTGATTGCCAGAGCAGGATCGCCAAAATGAGGGTTAAGGCAAAAACACCGCCTCCCAGGGCAATTCCAATCGTAGAAATTTTTGTAGGTGACAACATCTGTGATCCGTCCTTTAAAAAAAGGATGGCCAGAGTCCCGAATCCTATCCCCCAAATCAAAACCTGCATGGAACTTATTCGCCGGCCGTTTTCCATTTCGCCCAATCCAAGGACTGTAAACCAGAGCAGCAGTCCCACGATCAGAATGAGAAATGCCAGGTTAGCCTGACTGAAAATAGCCGCTACCGTTGCACCCAGATACATGGACATACTAATGACCCAATGGAGAAATCGCGTTTGCATGTCATTCATGATGATTACTACTCCAAATGTTCAGAATTCGTCGAAATATGCACTACCCACCCGGCGTATTCAACCATTACAACGCACCCGGTGTGCTTGTAAACAGACCACCCGCAGTCTAAATTCGCCTATGTCATTCACGAAAATCTGGTTTCTGATGATTTTATTTTTTTGTATCCCGGTGGATGGGCAATGGACACCCTTTCGCGATCCATTCGTACTCACACTTGGCAGCACCGCGATTTCCACCGGACAAATCGGCTGGACGGCAGACCGGTTTGTCCTGGACAGTCTCGAGTCCACACTAACCGATGGATCAGATTTCGCCAATCCCAACGCATCCGCTGCCAGATATTTGAATATTGATGTATCAATTTTCCGTTATAACTGGCTTTACCCGATCTGGGCACAGGGGATCGTGGATGTACAAAGCGGGCTTGGTTTTCGAATCTGGAAACCATTAGCGGACTTTAATAAGCCCGCCAGTTGGCCAGCCGGTGGAGGATCCGCCAGTAGAACGACCCTTTTCCCCTCGGTGTTAGAAGTGAATCTCGACCACACATTGACCTATCCCCTGTTACCCTTTGCAAATGTTTACCTCCGGGGCGGGAATGGTTTTGCCCGGGCATATCTTTACCGCAACATCGACAATGAAGGTGTGCTGGCTTCCAGTAGTTGGACCTGGTCAATGGGCGGTGGTATGCAATATCACAGGCACAGTGATGGTAATTCAAGGTTAGCATACGGCATTGAGGTGATGCACCATCAGCAAGCATTTGATTTCACCAAATCAGGTTCATCCAGGGCTGGGGAAGCGCTGGGTAACACTTATAATTCACCCATC
Source organism: Fidelibacterota bacterium CG1_02_48_14 (assembly GCA_001872685.1). Classification (GTDB taxonomy): domain Bacteria; phylum Fidelibacterota; class UBA8477; order UBA8477; family UBA8477; genus UBA8477. The sequence continues at coordinate 11,595 of MNWS01000033.1, forward strand.
AAATCGGTGAATTTGAGCAACACTACAGTCGCACTTACTGTCGGGTTTATCTTTGGCGGCAACACCAATATCGCCTACCAGGGTCATCGCGCTGAGCAGCGTCGGGATTACAAGCTGGCGGTGAATCTTTACCGCGATTTTCTGTCAATGTATCCCCATCACCACAACGCCGAAAAGGTTCGGGAGCGTTTGGCGGCAGTGCGGAATCGTTTACCCGAACAATATCTCAACGAGGCGATCAAAAATTATCGCGCTGATAAATTTGTAGAGACTGAGAATTTGTTAAATCTGGCTGGCGAAAGCGATGACCCGAAAATCCAGACCAGGGTCAATGATTTAAGAACTCAATTGGGGAAAACTTACCTGCGTGCTGCCCAGGATGATCTGCAACGATTTGATTTTGAGGCTGTGGAAGCTCATCTCAAAGCGACCAGAAAGGTAACCTCGGATCTTGATCGTCCGTCTCAGTTTCTCGTCAGCAAACTGGCTCTGGCCAAGGGTGTCGCATTGTACCAGTCCGGGTTGTACAACCGTGCGCTATTTTGGCTGGACAGTGCCGTGGCAGCCAATCCCGGAATTCGCTCCGATGCGCAGGCTTACAAAACCAAAATTGCTCAGGGGATGGTCGCTGATGCGGGGAAGGGGATCCAACTTGAGAATAAAGTGCTGATTTATGAAAGCCTGAAACAGGCTGTGGAACTTGACCCACGATTAAAACGCATCCTCGACGAACCGATTCATGATCTGGATGTTTCCCTGACGACCGATAAACTACGCGGTTTGGACGCCATGACGGAGTGGGAATTGGGGCGCTATTTGATCAAATCTGACCCTGGCTTTACAAAAAAAGATATTCAGCCTCAGGTTGGGATGGATCGGTTGATCCTTGATAAACTGGCTGGGAAGCCGCAACAGGTTTATCAAAACGGAACCTCGGAATTGTGGATTTATCGCTTAAAAAATGGTGATCGCTTGCAAATCTATCTGGACAACGGTACGGTGAGCCGGGTGAAACGATTATCCTCCGATGAAAAAAAGAGAAATGATTGAGCCTTTGCTTTTTTTTGAAAAAGATATTCAGCCAGTGCCAATGTTGACAGAGTCGTAAAAAGACTTTTTTCACCCTGAACTTGCTTCAGGGTCTCCTAACCTGTTGATATTATTAGATACTGAAGTAAATTCAGCCCCAAAAGGATCCCTACGGGGCATGACCATTTGGGTATTTTCAGACTTTTTGCGAGACCGTTAATGTTGAATTTTGCAGGTTAATCTGGTCACCCGACGGCAGCGGCCCGGTGTTGGCGAATACCGGTGAGAACCTCGTAGAATATTACCTTCACGATTCCCCAGGCGGGTACAGCCAAAAGCATTCCCAGGATACCCCATTTCGAGCCAATTAAAATGACCAACATGACCGTAAGAGGATGCATGGCCATGGAGCTGGAAACAACCAGGGGTGAGATGAAATTATTATCAATAAACTGGACGATAATAAACATCACAACGATATGCGGGATGAAGTAAAGATGGCTGGCGGCCACAGGATCACCAAAATTGTTGAACAGCGAAACAATCACCGCCGGCAACATCCCGGCAAAGGGTCCGATATAGGGAACAATATTGGCGAATCCGGCAATTCCCCCAATTAAAAATGGGCCGGAGATATTGGCGTCGAAAACCCAATTTAAAATATGCAGCCCGATGATGGATTGAATGCCAACGCCACTGGCGGCAATCATTTGACCTCTGAGAAAATTCGTGAGTTGCTGTTGCGTTTTGTACGAAATGTTTAGTGAAATTTCGAAATACTGATTGGGAACCATGCCGATGAGGCCTTTCATCATGCGTCGGCCATCAACCAAAAAAAACATGGTAATAATGAGAATAAAAACGACGGAGGAAAAAGCACTCACCGTGGATGACAAAATCGATCCAATTTGTGCGAAAAAGGAACTCGTTACTTTTGCAACCATGGCCGAATCAATTGTGGCATCCGGGAAATATTGCGCAACCCAGGTATTGAATTTCCCAATGAGCTGATCAAGTGTACCATTATCGGCGTCAGCGGGAATGAGGTCTTTTAATTTGCCAATCTCCTCAATCAGTGCTGGTGCGCCACGGGAAATCAGAAATCCCACCAGGGCAAACGCGACGAGGAAAAATATTGCCACGGCAAACCCTCGTCTCATGCCCCGGGCTTCCATCCAGTCAATGGCTGGGGAGATGACAGCCGTCAAAACCGTCGCCATGACAATCATAAACAGGGCATCTGAGATGTAGGGGATAAAATTGTATAGGGCAAAAAGACCTAACAATAAAAGGACAAAATTGACCAGAGTCCGAAACAGAGCCTTATGGAAGGAGCGAATAAACGGCAGATTTACGGCGTGATCGTCACTCACCTTCATTTTGATGCAAGCCCTCAATTTTCTGTAATTGGCGCTGAACCTTGGACAAATCTTCGTTCGTCATTCTTAATCGTGTCGCCAGAACCTCAGAAAGTGCTATCAGGATTTTAATGCCAATCTGAGGTTTTGTCTCCAGCAGACCCAAAAGATCCGGACGATAAAACCCCAAAATCGTACACGGCTCTTCAGCTTTTGCCGTCGCCGTTCGTGGTGAGTCATCCAGCAAAGCAATCTCACCAAAAAAATCACCGCGTTCCAACTCGGTGATCACGCGTTCCTGGTGCTCATGATTCAGGATATAAATACCCACCCGTCCTGAAACAATGATGTACATACCACTGCCCGGTGCGCCCTGCTTCACAATGACTTCATTCAGCGTGTACTGCCGGATGTGCATCACTTTTTCGATCTGACGAATTTCTCCCCGGGACAATTTGCTAAAAATGTGAACGGTGGAGAGCACAATTTCCGCCTCAGAACGATTCCGTTTAAAGCGTTTTTTCACACTCTCATACAATGGAATACTCATTTTACTCTCACCCGAAGACATACGTCCGTCCTTTACTGAAGAATGAGGTTGACCAACTGAACAACATCCTGCACACTGATGTCGCCATCTTCATTCACATCTGCGGCACAAAGCTCCACCGGCGTCGGCGGTTCTCCCTGTTCCAGTATGAGATTCACCAGGCGTACCAAATCCGTAACCGCGATTGAACCATCATCCGTCAAGTCACCGGTTATGCAATCGGCAACCGTGGCAGCATCAATTGTATAGGAATATGTAAAGCTTGAACCGGTAGTCTGGGTAACTACGGGAATGAGGGCTGCCTCGGTAGCGTCACGCATATCAATGACAAAACTTCCGTCATTGTTTGCGTCCAGGGGAATTTCGCCCCAGGTAACCTGTGTGCCGGCCCGAACTGCCCACATGGCGTACATTGCCACGCTATTCTGCCCATTGAAATTGATCTCCAAACCATTCCGCAGCCCGGTTGGTGGCATCAACCGAATCATCCGACTGGCCAAATGCTCAAATGACGTTCCGTTGATAGTGACCGGGTAGGCGGAGTGGGTCGTCGTGAGTGTCGCCGTGGGAAATCCTGCAACCCCGGCTTCGTCGTATCCAAATACGGACTGCCCGGCAAACGTGACTGCACGGTTCCCGGTAAAGTAATTCCAGACAACATATTCTTTAAATGCGTCCGTGAATGTCGTGCCGAAATTGGTGAACATCTGCTGATACGATGTGAGAACCGCCTGGGATTGATGGGTCTGCCGCCAGGTCCAGAAATATTCCAGCAATGGTGCGGAAGCATAGGAATTTCCCCCAAAACGCTGGTGAATAAAATCCTCCCAGGGATAATCTTCGTACGAACCGGTGCCACCATGATCCAAACCGTAGTGCGGGTGCGAAAAGGGATCGTTCATCCCCAAAAAGTTCAGCATGGAATCATTCACATAATCAAACACAAATTCCTCCGCCCAGGTGGCGTCCAACTCAACCCAGCCGCCTTCAGACCAATTTGAATGAACCCGCTGGGAGGCATGTTTGAATTCATGGGCACAGGTAACCTTCAGTGCGCCCTTCACATTGCCATCAGGATCCTGATTACTGCCAAACCCGATAAAGTTCCGATGAAGTACCATTCGGGTAAGTTCGGCGCCATCCACGCCACTTGTGGTGGTGTAGCCGTAGGATGACATGGCTTCAAAAGCGACATTGTATTTACCGTCACCACCGGTATGGTTGGGACCAGCGAATCCGGCCGAGTCAATTTCCAGTGCCCAGGTGTAATCCATGTATTCTGCAGACCACTCAACGTAATCAGGAATTCCGGACATATCATTGTCCGTGGCTGAGACTGCATTTGCCCCGGTGGTGGAATAGGTAAACCGGAAATGTCCACCCGGACTGTCGTAAAGTGACCGTTCATCCATTGCGGGGTTCAAATAACCTTCAACGATTTCGCGGGTCTGAGGCGCTAAATCGGCTTTAAAAGTTTCATACTCGTGGAGAATGGGTGTCGCACATTTGAGAATGGTAGCGCTGGTTGGACGATATTCAGCTAGCATACGGCTCTGATCGAAAACCAGGTAGACTTTGTTGATTATTTTCTGATCCAGCGTGATTTCACCATTTTGATAAGCATTATCCAGGGATGCCACCGATTGAAGCGCGTTCGCCCAGATCAGGTTTGTGCTGATGATTAGCCCGAGTAAATAATTGCGATACCGCATAACCT
>MNWS01000244.1:0-3045 GCA_001872685.1 Fidelibacterota bacterium CG1_02_48_14
AGGAGCAATATTCCGGATGTCAATGACTGCAAACCAGTTATACAGGCAGCCGTATATCTCCAAATTCTCTGAGTTATTATCATATTCACAATAGGCACCTGTCGATAGTCTATACCATTCTACTTCATCAGTAAGATGTGGTATCGCTTCACCGTTCCGGAAATGGGTGACCTTCAGGTTCTCCGCCATCCACACCTGATCACCAATTTGAATGGTTTGATATTCATTCCCGTCAATATCCGTTAAGCGCTCAAGTTTTGGACTTACCGGATCTTTCTCGCAGGAGAATGCGACAATCTGTAGAATTGCTAACAGGATAGTTCTCGCGATTAATTTGATCTTCACTTTTAACCTCATAGTTTCAAATACCTGCCGTCACCATCACTTGCGGCTGGAGTACCTATCTGCTTACGGAACGGGCAGGCAGGGGGAGATAGGATTTTTGGTGCACGGACTGGTTTTCATTTCGATTTCCTCTCGCTAAGCCGCTACAATCCTAAAGGAAAAATTTACATGCCATATTAATCGTCTATCCTGTTACCGTAAATATTTGCGTTCTTTGCATCTCCGAACGAGTCCATTCTCCTGCATTCGAAGATTATTTACCTTGTTTCTCCATAAAATCCCTGTCTTTTCCCCTTACTACTGCTAACTGATATTGCCTAGCCTGCTCAATTCGTCTGAAAACTTGAATACTTTCAATGCATTTCCCTGATCAAAGATGGTTCGAAATTAATTCCAAATCCGCCACACCCAAATGCTAATCATCCATTATTCATGTTATTTATTGGGCAATATTGTGAGATTCCCGGGGAGAACTTGGTCGTCTAGATGAAAGATTTGGTACTCCCTGGATAATCTTTGGATTTCCCCCGGAAATTTTTAGCGCTGCTGGGGAAAATTCATTGCTCCCAGGGACACGGGAAATGATCAAACTTTCGCAGCAAGGGGTATGAAGTCATGCAGGAAGGCTCTCGTTCTCGTACGCGTTCTCGTACTCGATTCCTTTCATCTTTTTCTTACTCTGATAAACCCACCTCCGGCAGTTGCCGGACCACCCCTCCGGCGGAGGGGATTTACCTCAATTTCGACCTGCTTTCCGGTTTCTTGTCACTCGTCACGCGTCATTTAAATGATCTGATAATTGATCGGTGTGAATCCGTTTCATCCGTGAAACCCGTGTTCGATTGGTTCGTTCTCGTACTCGTACTCGTTCTCGGGATAACGCCCTGTAGCGATCTAATCGAATGTCCCCCCGCCTGCCCTCCGAGAACCTGAGGAAGACAGGCGGGTACGCAGCAACCGGGTTTCTTCTTTCTTCTTTCTTCTTTCTCAAACCCACCCCCTCTTCCAAACCCACGGTTTTGCACGTATACTTATACTCATGATAACTATGACACCCACCCGACTCATTTTGTTTGACATTGACGGTACCCTGATCTCTCCGGGACGCATGCCCCGGGTGTGGCTCAGCGAGGCTATCAACGAACTTTCCGGGGAAGAGGAGCAACACCTGACCCTGGATGATGTTGCCGGCAAAACGGACACGCTGATCATCGAAACAGCGCTTTTAAAGCTGGGTGTTTCGAGGTGGAATATCCGCAAAATGATCTACCCCATCATCAACCGCTACCTGGAAAAACTCAGCGCCAATTACGCCTCCGACAGCACTCCCAAATTCGTCTTCCCCGGCGTGAAGGAAATACTGGAGCGGCTCAACTGGCGGGAAGACATCCTGCTCGGTCTGGTTACAGGTAACACCCCTGATTCTGCACGCATCAAACTGAGCCATTTCGGATTGTGGGAGTACTTCAAATTAGGCGCTTACGCCACGGACTCCAAACATCGGAATGACCTCCCCAAAATCGCTCTCAGACTGGCCAACCAGATGAATCACACCAAATTCGAGGCGGAACACGCCGTCATGATCGGTGATACCCTGAATGACCTGGAGGCAGCCCGGGTGAATAAAATGCGATCGCTCATCGTGGGACATCATCCCTATTGGCGCAAAGATTTACGGGCTGGTAAACCGGATCTCTATGTCGATGACTTTTCCGCGCCGGAACATGTGCTTAAATGGCTCATCGAATCTTAGACCTCACCCAATCTTTCACACCCGGGATGTTCACGTGGCCGGGCGATCCGGTCTTTTCAATCGATGCTGTGCCGGATTCCGGTGGCTTTCATATCAACACATTACGCTTTTCTGACCACGGCGGCACACATATCGGTACAGCCGCCCATTTTGATCCAACCGGAGCTGATGTGGCTCGGCTTCGTCCGGAGCAGCTAATTGTTCCCGGCATTTGCCTGGATGTGCATGAACACTGCGAGAAGAACCCTGAATATCTGCTGCAAATTGATGACATCCTGGCATGGGAAAATCAATTCGGGGTAATACCGTCCCACCATGTGGTTTTAATTGCCACCGGTTGGGATCGTTTCTGGCGATCTCCACAACAATATTTTGGTGAACAGAACCAACCCACATTTCCTGGTATCGCTTCGGAAACCATGGGTTGGCTGGTGCAAAACCGCCGAGTGACGGGTGTGGGTATTGATACTGCGGGAATTGACGGCAGTGCGGGGCGGGAGCTGGCGGCTAACCGGATTTTGTTACAGGAAAATCGCTATCATCTGGAGAATCTGGCTCACCTCACAAAATTACCACCACGAGCCTTTAAGCTTTATATTGGTGCGCTGCCCATTCCCGGAGCAACGGGATCACCTTGTCGGGTACTGGCGCATTGGGAAGACTAACGATTAAAAGTGAGTTATAAATAGAGATGAAAATTCAGATTGACCATATCCTCCCCTTCGTCGAACAAAAGGATTTAGACAACCAAATCGACCGTATTGACAGCTTGCGGAGTCAGGTTTTAAATAAGTCAGGCGCCGGGGCAGATTTCCTGGGCTGGTTGGATCTACCCAACGAAGCGCAGAAACATCTCGATTTTATACTGGCGGTTGCCCATGAAATCCGCCAGGAAAAAGCCGCGTTGATCTGTATCGGCATTGGCGGGTCATATCTGGGAGCCCGGG
>MNWS01000244.1:3066-16306 GCA_001872685.1 Fidelibacterota bacterium CG1_02_48_14
CCGAATCACCCATCTATTTTCTGGGACATCATCTCCATCCGGATGCTCTGATTCGGACTTTGGAAAGCATTGGGAACCGCACGGTATATGTGAATGTCATTTCAAAATCGGGTACGACCACCGAACCCGGCGTGGTTTTCAGAATCGTGAAAAAATGGCTGGAAAAACGGGTTGGTGAGACCAATGCCGCTCGACAAATCATCGCCACGACAGATGGATCAAAAGGCGCACTGCACACATTGGCCGTTCAAAAAGGTTATCGCCGGTTTGTCATCCCGGATGATGTGGGCGGTCGTTTTTCCGTTCTGACCCCTGTGGGTCTGCTCCCCATCGCCGCCATGGGTATTGACATTAAAGCCCTGCTGAAAGGCGCTGCTGACGCCGAAGCGAAAATTCATTGGACTGAGCGCGAGGAAAACCCGGCAGTGGTTTATGCAGCCGTCCGATCTTTGCTCTATTCGTTGGGATATAAGGTTGAAATTCTCGCCAATTGGCATCCTGATCTGGCAACCCTGGCTGAGTGGTGGAAACAACTTTACGGCGAATCGGAAGGCAAGGAGGGTAAGGGATTATTCCCGGCCAGCACGGTGTTTACAACCGATCTTCACAGTCTTGGACAATACATTCAGGAGGGAAATCGGATTCTCATCGAGACGTTTCTCGTGGTAGAAAAACCAAACCGTGATATTGTCATTGACCCGGATTCTGAAAATTTGGATGGACTTAATTATCTCACCAAATTCAATTTGAATGACATCAATTTGATAGCGTATCAGGGCACCGCCGAGGCACACACGAATGGTGGCGTGCCAAACATGACGCTGGCCCTGCCGGAATTATCAGCTTACACGCTGGGATATTTGATCTATTTCTTCGAGTTTGCGGTAGCGCTGTCCGGGTACTCGCTTGATGTTAATCCCTTTAACCAGCCCGGTGTTGAGGCATACAAAACGGCGATGTTTAAACTACTGGGCAAACCGGGCTTTACCCCCTGACGATTCATGATGCAAAACTTCAAAAAATTGTTGACCTATTTCGTAAAAAGTACCCGGGAGATGATCCTGCTGGTGCTGGTTTTTCTCGTCGTGTTGGTGTTGTTTTTCAAAATTCTGCCCCAGGGAAAAAGTCCGGATGGCAAATTTCCACTGCAGGTTCTGGAATTACCTGCCAGTCATAATGGTATCCAGTACGATACCTGGCCTAATCCCAACCTGACTTATCAGGGTGTTGAAACTATGGAATTATTCAAGGTTTTGCGACATCCGGCGGCCTTGCCGGAAATGGCGTTGATTCATTTTTTTTATCCCGGTTGTGCAGATTCGGTCTCCGTAAATACGGTTTGGAATATGTGGCAGAAAAACGGCATGCGCCGAATTCTCGTCAGTTTAGCGGACACCGTCAATTACCCGGTGTGGCATTTTGTGGATCAAATTGAGAAAGCTGATCTGATCCGGTTTTTCAAAACCGCACCAAATGACACGACTCAGCGTGATTTTACCTTGCTCTACCTGAATCGTTACCCGACCCGGCTCTATTTCATCGCCGGACCTATGGATATTAACAGTGTGAATTTGTATCTGACGAGAGAGTTTCGGGGAGAGTTTTAATCCCAATCCGGTGAGCGCTGAGCCTGGTTATTTGTTATTCGTCATATGACATTGGTAACTGGACATTGGTAATTGGACATATATAATCACGTCCGTTCATCTCCCTGGGTGAGCTTGTCCAGCTCTTGACGGATCGAAAGGCGACCAATTGACCGTGTTAAAAAGACCCACTTCGCCCTTCAAAGGAAGATTCTTTGTCTACCGGCTCCTGTCCGCTTTCAACTGTCCATTCACTACTGTCTTCTTATCCCTCAGGAAATCTCCCGTTCATACCACCAATCTTCCAACTGCAGATACCCCCTCAACGCCCCCGCCGTCATCATGCGTAATGGCTCGGGTGGCCAGGGAATGACAGTTGGGTTTACAAACGGACATTCCAGTAATTCGCTTTCGCGTTCCAGAATCAAATCAGTCAGTGCCTGACCATTACGGTGACTCATGGAAACACCGTGACCAATACAGCCCACACTGTAAACTGCCCGCTTGTCAGCACCGATATAACCCAATGCGGGGCTCAGATTCACCGTCACGGAAAAGGGTCCGCCCCAGCGGTGGGTGATCTTTACATGTTTTTTTAGGGATGGGAATAACCACATCAGGTGTTCCTCAAGATGCTTCCAGGCGGCCTCATCCGAGTCCCCATACAGACTGTTACCCCATGTCAATCCCACCGGGCCACCACCCAAAACGATCCGATTATCTGGCGTCAGCCGGTAATAATGAATCAAATTCCGACCATCTTCAACCCCCTCATAGTTCTGCCAGCCGATGTCAGCCAATTGTTCATCGGAAAGTTGTTCCGTGGCAATCATATAGGTGAACGCCGGAATTTGTTTGCGCTTCATTTGGGGAAATAAATGCGAATAGCCATTGGTAGCGAAAACCACCTTTTCGGCGGTGATGCTGCCGCGTGGTGTGGTGATGGTAAATTTCGGGGTTGATGTGATGGTCACAACCGGCGTGTTTTCATAAACCTGAACACCGCGTCGCAGTGCCAAATCGCGTTCAGCCCGGACCAGTTTGGCGGGATTAATGAGCAACAGACGCGGTTCATACATGGCACCCAGGTATTTATCTGAATTGACCTTTTGTCGCACTTCGTCCTGACTAATCCAGTAAATGTCGTCAAATCCCAGATCATTCATGAGTTTTACATCGTGTTGGATGCGCTTGATGTAGGCCGGAGTTGTTGCAGCCCGTAAAAATCCCGGGCGAATCATGTCGCAGTTCAGGCTTTCGGTCCTGATCAATTCCTCGAGACCGTCTACGGCTTGCATCATATACCGGTGCGCCCGCTGCAGATAGTCTTTACCACGCAGCATCGCAGTAACACCAAAACCCAAACCGACAACAGTCATGGCAAACGATCCGTTGCGGCCACTGGCGCCATATCCGACGGTTTTAGCTTCCACCAGCGCGACATTGAGAGCCGGATCAGCTTTTTTCAGTTCGTGCGCCGTGGCCACCCCGGTAAAACCACCGCCAATCACGGCGACATCAACGGTGATGTGTTCCTTCAATTCGGGTTGTGGTTGGTAATCTCCGAAAGTTTCCAACCAAAGTGACAGAGGCGAATCGGGAAACGGTTGCGTTGACATGAGAACACCCTCCAATAAACCTGTGAGTTTTCCAATAAATCCCCAACCAGTCTGGATTGGCTGGTTATCAAACATCTTTTCATTCAGGTAGTGTGAGTGAATATGGAGGCTCAGGCAACTTCCTGAAAGTGAAATTCGTGAGTTGAGTTAGTCGGATTACACGTCAACATTTGTTACTACATCCAATGCTTCTGCCAAGCCTCAAATTCCGCCGGACGCAGTCGAAACCGGGCGAAATTCCCCTCGTGGAGGCTCATGAGCTCCGTTTCTACGATTTCAGTAAATCTGGGCTGATCTTCACGAGGTATCTGTACTTCAACGATTTGACGGATTCGGGTGGCGGCTGTTTGTTTATCCAGTTTTTGACGAATGATTCCGGCGATGATATTTGAAATTTGCTCCCGATAGCGAAGCTTGAACAGGTTGGGCTGCCCCAATGAGTGACGCACCGCGGAGTAGCGTGCACAGGAGCGCTCATACGCCCAAACAAATACATCACGTAGTAATTCGACGCGATTCAATTCATAAACGCCTAGAATTCCATCTAAATAAGCCCTTTCCGGAACATCCACGAAGGACAACGGCGATAGGTTTCTACGGATCAGCGGGATATTGGCCGCAAGCCGGGAAACGCGCTTATTGACATCTTCAAAGGGCTGGAGATACGGCAGGTGCACCATGATAAAAAATGCCTGTTCGTAGGGGTTACTTATTGCTGCAGCCGTATCAAGGATTTGCTGGAAAGCCTCTTCTATCAGTTGTGGTACCTCCAATGGATGGTAAACTGACCCGGCTACACCCACCGGTATCGATCTCACGCGCCCGCAAGCCCGGGGATCTTCCAGTAGATTCTCTGACAACAAGGCGTGTAAATTCAATACCGTATAACGATTAAAGCCTACCTCGTCAGCCTGATCAACCAAAAGCTCAATAGCCGTTTTGTGGTTCAGGATCATCTGCGCTTCCCGGGCGTCACGACCGATCGCTGATTCACCCAAGGCCAACAACCGTTCGGTTTCTAAAAGGGAGTATGTATTCCCCTCCAGGCGGCTGGAGTTCCAGGAAAGGTCGATAAGGAGCCGATTGTAAATCTGTCGAGCGTAGGTGCCTGCAGGACGCTGTTCTTCTTGCGAGTGGCCGATTTCCAGGAGGTGACGACGAATATCATCCGGCAGATATGAGGTTACATTGGGGCGATAAGCATCCAAAAATTCACTGTTATATCCAACGGGTGTGCGGTGAAAAGATGGCGCCTGGATTTTTGTGCGAATTTCCCGCCCTATAGCCGAAAGTAACGGATAATTCTCTTCATTCGGTTCGTGTATTTGCATGATTTCCGATGGGACTGCCGTTGGGTGCACAAAGGTTGTCTGTGTTGGCCAGTACCGACGTCCCCGGCCGCGCCCCTTAGCGTTTAGTCGTCCGCGTTCAATGAGAACCTCCAGGCGGCGTTGAAACATCCGCGGCGGAATATCGAAGGGTAATTCGCGACGTACAGCGTCACCTGACACACCATCCGGAAATCGGGTCACAACGGCAAGAATTGCCTTTAATTCGTAATCTGGAACCATTTTTGGCATGACGCTAATATATGTCGTTAAATCCCAATTAGCGACACATAAAATCATATAGTGTCGTTATCTATGCTTTTTGTGTCGCTTAATGGGGGTTTAGTGTCGCTAATGGCGTAAATTCGATGCCCGTTGAATCTAAAATCCATCCATTTGGTATGTCAAACCCTCCGTCGGAATCTCCTCATAAACCGTACCGGGCATTTGGATCCACCAGACTCTTCGGAGGTGATTCACAAAGCCCTGGTTATCATGCATGCCAAATCCAACAATAGTGAGGGTGGCGTCACTGCGATATTGTTGCCCCCACTGGGTCGAACAATGAAAGATTCCTGTGGAAACATTGGTGCAAGGGTGTGGATGTTTCTTACTCGTTCCTTCACCTCCGTCGGTTTTTCGCGTCGCCAGGACCATGATCGGCGGATACACTCTTCTTTCAATTTCAATCCCTCAACCGCAGCTTGGCGTAGGAATTGATTTCGCATATCTGATCACCGCGAACAAGGAAAAGCGTCAGACCGCGTTTGCAATGCGAGACGTCGGACTTTTTATCCTGTTTAATATTCCAACGCAAGGTGCATCGATAGCCGTATCCAACCAGCTCCTCGGTCTCCAGAATCATTTCAGGATTTTTCTGAAAAATCTCACTGAAAAATACAACTACCGAATCTCGTCCGGTATAGGTCGAACCGGAAAAATCGTCAAGGGTGACATTTTCTGAAAACAGGTCAGTCATTTTATCGGCATCATGCCGGTTAAAGCATTCGATCAATTGGATGATGACCCGAACGCCGGTCTCAACGCGTGCCATGCGGATTGGAGTCATACTATTTTCTCCCAAAATGGCTTCACGATTTGGATCGCGGGTTTATTCGTCCCGATGAACGGTATCCGGGGAAAATGCGGGCAAACAAACCGCCACATATTCAGCCCCACCTACATTCGGCGTGCTGTAGCGCACCCACTCACCAGGTTCAGTAATGACCGACTGTCCGGCAATTACATCAACAGCACCGCCTTCAAATTCCAGGTGTAGACTTCCCTTCAGCACCAGGGTGATTTCCATGAATTCCGGGCGCTGACCGGGTTCAACCCAACCCGCGGGAGAGACCATTCTGGCAACGCTGATATTCGTCTGGTGTGAATTGACGCGTCCCACAAATTCTTCAATTCGCTTGGGTTTGTTCCCGGCAGATTCGATGATGGTAGGTGACGGAATGATACGGGGCATAGATATTTTCTCCTTCACAAAGATTTCAAAAAAGGTGACGCTTGGTTATTTGGTACGACTATTCAGATAGTTTTCCGCCCAAGCCACCTCCTCCGGTGTGTTCAAGCCAACCAGTTCCTGATAATTTTCAGCAATGACCGTTTCAACATCATATCCCGCCAGAAGATAGTAATTGATCAAATCGGTGAGATAGGTTTCACCCGTTTGGGGATGGGGTCGTAATTGGGGTAGCATTTCCAATAGCACCGGGACGGCAAATAAAAATTGCGAGGTCATATATTCCGTGATGGTTTTTTCGTCAACCGTGGCGTCGCGCTCTTCCACGCATTTGATCAGACGATGATGATCATCCCGAACCACACGGGCATAGGGAAAATGTCGATCGAACTGACCTGTTAAAATAACTGCCGGCGAGTTCGTAACTTTCTGAATTTCCAGCATGTTCTGAATGGTTTTGGGGCTTAATAGCGGATTGTCACCCATGAGGATCAGGACGCTGTCATATTGTTCAATCAATTTCAGGGCACAAGTCACGGCGTGACCGGTGCCGAGTTGCTCCGGCTGACGGATATAATAATTTACGGCATCACCAATTTCCCCAACCACGAGGTCAGCGCCATACCCAACCACCAATGCAATGTCGGTGACACTTATGGCGCGAACCGTGTGTATTAAATAGGAAATCAGGGGTTGGTGATTCAGCAGAACCAGGGGTTTTGGCAGAGAGTTACCCATTCGCGAACCCTTGCCCGCTGCCAGAATAAGCGCGAGAATTCGTGCGGATTTTTCAGCCATCAACCGCGCTTTTGATCACCATCCGATAGGCTTCAGAACCAGCCCGGAGGGTGCGTTCCTGAGTTTTAAAATCCACTGCGTACAGACCAAATTTCATCGAATAGCCTTCAGCCCATTCAAAATTATCCATGAGCGACCAGTAGAAATAACCCCGGACATCTACGCCCTCTTTGATTGCCTGGGATACGGCATATAAGTAGGTGCGGATGAAGGGGAAACGGTTGTTATCGACCTTGTCAGCGATACCATTTTCGGTGATGATGATGGGTAAATTCAGTCCTGAAGTTTCCATGAGCGCTCGGTAAATTCCCTCCGGGTACATGGCGTATGCCATATCCGTCTTTACATCATCGGGACGCATGACAAACTTGAACAAACCGCCCCTGAGTCCAAATTTCACCAAAAGGCGGGAGTAATAATTGAGTCCGATGAAATCGTTCGAATGTTTACCACGATCATCGTGGTAGCGAATGATGGGAATTCCCAGGATGCTGAACAGAAACTTGCCGGTTTTCAAAAACTGATAGATACTGGTATTGAACAGATTGTGCAGGGTTCGGGCAATCAGCCAATCCAACAGGAATGTCCGACGCAACGGATCAAATTGGGTCAGATTTTTCACCAAGCCGATTTTCGCACGATCACCACCCGGTAATTTTTTCAACGCTGTATATATTTCAACATGAGCCCGGAGCGTATTTTTCAAAACAGTTCCGGTCAATTTGATACTGCGTTTACCCGGTGGAAAGTCCCCCATGAAATAACCCATGCTGGCATACACTGCGGGTTCATTGAGGGTACACCAATAAGTCACCTGGTCACGCAGGGTGGCGAAAACTTTTTCAGAGAAGCGTACCAGGTATTTGATATTTTCCGACTTTTCAAACGCACCTAAATCTTCGAACCAGAGCGGATTGGTAAAATGGTGAAGTGTCACCATGGGTTCAATACCAGCCGCCCGTAGCGCTAAAATCATTTCCCGATAATGCGCCAACACCGTCTCGTCAAATTCGCCCAGACGCGGTTCGATTTTGCTCCATTCAACAGACATTCGATAGGCATTGCAACCCAACTCCCTGATGAGTTCGATGTCCTCCGGATAGCGTGTCCAATTTTCACAGGCACCGCCCGTTACTTCTCCGGTTTTGATATGTGGTGAGCCATCTGTTGTTGCACCATTTTCCCAGCGGGACCAATTGTTGTTCGTACACCCACCTTCAACCTGATGCGCTGCCGTCGCAACTCCCCACAGGAACCTTTTAGGGAATGCGACCTCACTTGTATCCGTCCATTCCCAATCCCATTTGGTTTCAGGGTAACGACGCCTGAGTCGGACCAATACGCCAATGGGTAACACGACCAGAAGGATCAACGTGATGATTACCGGAAGCCAAATAAGTAATGTGTTTTGCATTAGAAGCTATATTTTTTTTCTCAATTTTAGCTTGACGCTCCATGGCGCGGCAGCTTCTATGGCAAAAATGAAGCCACCTGCCCATTGCTCCAAACCCATCACCTCCATGGGTAGGGCTTTTTCGTTCAATGTCAACTCCCGGGGGAACTCGATGGCGACCTTTCCACTCGTCGACGATATAAATTTTCCTTGTAAGGTTAAATCACCACTACTTGAGTTGAATTGAGTTTGAATGCGTCCATCCACAGAGCCTGCCAGGTGGAAATTATTTCCAACCACCCGGGGAACATCGCCGATTTTCTCCGTAGGTTGAATCAAAACAACCACGCCGTGTGGTGGGATGGAAACGGCATGATTCGTTGATACCATTTTACCCTGCCAAAAATCAAATGCATAACCCTGCTCATGCGCTTCTGTGTGCTGGAATTCAACCTCCTCAGGTTTGTTGGTCCAATTAAGATGAGCCTCCAGTCGCAGGTTCCCTTTTTGTAAAATGATGCGCTCGGCATATTCTTCATCCTCCAGGTAAACCGGTTGGGCGGTGAACGCCGATGGTGGTAAAATTTGCTGAATCCACACCAGCCGCTCGTGGGGCAATCGGGACAGCGCATCACCGTAAAACACATTACCTCCACTTAGCCCGACGACAGTGAGCATTAATTTAATTTCAGCCGTAGTGAGTTTTGAGTGGTAATCCCGTACCACCAGACAATCCGGATCATTGATCCACCACCGACGATTCAGAAACGAGCGTGTGAGGTTATTTCTCAGACTGTCCTTTAGCGAGGGAATATCACAACCGCGACCGAGGAAACGGAAAATTTTAGGCTCCCAAACCTCCTTCACATCAGTGGAGACTCGCATACTGTCAACCAGTCCGACTGATCCCCCCAGAGGTGCCCCGCAACCCAGAATGTGAGTCTCCTCCCCCACAGCCTCCCGGATGATTTGAAGTCCCGTCCGATAACTCTCCAATGGCGATTGTTGGGGGTTAAACCGGTGACCTTTACGAACGCCGGCAAACAGAAAATCCAGTTTGAAAAATTCAAAACCTGCGGCACGAAGCGCAGCAAAAAGGTTGTGCAACCAGTCTTGCAGGTCGGGATGGGTAAGGTCCAGTGCCAAGGACCGACCGCTCCAATTCGGATTGAATCCGCAGTCAATGGTTTTACCGTTCGTATCCCGTAAAAACCATTGAGGATGTTCCCGGTATAAAATGGATTTCGTGCTGGCCATGAATGGAGCCAGCCATATCCCGGCTTTCATTCCGTGTGATTTGATGGCTTCAGCCAATTTCACAAGCGGCTCTGGAAAGGACTTTTTCCGAACCAACCAATCTCCCACTGCGGTCTGGTAGCCGTCATCCAGTTGTATATATTCGATGCCTAACTCAGGCTGACTTCCGGCAATTCGCGCATTAGCCAGCATATCGGATTGTGAAATTTTGGTATAATACTCGTACCAGGAGCTCCAGCCGACTAATGGCCGATCCGGAACTCTGGCTGACATGGCTTCACCAACTGCATCTGCATAATTTTCTACAATGTCCGGCCAGTTCTCGGACGCCATATAGAGCGCTTCGGTTCTGAGTGTTTGTTCCGGGAGCAACTCTTTCCCGCCAAAATCCAGCCTGCAGGTCAATTGTCCTCGTTCAGTCGTTTGCCAGAATATTTCACCCAATCCTGTTTTTTGAGTGAGAAATCCAAAGATACCAGCTTCCAGGGCTGATTGCTCTTTGAGTACCAGGAATTGGTTGGAAAGCAGGCCGTCCTTTCGCTTCCAGAATCCTGAATCCGTATAATGGTTCATCTCACCGAAGGATTTAATCCGGGGAAATTTCATCGTGTCGTTGGCTTTACGGAATCGGGTGGGTGACCAGGACTGGAAACCATTTTGAAAAATGGAAAGTTGCGCCGGGTTCTTTAATAGCAACGGATCAATGGTGATTCGCGCAGGATCAATGGCGTAGATCGTTAAAGGCAGCTCGCTCAAATTCGTCATTTTGAGGGACATCAGCAGCGCATTCTCCCGGGCTTTCCAGGTCACTTCAACCTCAAAATCCTGAACAAACCAATACCAGGTTTGGGAACTTCCTTCCGGGGCATAGCCCGGTTCATCGGGAATCCAAAGGAAGCGTCGCTCGCTCAATTCCAGATCAATCGCCGGAAAGGTGAAAGCCGGAAAATTGAACAGATCTTCAATCCAAAACCCGAATTGCCCTTTTACTTTTTTGGGTCTGACGCGCATGATTTACATAATATATTCTGGGTTATAACGCCTTGTTTTTTAATTCACTTGCCCGATTGGCCATGAGCTCATTTAGTCGTTGCTCATCCTTTGGAAACACCCAGATCAACCAAATCAACACAATCCCACAAAAAACCCAGAACAAGTTAGCGACATTAAAAGCCCAAGTTCTGCCCAGGCTCACAATGAGCAGACTAATAATGACCGGACCAAAGCCTTTTCCCAGATCATCGGTGAGATTGAACAATGAAAATATGGAGCCCCGGGTTTCCGGCGTGTTCACATTGAGCAGCATTGCTTTCACATTCGGACCGGTGATGCTGATGGTGAATCCGGTAAATAAACCAGCCACCGAAGCCAGCATCATGTTGGGGTTGGCCACCCCGATTTGACTGGGAATATTCACGAGAATCGCCGTGGGAATAATGCCCAGCAAAGTTGTAATGCCACAAAGCGCTGGTAAATACTTGGGATTGATGTTGTAGAGTTTGTGCCCCATTAACCCGCCTAAAAAGCCTCCGAAAATGGCAGCCCCACCGATGATCATCACAATGAGGGTTGCCGTTTCGATGGAATAGCCCTTATCCTGGGAGAGATAGTCATTCAGAAAAATAAAGAAAACACCCCAGGGGACTGTCCCCGGGATGCCCTGCAAAAACACGAGCAGGTTGGTCTTGATGCGAAAAAGGTTTTTGTAGTCCGACCATTTGATTCGGGCAGTATAAATTTGACCCGATTCAATGAGATCTTTTAATCCGTCCTCAGATTTTCCCCGGACAGGTTCGCGCATGGTGAACCAAAAAATCACCGCCAGGACAAAATTGGGTACCGCTACCAGAATGAAAGGTAAACGCCAGCCGTGGGACGGACCTATGAATCCCGCCAATAACTGCCCCAGGGCAATGCCGATCCCCATTGACAGAGCCATGTAGGCCGTTGCCGCTGTTCGCATTTTCGGGGAAAAATAGTCCCCAAGGAGTGAGTAGACCAATGGCAGGGCTCCGCCGATGCCTATGCCAGTCAAGGCTCGCAACCAAAAGAGTTGGTTGTATGTTTGGGCAAAACCCGTCAGTAAACAGGGAATTTCTCCAACCAAAATGACGATGACAAAAAGGACTTTCCGGGAAATCCGGTCTGTGAGATAGCCAATTCCAAGGGTGATCAATCCACCGAAAACCCAAAAAACAAAAGAAATATTACCGCCCAGTTTCACATCGCGTTCGACCGCATCAAAACCAAAATCATTGGCAATCTGGGTCAGATTGGGTGCCATAAGATTTTGATCGGCAAACAAAAACAGGGTGATAATGGCCAATAGTGCGATGGCAAAGCGTTCCTGGCCGCGCGAGATCGTGTTTTCTGACATGGAATAATCCCCTATTTGATTTTTCGACAAATGACAGCTTCATCGGGCTCCAGAGCCATTACACCATGAGAAAATGTGGCACCTTCTGCATGATGCGTGGCCAGGATGATTTCCAGATTTTCCGGGAAGTTAAGTTGAACAATCGCTTTTCGATGCGAAAAATTCAACCCGATCCAAAGTTCATCGCCGGCTTCTGACCGGGTAAAGATGAGGGTGTTGCGTGGCACCTTTTCAATAAGGTGCATCACCCCGGTAAGTAGGGTTGGCGTGGCGCATCGAAGTCTGATAAGGCGTTTATAATACTGAAGTAATGAGCTATCATCGGCAGCGGCAATGGAGACATTTACCTGTTTAAAATTTTCATGCACCGGTAGCCAGGGTATTCCATCAGAAAAGCCGGCATTGGCCTCATCGCACCATTGCATCGGAGTTCGGCATCCATCACGACCCTTGAAAAATGGCCAGAATTTTTTCCCCGGTGGATCTTGAATCATGTGATGGGGCAGCGCAAGCTCCAGCATGCCAATTTCTTCGCCGTAATAGAGAAATGGTGCGCCTTTTAGTGTGAGCAGGAGCGTCGCAGCAACTTTTGCCCGGGCGAGATCTATTTGCGAACCCCGGGAATAACGGGATCCATGGCGTTTGACATCGTGGTTACTCAAAACCCAGGTTGGCCATGAATTTTCCGGTGCGCAGGTCTGCCAATGTTGAATTGCTTTGCGGAAATCGCGAGCACGCCACCGGGAATGGAGAATTTCGAAATTGAACACGAGGTTCAGTCCCTTATTCTCATCACCATAATAAGAAAAGGCTCTTCTGAAATCTTCAAGGGTACTGGTCTCACCCACCAACATCCGATCCCCGGGATAGGAATCCACGATTTCACGCATCTTCGCCAATGTCGAATACAGTTCGGGCTGATCCTGATCGTAGTGGTGATGCTGGGAGGCATATTTGTAGAAAATTCCTTTGAAACTTCGTCGTTTTGGGTTGGATCGCAATTCCGCGTCTTTGAAATAAAAATTGTAAACATCCAGACGAAAACCATCCACTCCCAGATCCAACCAAAACCGCATGGTCTCCCAAACCGCTTCCTGCACTGCGGGATTGCGCCAATTCAGATCCGGCTGATCCTTTAAAAACAGGTGCAGATAATACTGCTGTCGTTGATCATCCCATTGCCAGGCAGAGCCGCCGAACACGCTGTGCCAATTATTTGGAGGTGCGTCCCCTGAACCATCGCGCCAGATATACCAGTCCTGCTTTGGATTTTCACGGGAGGCGCGGGATTCCTTAAACCACTCGTGCTCCGCCGAAGTGTGATTCACCACCAAATCCATCACTACTTTTATGTCGCGTTCATGAGCTTCCCGGAGCAATTGGCGGAACGTTGGCAAGTCCCCAAAAATGG
>MNWS01000090.1 GCA_001872685.1 Fidelibacterota bacterium CG1_02_48_14
ATCATTCCGGGTTGACCACATTGATGCGTACCGGATTTCATTTTTTTATGCATGCCTGGTTTGCCGTGGTTCATGGGCGTGCATTGGCCCTGCATCTTTTGACACTGGCCATTCATATTGCATTTGGGTTGACAATTTTTACCCATCATCCCATTCTGCATCATTTGGCCATGCATCATTCCGGGAGCCATTGCGCCGCCCATCATACCATGTCCCTGCATCATCATGGGACTTGGGTTACCATAGTAACCATCATCCCAATATCGCAGACTATAGTAGGAAGCACACAGCAGTGTAATTGCGGCAACGACGATCACGATCCAACCAATGATTAGGCCGATCGTTTTGGTTCCGCTAACCTCTTGTTTTCTGGCTTTTACCAAAACCAGATACCCAACGCCCAAGGCGATGAGTGTTAATGCGATTGCAATGTCACCATGGAAAACCATAGTTAACCTCCGTGTTTATTGAGTGGTTAAGTCCACTCGTGTGTGTTGATTATTCTCATTTCTTACGCTCGAAAATGTCCGAACGAGTCTTTCACCAGATTGATAATTTCTTTTTTGGGGTAGCCTTGCAAGACTTTTTGCTCAATATAATCTTTGGTTGCTTTCGCTGTCGGACAGACACAGCCGGATACAACATCCTTACAGTCACCACAGGAACAATCGAACTGTGTGGCAACCAGGAATGTCATGGCGCTGTAGTCCTCAGCGGCTCCAATTTCGGCTTTGTTATTAAGATGAGGTTTGGTCGGAGTCATTTGAAGCAGAACAATCAACCCCAGGGCGACCACAGCTACGATGCTGAGAATCCAAAGTAAGCGATTATCCTTCGATTGTATTTTTTTTCGATTTTTCACCGGTAATCTCCCATTTATAGTTTTACCCGTTTCAGCCGCAGCGCATTTGTGATCACCGAAACCGAACTGAAACTCATGGCGGCAGCAGCGATGATCGGACTGAGCAAGAGGCCAAAAACAGGGTATAGCACACCGGCCGCGATAGGAACTCCGATGATGTTATACCCAAATGCCCAAAATAGATTCTGGCGAATATTGCGCATGGTCGCGTGGCTAAGATGAACGGCTTTACGAATACCCTCCAAATCGCCTTTCACCAGTGTAATTCCGGCACTTTGAATCGCTACATCAGTTCCGGAGCCCATGGCAATGCCGACTGTAGCTTGTGCTAAGGCCGGCGCGTCATTCACCCCGTCACCCGCCATAGCCACTTGTTTACCTTCAGACTGTAAACGCTTCACGACTGCGTGTTTGTCCTGAGGCAGCACCTCGGCTTGCACCTCATCAATTCCTAATTCACGGGCAACTGCTTCAGCAGTTTCGCGCTTGTCCCCGGTGATCATCACCACATGAATTCCAGCATCCTGCAGACCTTTGATAGCCTGGAGGGTGGTTGACTTGATCGGATCGCGAATTTCCAGCACACCCATATGTTTTCCATCTCCTGCGATCCAAACAACGGTAGCACCGGTTTCCGAGCGACCTTGTGACTGCTTTTCTGCAGCTTCCGTTGGAATGTTCATCTGTTCATACAGACGCTGATTTCCCACCAAAATCCGCAACCCTTCGATGGTACCGGTAATACCCTTGCCTGTTTCCGCGTTGAAATCGGAGGGTTTACCCAATACCAAATCCCGTTCTTTGGCGGCATCGACAATCGCCTGCCCCAAGGGGTGTTCGCTCTGCTGTTCCAGCGATGCTGCCAGCTTGAGTAATTCATTCTCATCCACATCATCAACAGGATCAATGGCCACCAACCTGGGTTTTCCCTCGGTAAGCGTACCGGTTTTATCCACTACCAGCGTGTCAATTTTTTCCATGGCCTCCAGCGCTTCCGCATTGCGGATCAGAATACCCGCTGTTGCCCCGCGACCGGTGCCAACCATGATTGAGATCGGCGTCGCCAACCCAAGAGCACAGGGACACGCGATAATCAACACAGCCACTGCGTTCACAAGTGCGTAGGCCATAGCCGGTTCCGGTCCGATCAAAGCCCAGACAATGAAGGTGATAATACTGGCCAGGACTACTGCCGGGACGAAGTAGGCAGATACTTTGTCCGCCAACCCCTGAATAGGTGCGCGACTGCGTTGGGCTTCCGAAACCATCTGAACGATCTGACTGAGTAGGGTTTCGCTGCCAACTCGCTGGGCAACCATGATAAAGCTGCCAGTACCATTGATCGTTCCACCGGTTACGCTATCGCCCCCACCTTTTTTAACGGGATCGGGCTCTCCGGTTACCATGGATTCATCAACAATGCTGGTGCCCTCCAATATCTCGCCATCCACGGGGATTTTTTCACCTGGCCGGACTCTTAGATGATCGTCCGACTGGACATTTTCAAGCGGAACATCAACTTCTTCCCCATTCTCCCGGACTAATCGCGCTGTTTTGGGAGCCAGGCCTAATAATGCCTTGATTGCCGAGCTGGTACGACTCCGAGCCCGTAGTTCCAATACCTGTCCCAACAAGACCAGAATGATGATCGTAGACGCTGCCTCTAAATAGATGGCTACCTTTCCATCCGCATTTCGGAATGCATCTGGGAATATACCGGGAAAAATGGCTGCGATGAGGCTGTACACATAGGCTACACCTGTTCCCAACGCAATCAGGGTGAACATGTTGGGACTTTTGTAAACCAGCGATCTCCAACCGCGCTGGAAGAAGGGAGCTCCGCCCCAAAGCACGACCGGCGTGGCGAGTACCAGTTGGACCCACAGAATTGCCGGGCTTTTCAGCCATTGCCAGGGCAGAAACATCTCGCTCATTGCGAGGAGCAGGACCGGGAGGCCCAGGATTAAACTGATATTGAACCGACGGGTCATGTCAGCCAATTCTGGATTTTCCTCATCTTCATCTGAACTCGAAACCGTCATGGG
Organism: Fidelibacterota bacterium CG1_02_48_14; assembly: GCA_001872685.1. Lineage (GTDB taxonomy): Bacteria > Fidelibacterota > UBA8477 > UBA8477 > UBA8477 > UBA8477. The sequence continues at coordinate 2,908 of MNWS01000090.1, forward strand.
TTCCAATGCCATGCCGCATTTAGGACAAGCGCCGGGATGATCCTGAACCACCTCGGGATGCATGGGACAAGTGTACTTCGCAGCACTCGCATCTGCTTTTGTTTCAGATGGTGGTGTTGAATCCTCATGATGGTGATGGTGAGTGTGCGTGTGTTCTTCTCCCTGCTCCTCCTCGTGCTTGTCGCGCCGTAACTCTGTGGAGGCGGACTCGTTCTCGTTCTCGTCTTTTTTAATATACTTTCCCGGGTCCGCCTTAAATTCGTGC
>MNWS01000237.1:0-666 GCA_001872685.1 Fidelibacterota bacterium CG1_02_48_14
GGGTTTATCCCCAATCATATATTTTCATGGGCAACTTTTCGAAAAAGCATTTTGCGCAACCAATTTTATGTCTTTATCCCACAAGACCTAAAACACCATCCGGAGATGACCAGACCTGAAAGCTGGTATGTAACCGATCTGTTCAGAGAAGGTCGGCCTTATGATTGAACCTTTAAATAGAGCTAGAATAAATGTCACCTGATTCCAGAAAAATTATTCATGAGTTAATCACCGGGAAATTATTCCCGTCTCCAACTGATGATCGCGTGTACGATTACTCCTTCAGTCCCGTAAATCTGATGGGCAAACTTTACGATCCGTTTGTTGATAAACTTTGGTTGAAAAATGGTGGGAAAAGACCCGTTTGGCCGGGTGATGCGCCATTTGCCGTCTGCCTCACGCATGATGTGGATGTCATTTCGGTTTATGATTGGAAGTCCAACCTCCGCCGAATCAAACACGTTCTAGCAACACGTACCCAGCAGAATTTCAAGCAGAATCTGATCCTGATCTTCGAAGCTATGGAAAATGCGATTAGAGGGACTTTAATTCATGAGAATGACCCTTTCCATCAGTTCGAAAAGTGGCTGGAAGTGGAGAAGGAAGTGTCCGCTCACTCCACATTTTTTTTCACACCTGAAAACACGATCAATACTCACTTTTCCG
>MNWS01000237.1:676-17327 GCA_001872685.1 Fidelibacterota bacterium CG1_02_48_14
TAAGTATTCAGATAATCTCCAATTCGAGAGTCAAAAAATTACGGTAGGTGAGCTGATGCAGGAAATTGACCGACGCGGGTGGGAAATCGGTCTCCATCCATCCTGGAATGCCTCTACTGATGGTGATATTATGAAGGCTCAGAAAAAACAGGTTGAGGAGGTGGTAGGGCATTCAATCACCAGCGTCCGTCAACATTGGCTGAATTTTGACAATTTCAAAACACCAGCAGTCCAGGTTGCAGCTGGTTTCAAATATGATTCTTCCATTGGATTCAATGACAATATTGGTTTCCGACGAGGTACATCCTATCCCCATCATCTTGTGGATTTGGAAACAAATCAAATTTTTCCAATGTTTGAAATACCACTGATTGTCCAGGACGGAGCCATGTTTCATCATCGCAAGGGGCTGCGTTTGAACCATGACATGGGATTGAAATACATCCAAAATCTGGCGAATCAGGTCAGGGAAACCAGTGGGGTTTTTACCCTGCTTTGGCATCCAAACACGATCAATCAACCACACTACTGGAAAGCCTACAAATCCTCCCTGAAATTGTTACATGATATGGGTGCCTGGTTCGGCTCAGTGAAAGAAATCGGGGAATGGTGGCATCGGGAAAATGACATTGATCTGACCGAATATTTCAAACAGTAATACCGGGCTGTCTGCGTAATGCCTACTCCTCCCCCAATCCTCCTCATTTCCCTTGATGCAACACGCTATGATTATTTGCTAAATCAAGCTGGCGAGTGGCGATGGCCATTTTTCAAACATTTCGCTGAAAAGGCACACATTTTTCAAAACGCATACACACCTTCGCCCTGGACGCCACCCGCACATGCATCCATGTTTACCGGCTTGAGTCCGTCTGAACACGGGGTCGTCGAGGGACAATTATGGTTGAAAAATCATCATCAAACCCTGGCTAGATTCCTTAATAAAAAGGGCTATCGGGCGATTGGAATTTCGTCCAACCCGCTCTTGGGACCGATTACCAATCTCAATAAAGACTTCGACACTTTCTACGAATTATGGAAAAATCCCAAGCGAGTTCAGGAAGCAGCACAGTTTTTGAGATTTGACGACATTATTTTGGATTCCCATGATGTCCTTCAAAAAGCGATCGACATTTTAAGCAACGAACTCGCGACTGGATCCGCGAAGCCAATCTTTCTCTTCCTGCAATTAATCGGTCCGCATAATCCTTACAGACCGACCGCAACGGCATTGGCTAACCAGGTGGGTTTATACACCGATGAAGTCTGGGATCGCGTGAAACGAATTAATCAGGATTGGCGGTATTTCTATGCTGAAGGTTGGGTGCTGAGCGATACCGAAACATCGTTATTACGGCAACTTTATCTTGCAGAGTTGGACGATCTCAATGCCGGTCTGGAACGATTATTCACTCTGCCCTGGGTTGAGCGAGCGGCACAGGAAGGTCATATAATCATTACTGCTGATCACGGTGAAATGCTCGGCGAAAAGGGACACATTCATCACCTGTTCAATTTATATGAACCGCTGATTCATATTCCATTACTCTGGAAAACACCGGGTCAATCTAAAGCTGTCTCCCACGAAGAATTCATTCAGCATCAACACCTTTTCCCACTGATTCGTCGTTTGTTGGCGGGTGAAACTGAAGCTCTTTCTGAATGGCAATTTTCAGCGCCAGAATTCGCGACAGCCAGTCTCCTCAATCCCGTTGAAATATTACAAGGACTTGATGGAATTGATGATACAGCCGGTGACCCATTTCGGCATGATCAAATTGCACGAGTTGGCAATGACAGAAAAGTAATTTGGCACTCAAACGGCCACCACGAATGCTTCGATTTTTCAGTCAATCATCAGGAAGTTGAGAATCAATTTTCGTTAAACGGTACGAATGACGCAGAATTACTGGATGGCTGCGAAAGAGAATTTCGCCAGTTCAATCAGAATACCGTTCAGGTGGAAAAAATGATGTTCAATTTGGGATATTTCTAAAATCAAAATGAAAAAAACAAAATCCTTTTATTTTGAATTGACTTGACTTGATATTTTACCCCGGACAAAACGATGCAAAACCAAAAAATACGATCATCTTTTAACATCAAAATTTTCCTGTTTCTCGCCGCGATTATGATTATTGGCGGCGTGTTAATCTATACAAATCAATTGGTTGAGAAGTTGCGGGCAGATAGTCGCCGCTTCCTGACCTATAATGCTCAACTCGTAGCAAACGCACTTTCGACTGATGACCAGAATCTGGATTTTGTCTTCAACGAAATAATCAATCACATCTCGTTTCCAGTCATCATTTCAGTGGAACCGCAAAAAGGGATTTATGCTTTTAAAAACATCAATTTCCCTGAAAGTATGTCAACTGAGGAACGAGATAAGAGACTGACTGGCTTGATTTTAGACATGGACCTGGAAAATTCGTCCGTTCCAATTCAATACATGGAAACCACGGTGATGTATATTCACTACGGTGATTCTGACCTGATTCGACAGCTCAAATGGCTACCCTATATTGAGATAATGGTTGTGACATTATTTATTCTCATGGGATTTGCCGGATTTCAATTCATCCGAAATGCTGAGCGAAAAGGGATCTGGGTTGGAATGGCCAAGGAAACGGCTCATCAGTTGGGCACACCGCTGAGTTCGTTACTCGGCTGGTTGGAGTTGCTAAAAGATCGCTTTCAGTCGGCCAGTGATCAGGAAGTGCTGGCGGATATGGAGGGTGATGTTCAACGACTCAATCAAGTGGCTCAGCGATTTTCCAAAATTGGATCGGGTGTCACGTTAATCCCTCTGGAGAGTAAGGATCTGATTCAACCAGTCATTCAATACATCCGCAGAAGAATTCCGCATTGGGGAAAAATTATCAACATCACTGTGATAAATCCTGACAATCCCATCATCATGGCCAATCTGGAGCTTTTTGAGTGGGCATTGGAAAATCTTGTTAAAAATGCGATTGATGCGAATGACAAGGAGGTTGGGGAGATTTTTATTAAAACCACCGCAAGCGGTTCCAGGGTAGTTATTGAAGTACAGGATAATGGTCGAGGAATCGCTAATCGTGACCGGAAAAACATTTTTAGACCCGGTTGGTCGTCAAAAAAGCGAGGATGGGGATTGGGTTTGAGTCTTACGAAACGGATCATTGAAGAATACCACGGTGGAAAAATAACCGTGCAGTCGGCACCGGGGTCCGGGACAATTTTCAAGTTGGAATTGCTTGGTCCTCAGAAAAATATGAGCAGACTTTGAAAATTTCAATTTACGGGTTGAAGTTTTTACGCCGTTATTCATCAAAAACAGCAGTTAAGCTATCCCAATTGGAGCTCTGATAGGCAATGGAACCTGTTATTTTTCACAATCTTATGCTTGGAAAATTATGTTTGACAAACTATACCTCCTCGGTTACTTTACGCCGCTTTTTTCTAACCGTAGCTCGAAATCCTTTGATATAGACTGAAAGGGAGCTGTTTTTGAAGACATATAATGTGCGGGCGAGTGAGATTCAAAAGGATTGGTGGCTAATTGATGCCTCCGAAAAGACTTTGGGTCGGCTTGCAACCGAGATTGCGCGTATTTTGCGCGGAAAACATAAACCCACCTTCACACCACATTTAGATATGGGTGATTTCGTGGTCATTGTGAACGCTGAGAAGGTTGCTGTTACCGGCAATAAAGAGCGTCAGAAAATTTACCGCAAGCACTCAGGGTATCCAGGTGGCATGCGTGAGACTAAACTCTCGGAAATGCGTTCTAAACATCCCGATCGGATCATTCAGGAAGCTGTGAAGGGCATGTTGCCTCACACCAGTTTGGGTCGTGCCCAAATTAAGAAACTGAAGATTTACTCAGGTGCTGAACACCCCCACGAGGCACAACAACCCAAAGAATTAACACTAGGTCAAGGTAAATGAGTACGACAAGCACAACAATTTATGCAACGGGCAGGCGCAAAACAGCAGTTGCCCGCGTTTGGATCAAGCCTGGCAAGGGTGAAATAAAAGTCAACCATCGTGCGATGGATGAATATTTCGGTCGTAAAACGCTGCGTATGGTTTTAAAACAGCCACTCGGTATTGTCGAAGTTGATGGGAATTATGACATTCGCGTGAATGTCAATGGCGGTGGCCTTTCCGGACAAGCAGGTGCTGTTCGTTTGGGTGTTGCCCGCGCCCTCCAGAGTCTCAATGCCGATTTTCGCGGTCCGCTGAAAAAAGCGGGGCTGTTGACACGTGATGCTCGTAAGAAAGAGCGTAAAAAATACGGTTTGGCTGGCGCCCGTCGGGCTTTCCAGTTCTCCAAACGTTAATCTCGTCGAGGAGTTCAGATGGCGAATGTCACTTTAGAGAATTTATTAGCCGCCGGGGCGCATTTTGGTCATGTGACCAGTAATTGGGACCCCAACATGCGGAAGTTCATCTTCACGCAAAAAAACGGCGTCTATATCATCGATTTATATAAAACCCTGGAGCAGCTGACAAAAGCGATTGAGTTCATTAATCAGCGTGTTCGTGATAATGGTTCGGTTCTATTTGTCGGCACCAAGAAAACGGCACGGCAGGTTATACAGGAAGAGGCTGATCGCTCTGGAATGTTTTATGTGACCGAACGTTGGCTGGGTGGAACCCTGACCAATTTCGTGACGATTAAAAAATCAATCAAGCGGCTGCACGCACTTGAAAAAGAGAATCAGGCAGAGTTAGCTGAAACCCTGACGAAAAAAGAGATGCTCATGCGGGCGCGGGAACGCGAACGGCTTGAAACACAACATCGTGGCATCAAAGAAATGAGACGCCTTCCTGATGTCGTAGTTGTTGTTGATGCGCGTAAGGAAGCCATTGCAGTACAAGAAGCAAGACGGCTTGAGATTCCGGTAATTGCTGTGGTTGACACCAATACGGATCCGACCAACATTGATTTCCCCATTCCAGCCAATGATGATTCGATCCAAACCATACGATTGATCATTTCCGCGATGGCCGATGCCATTTTAGATGCAAAAGGCACTTCCGTTAACAAGGAAGAAGAAGTAGAAGCAACAGCAACGGCTTAAAAAAAGCCAATATTCATTTATAAGTCCAAATAAATCAGTTTCGGAGTGTAGGAAATGGCCATCACGGCAGCAACAGTTAAAGAGTTGAGAGATAAAACCGGCGCAGGAATGATGGACTGCAAGTCCGCGTTAACTGAAGCAAATGGCAATATTGAAGAAGCGATTGATATTCTGAGAAAAAAAGGAATATCCAAGGCCGCTAAGAAAAGTGGCAGATCCACCAATGAGGGTATGATATTTTCCTACTCTCATGCCGGCAATCGTCTGGCTGCGATGGTCGAATTGAATTGCGAGACTGATTTTGTGGCCAATACAGAAGATTTTCAAAATCTTGGACATGATCTGGTAATGCATATTGCAGCTGCAGCGCCATTGGTTGTGAACAAGGAAGAAATTTCTGCCGAACTACTCGAACGCGAAAAAGACATTTACACGACACAAGCTCTGAATGAAGGCAAACCCGCACAAGTTGTGGAGCGCATCGTTTCAGGCCGTGTTGAAAAATATTATAAAGAGGTTGTCCTTCTGGAACAGCCGTTCATTAAAGATGACAAACTTTTCATTAAAGATCTAATCACCGCAGCAGTTGCAAAATTGGGTGAAAATATCTCAATTTCGCGTTTCGCTCGGTTCGTTCTGGGTGAAACTGCATCATCAGATTCTGAATCACAGGAATAACAAACTCCGTTTCCAAAATATCCTGCATGCCGCAGCCGGTTTATAAGCGAATTCTTCTGAAACTAAGTGGTGAATCGCTCGCTGGTCCTGCGAAAGTTGGTATTGATCCTGAATACACCCTAAAATTTTCCAATGAAATTAAAACCGTCTATGATGAAGGTGTCCAAATTGGCATCGTCATCGGTGGGGGTAATATTTTTCGTGGCCTTAGTGCAAAAGCCGCTAAGATCGAGCGTGTGGCTGCGGACCATATGGGTATGTTGGCGACCGTTATTAATGCGATAGCACTGCAAAACGCCATTGAACAGGTCGGAATCCCGACTCGTATTTTGACCGCCATTGAGATGAACCAAATTGCCGAACCATTCATTCGTCGAAGAGCTCTGCGTCATTTGGAAAAGGGCCGGGTCGTTATATTTGCGGCCGGTACGGGCAATCCCTATTTTACAACGGACACCGCCGCAGCACTGCGGGCAGTTGAGATCAATGCGAACGTGGTTATAAAGGGGACCCGGGTTGACGGCATATATTCTGCTGATCCTGAGAAAGACCCTAACGCAAAGATTCTAAAAAAACTTGATTATATGGATGTCATTCAACAAAATTTGCGTGTAATGGATCAAACAGCGATAACACTTTGCAAGGAAAATAGTCTACCTATATTGGTATTTAATATGGATATACCGGGAAATTTGCACCGAGTAATTCTTGGGGAAAAAATCGGTTCGCTGATCGGAGGAGGGGAAAATGCTTAATGAAATTTATCGGGATGCCGACGACAGAATGAAAAAAGCCGTGGAGCATATTCATCATGAGTTTACCGGTGTAAGAACCGGGCGAGCATCTTCCACGCTACTCGAGGGGATCAAGGTTGATTACTATGGCTCGCCAACACCTCTGAATCAAGTCGCTAGCATTTCAGTGCCTGAGCCACGGTTAATCAATGTTCAACCCTGGGACAAATCAATGCTTTCAACAATCGAGAAAGCAATACTCACATCCGATCTGGGATTGAACCCCTCTAACGATGGTCAAATTGTTCGAATTCCAATCCCCGCATTGACTGATGACCGTCGGAAGGAATTGGTGCGTCATATCCATAAATTGGCGGAAGAAGGGCGGGTCGCTGTCCGGAATGTGCGCAGGGATGTGAATGATACCATTAAAAAACTTGAAAATTCCCATGAAGTTTCTGAAGACAATGCGAAACGCGCGCTTGAAAACACTCAGGAAATAACCAACAAGTATATTGCTGAAATAGACGAGCTCGTGAAGAAAAAAGAAACGGACATCATGGAGATTTAATGACTCCACCACCGTTTTCAACTTCGATTAAAAACAAAGAGCCTGCACATTCGCAGGCTCTTTGTTTTAATCGCCGGGATAATCAGATGAATCGATGATGATTATTTTTGGGTATGGGTTGTCAAGTATGCTTTTAGACTGTCCCGATTTGCCTTCATGGCTTCATCACCGGCAGCCCATTCAGCGGGACAAACCTCACCGTGTTCCTCTGTGAATTGAAGCGCATCCACCATTCGCAAGGTCTCATGGATGTTTCGACCCAAATCCAGGTTGTTGATGGTGGCATGTTGTAGGACACCCGCCTTATCAATTAAAAATGTCCCGCGCAGCGCTGTTCCTGAATGCTCAATGAGCACACCAAACTGAGCGGCGATTTGTTTAGTAAAATCTGCCATCATGGGGTATTGAATGTCCCCAATACCACCTTCAGTTACGGGTGTATTTTTCCAGGCGAGATGCGAGTATTTACTGTCGGTAGAGACAGAAATGATTTCCACGTTTCGCTTCTTAAATTCAGGATACAATTCGTTGAATTTCAATATTTCAGTGGGGCAGACAAAGGTAAAGTCAAGCGGGTAGAAGAACACGACGACATATTTCCCCTGATAATCAGCCAGACTGATTTCTTTAAAATCCTGACCAATTACGGCTGTGCCTTTAAAATTATCGACTTTTTGACCAACTTTTACACTCATTCATAACCTCGTTTTGTTTGTACAAGTTTCACAGATTCCATATAGGTATAACTCTGAATGATTGATATGGGCGCTGGAATCATGCATAAGTCCGACAAACTGACTTTCAAGATTCTCCACCACATGATCTTCAATCCGATTGCAGCTTTCACAGATAAAATGAAAGTGATGATTGATGATGCCATCGTATCTCATTTTACCGGTTTCAAATTGATGTGTCTTAATGAGACCGGCTTCTGTCAATTGCTGCAAATTGCGGTACACAGTTCCTAAGCTGATATTTGGAATAATCGTGCGAATCTGATTGTAGACCCATTCTGCTGTAGGATGTTCATTGGAATCACGGATAATGTCCAAAATAGCTTCGCGTTGCCAACTGTAGCGCTTGATCGGATATTTACTATCAGTAATCATTCTTGATAAATGTAAAATTAAAAAGCCGATTCGCAAGAACAATTAAGAATAATTACTACTTAATTTTCCCCTTCTTTTTGAAGGCATCTTTCAATTGTCTGGGAATATTTTGGAATTATCCGTTATTACCTCCAAAACATGCAGCCTCGAAAATTATACCTGCTGATGATTAGCTTTACATTGCTTGCAAGCCTCACTCATATACTCGGTAAGCCGGCAGCAGCGGGTTTTCCTATATTGTTATTGACATTTTTAAGACTCACAATCGGCACCGGTACCTTATCAATTTTTCTTTGGTTGCGTCGAAAGCCATTTACCGTACAAAAAGGGCAACGACTTTCGTTTTTCCGATTGAGTCTGATTGGTGTGGTCGCCAATATTTTATTTTTTCTGTGGGGACTACGGTACACGATCCCGGCCCATCCTGGCTTACTCTACGCAACCACGCCCATTTGGACACTGATTATCGCCGGGATTTTTGGTCGTGAAATTATCGTACGACAAAAGGTTGTTGGCGTGGTACTCTCCATTATCGGTGTCACCATCGTCATGGGCGGATCCGTTTTGCACCTCAATTTGGACTATCTCCTCGGTGATAGCCTGATATTAGTGGCGGTGCTATGCTGGTCGGCCTATACGGTTTTTTCAAAACCCTTCGTCATGCAGTATCATGCTCTGACATCAACCTTCACCATTACCCTGTTTGGAATGCTGATGCTGTTGCCATTTGGTGTATGGGAAGCATCTACTTTTGATTTTGGTACGGTTCCATTTTCAGCATGGCTCGGATTGGGTTACATGGGCATTTTTACATCAGCCACTTCTTATCTGATTTATTACGCGGTTCTCAAACAAATACAGCCGACACAGCTGGCCGTAATAATCACCGGCCAAGCGCCAATGACCGCTGTTTTATCCTGGATATTTCAAGGATATTCGCTGACCTGGACATTCGGTATCGGGAGTTTTGTGACATTAATCGGAATCTTTATTACGCTGAAGTTATCGCCGACTGTGGAGAAAATGTTGCAGAGGCAAGCCGTGGCTAAAAACTGAAGATAGACTGAATTTTCCTTGGGTTGGAATCGAGAAGATTTTAGATTGTAAACCATCAGCGGGAGAGACAATTAACTAAGCAATGAAGGTGCGAAATTGTGGATAAACCAAAGGTACTTGTAGTTGAAGATGACTTCGCCACTCAGCAATTCATGAAGTTTTTATTGCGTAGTCGGTACGACGTTTTGTTCGCGGCTTCTTCAGACGAAGTGGATAATATTCTGGCGGACAATCAAGATGTTACCGTGATTCTTATGGATGTTTCACTCCGGGGAAGTGAAGATGGTTTGATGATCACCGAAAGACTTCGGAAAACAGAAATTTGGAAAACCGTGCCGATAATTGCAGTAACAGCACACGCTTTCCCCGCCGATCAGCAGATGGCATTGGAAAGTGGTTGCTCAGACTACATTTCCAAACCCATCGACCAAACGAAATTATTTGAAATGATGGAACGCCTGATCGCTGCGAACGCTTGAACTTCCACATATTTTTTTCAACTCCTCGATCACAAATCTTCCCGGAATCCGTTGGCCTAAACTGCTTTGAACAACACACCGCACGGTTATTTTAGCGATAAATAAAAGGAGTTAATCAAATCAAATGAACTTAATTGCCCTTCTACTCATGGCAGCTCCACAAGGTGGCGAGGCTGGGAATCCCTTGTTTGCGTTTCTGCCCTTTATCATCCTCTTGCTGATCATGTATTTTTTAATCATCAGACCACAATCAAAACGTCAAAAAGAGACCGTTACGATGCAGTCCAGCCTGAAAAAGGGTGATAAAGTCATCACTTCGGGCGGGATTCACGGTGTGGTTGAAGGTGAAAAAGACAAGGATGTCCTGCTGATTAAAACGGCTGGCGAGACGAAACTTCATGTCAGTCGCTCAGCGGTTTCTGCCAAAAAAGACTAACACCAGAAATTATTTGACTAATTTTTCCAATGCTTAAGACGATCAATACTTATGGAAGCCCGGTACTGAGGGATATAGCATTACCGGTTACCTCGGTCACCCCTGAGATCAGACAATTAATCAGTGACATGTTTGAAACCATGTATGCCGCCGAAGGGATCGGACTCGCGGCACCTCAGGTTGGCGAATCAATTCGACTTTTCATTATCGACTTACATCCCATGGATGCGAAAGAGGGCCGGCGCGTTTTTATCAACCCCGAACTTTTAGAATTCAGCGATGAAAAGGATGTCTATGATGAAGGTTGTCTGAGTATTCCTACTGTGAGGGAGGATGTCGTTAGACCCACCGCCGTTCGCATTAAGTATCAAACTCCTGACGGTGAGGATCGTAACGAATGGATTGACACTTTTCTGGCGCGAGTCATACAACACGAATTTGATCATCTCGAAGGTGTTTTATTCACCGATCGAATTTCGGCAATCAAACGTTCCTTGCTCAAGAAAACCTTGAAGAAAATTGCGGATGGTGAAATCGAGGTGGAAATGTCTGAGAATTACCAACTTTAAGTTATTCACATTTAATATTTTTCGTCAAACATACACGAGCCTTCTATGCGCTTGATATTTATGGGAACACCGGATTTTGCGGTTACTGCCCTGGACCGCATCCTGGCTAGCGACCACGATGTTCTTGCGGTGGTTACGATGCCGGATAAACCCGGCGGTCGCGGGCTAAAACTGGTTCCTGCGCCCGTTAAAACATTCGCAATTCAACATCAACTCCCCGTTTTTCAGCCCGAATCTCTTAAAAATGCGGAATTTCTGAGCGCAATGCGGGCACTTAAGCCAGACCTTTTCGTTGTCGTGGCATTCCGAATCCTCCCGGAGATTCTTTTTAGTCTGCCATTCAAAGGAACGATTAATCTGCATGGGTCGCTGCTCCCGAAGTACCGTGGCGCTGCACCCATTCAATGGTCACTACTCAACGGCGATTCAGAAACCGGCGTGACGACATTTTTTATTAAAAAGCAGGTTGACACGGGCAACATTTTAATGAAGTCTTCTTTGAAAGTCGATCCTGATGAAACTTTTGGTGAATTACATGACAGAATGGCGGTTTTGGGAGCCGATACACTTTTAAAGACAATTGATGGAATTGGCTTAAATCGCCTGGTTCCAAAACAACAGGATGATTCCGGAGCTACACCCGCCCCCAAAATTTCACCTGAGATGTTGCCGATTGATTTTAATAATGACGCACGAACGGTTCATAATCAGATTCGGGCGTTTTCCCCCAAGCCTGGCGCTTACTCGTTTTTGAACGGACACCGTGTGAAGTTATTAAAATCCCATCTTTCGGATCAAATTGGCTCCGGAGGTGAAATCATTTCCAGAACGAATTCTTCCATTACCATTGCCTGCGGCGTTGGCTCGGTGGAAATCACCGAAATTCAACCTGAAGGTAAACGCAGTATGACGATTCAATCGTTTCTCGCTGGAAATCCACTCCCGCTCGGAGTCAGGTTTGGCTGATTCAACACGCTATCTGTCTCATCGTATTCTGACGAAAGCCGAAAAATCGGATCGCTACATTGACCGCGTCCTTCAATATGAATTGAGCCACTCCAAAATAGAACCTGCAGCCAAACACTGGATTACCGAGTTGGTAATGGGCGTGACGCGCTGGCAACTTCAGGTAGATTTTCTCATCGGTCGAGCCTTTCATGGAAATTTCCGGAAGGCGCAACCGGAGCTAAAAACCCTTCTCCGCATGAGCGTTTACCAATTACGATTTATGAAAACCCCCAGTTACGCCGCCGTGAACGAGGCGGTTGAGCTCTCGAAACAGGTAAATTTGGGCAAAGCAAGCGGCCTGGTGAATGCTGTACTAAGGAAGACTGTTGATGTTGATCTGGCCAAAGCCTTGGATGAAGCGAAGTTCAAAGGTACCAAGCGATTGTCGGTAGAATTTTCCCACCCTGAATGGTTGCTTAATCGCTGGTTGCGAGAGCATGATGAAGCCACGGTGCGAGAACGCTGTCATTATAACAACACCATTCCATCCAATTGGCTGCGGTACAATCCGCTGAGGGTTGAGCGTCAATCCTGGGAATCATTCCTGACTGAAAATGAAAGTGAATGGACGACAGACCCCCGATTTCCCGATTTTTATAAAGTCAAAAATTTTGGTGCCCTATTTCAATCAACGGGTTTTTCAGGCGGCTGGTTTACGGTTCAGGATGCGGCTGCAGGTTTAGCACCACGCCTGCTGGCACCCAAACCGGGTGATCTTGTACTGGATTTATGTGCTGCGCCAGGAGGTAAATCGACCTATCTCGCTGAATTAGCCAATGGGCAGGCAACAGTCAGAGCCTACGATTCTGCGGCAGTTCGATTGGAGCAAATGCGCTTAAATTTTCAGCGGCTGGACATACCAAATTTATCCGTTTTCCAGGCGGATGTGACGACAGCGGACCTGCCGGAGGCTGATAAAATTTTATTGGATGTCCCCTGTTCAGGGTCCGGTGTATTGAATCGTCGCGTGGATCTCCGCTGGCGACGAACACCCAATGATATTCAAGATTTGGTTGACATTCAGGCCAAGATGTTAGAAAATGGCTGGCGTGCACTAAAGCCCGGCGGCGTACTGGTTTACAGCACCTGTTCGCTTGAACCTGAGGAAAACTGGCATCAAATTGAAGCGTTCATGATAAAGCAAAGCTCAGCCGTAATTGAGAGACCAAACGACCAGAAATTAGCAGAATTTGTAGATGAGCGAGGAGCTTTGATGACAATTCCTGAACGCGATCATGTTGATGGTATGTTTGTCGTAAAACTGAGAAAGCCGTTATAATGCGTCGAATATTTGATTTATTTCTATCATTTGCCATCCTGGTTTTGGTTGGTTTTCTGTTGGTCAATTATGTCCTGATGCCCATGTATGTACGCTGGAATGGCGAGGTTCGTGTCCCGAGTCTCACTTTCACGACGCTTCCGGAAGCCAAGAAAATGCTGGAAGAACGCGGCTTGCAATACACGATTAAGGACACACTTTTTCGTTCCGGAACACCCCAACTATCGATTATCGATCAATTTCCTGACGCTGGCGACATGGTGCGTGAAGGTCGGCGCATCCAATTGACAATTTCAATGCTTCCGGGGAAAAAGGAGATGCCTGACCTGATCTCGAAAACGCTGCGGCATGCCAAAATTATTCTGGAAGAATTGGGATTACCGCTGGACAGTGTGCAATACGATTCATCTGACTATTATCACGAAGGTGTTGTTATTGCTCAATCTATCCCTGCTGCAGATAGCGTGAATGTCAGGAATATCATCATTTTGACAGTGAGCAAGGGCAAGCGCAACGCTCAGAAATCTGTCCCTAATGTCGTAAACCTGGGGGAACAAAAAGCCCGGGAAATTCTCGAAGAACATGGATTTACCGTGGGACTGATCACCACGATGCCCGATTCGATTCTTTTACCGAGGACAGTCATTTCTCAGTCCTGGAATCCTGGTGCCCGTTTCCCCGTCGAACGAAAAGTTCAGGTTGATCTAATCATATCTGTGGATTACTAATCGATGACCACCCATCGTCACATTTGTCCATCGCTCCTTTCCGCGGATTTTAGTCGCCTGGCTGAAGAAATTGCAATGATGGAAGCTGCGGGTGCCGAAATATTGCATTTGGACATTATGGACGGCCATTTTGTCCCTAATCTGACCTTTGGTCCTTTTATTGTCAAAGCCATCCGAAAACTCACCAAGTGCAGGCTTGAAGCGCATCTGATGATGACCAATCCGGGAGAATATTTATATCAATTTCGTGAAGCAGGTGCAGACACAATCCTGATCCACGTGGAAACTTGCCCGGATATTCAGAACGACCTCGTAAAAATCAGAGAATTGGGGGCGAAAGCAGGGGTGGTGATCAATCCGGAAACCAACGCCGAGATGCTGGGTGATTTGCTCCCGTATCTGGATCAGGTTCTTTTCATGTCTGTTCATCCGGGGTTTGGTGGCCAAAAATTCATCCCGGAGGTGCTCAGTAAAATCAAACTTTGGGAGCCTGAATTACACCGACATGGAGTCATCATTGAAATTGACGGTGGCGTCAACTCAGTAACTATTCCACAAATCGTTCCCACGGGTGTGGATCACTTCGTTGCTGGTTCAGCGGTATTTAAAGCGGAAAATCCGACTGCGGCATTCAAAAATTTACAGAGTTTTGTACGTTGAAACTTACCCCTGTTGAAATCAATCGGAAGCTCATCCACACCTGTTCGGCAGCAATACCCTTGCTGTACTGGTTTTGGTTACCTGCGGATGTGATGATTTTAGGTCTGGTGGTGATCAATCTCGCATTTTTTGTGATTGAATATCAACGTTTGCTGGGCACTCGCGTTGGAAAATTGCTCGAATGGCTTTTCAAACCGGCGATTCGCACGCAGGAAGCCACCAAAGTCACAGGTGCGGCATTCGTATTCTTAGGGAATTTGGCTACTATTGCTCTTTTCCCCAAGCAGATCGCTGTACCGGCTTTATTGGTATTATCAATCAGCGACTCTTTCGCTGCTTTAATCGGCATTCCATTAGGCAAACATCCTATCGGCGAAAAAAGTATTGAGGGAAGTCTGGCATTTTTTATCTCAGCACTCGCTGTGTTGGCATTCTTTCCTGAAATTGGCTGGTCAGCGAAAATTTTGGGGGCGCTGACAGGGACATTAGTTGAAGCCTTCCTGAAACAAATTGATGATAATATCGCCATTCCGCTTTCGGTCGCTGTGGTGATCTGGGCATTCATCTGACCTCGTATTCATTAAAATTATGACATTCCTAAACAGCTACATGCTCTGGTTTTTACCAGCCATCCTTCTGCCGGTTATCATCCATTTATTGTCCAAACGGAAAGCCAGGCGAGTTGATTTTTCCTCGTTGCGCTTTCTGAGGGCTTTGGAACAGGATGCTTTAAAGACATTCAATATTAAGCAGTTGATATTGTTAATATTACGAACATTAATTGTCCTGCTTTTGGTTCTGGCTTTCGCACGGCCGACGATCCAGAAAGGGGTGGGTTTTCGCTTGGCAACGCGCCCACAGACTTTGACTTTGGTGGTAATTGACAATACCGCGTCCACCCGAACTGCAATGGCTGCCGCACAGTATCAAACCTGGATCAAGGATTTTCAGAAAATGTCATCGCAGCAGTCGGATCTGTTTTTTCTTGGATTAGGGGATTCCGTTTTGACGCAAAAGCCAGAGGAGATCGGACCGACATGGTTTGCTCCGGCTATTAAAAATGTCGCCAGGTTTGCGCGGGAGCACCTGCCACTTGATGATTATGCGCGGCGTGAATGCATTCTGATTACGGACGGACAATTTTCAACGACGCTCACAGATTCATTGTCACCGGAATGGTGGACTGCGGTATTGAAATTTGAGAATGTTCCCGATCAGGGTCTTACGGCAATTCATTTCCCTCAATACGGTTTTCAACCCGGTGACGAATATCCCCTTCGGGTGCAGGCTATGACAAATGAATCTGGTTTGAGTGACGAAGCGGTAGAATTGTGGATTAATGATCGCCGGGTGAATCAAATTCTCCTGACCTCACCCAACAAATCACAGGAAAATTTTGTATTGAAGGGCTTGGTTGAAGGACGCCTGTCCCAGGAAGGTACTTTGAAACTTTCACCAGATGCCAATAGCTACAACGATTCTCGATATTATGTCATCCAGCCTGGCGGTAAAGTGCACGTTGGCGTTCTGGCGCAATCTCAGCAACCGAATATCTGGGAAATTTTGAAAACATTACTGTCGGAACAAGCTTACAATATTGAGTTTGAGATTGCTGATGTGAATAATCCGGATGCGCTGGCGTTGTCAAAACTTAAAACGCTGATTTGGGATACTCAAGTTGGCCTGTCGTCCCACCAATTGGATAGATTGCGTCAATTTATGCTGGATGGAGGCCAAATAATTCTCGTTGGGGCGGTCAATCAAGCTGTTGCCTCCGCATTTGAAATTCCCCGAACATCTCGTGGTGAAACTGAAACCGATGGTTTTCCATTGAACGTAACGCGCTTGGCAACCACGGTCTTTCCTGATTTACCACTGAGGGCAACCCTGGATAATGGTCGACTGACGGTAAAAAAGCGATTTCTTGCAGACGAACCATTGATGAAAAAAAGTCAGACATGGCTTGCCTTTGCCGACGAATTGCCACTCCTGGATATGATGAATTTTGGAAAGGGACGATTGGTTAGGATGAATACGACGTTTGATCCTGACGATTCAAACTGGCCGGTGTTGGGAATTTTCCCGGCACTTTTGGTAAAAATCATCCATCTGGCAGTGCCGGAAATGGACATGGCTTTGTTTAACAGAAACGTCGGCGACCACCTTTTTTTCCCACGACTGGTGCGATTGGGGACTGATCCCTACCAGGTTCAGCTACCTGGTAGTCAATCTCAATATATACAACCTGATAGCGCCGGCCGAATCATCTTTA
>MNWS01000237.1:17367-17441 GCA_001872685.1 Fidelibacterota bacterium CG1_02_48_14
AGCGCAGCGATTGTCATCAATTGCCGTGAATATCGATCCACGGGAGGCGCAACCACAATCTCTGACAATTGATA
>MNWS01000266.1:0-2605 GCA_001872685.1 Fidelibacterota bacterium CG1_02_48_14
CGTAGAGAAATGGCCTCAGCCCCGGACGGAAAAACAACGCCAGCGGATGGTGGTGTTGATGACGGAATTTGAGGCGCAGCGGAAGGAATTACGCAAAGGTGGCGGTGAGAAAGCCATTAACCGTCAGCACCAAAAAGAGCGACTCACCGCCCGGGAACGCATTGATAAACTCATTGACAAAGATTCCGAATTCCTGGAATTTGGGATTTTTGCCGCATGGGAGATGTACGAGGAATATGGTACGCCAGCCTCAGCCGGTGTGATTATCGGTGTTGGGAAAATCCATCAGCGGGATGTGGTGATTGTCGCCAATGATGCGACGGTGAAGGCTGGCGCTTATTTCGAAGTCACGTTGAAGAAAACACTGCGCGCACAACAGATCGCTTTGGAAAATCACCTCCCTGTCGTTTACCTCGTTGATTCAGCCGGGGTGTTCCTGCCCATGCAGGATCAGGTTTTCCCGGATGAGGGTCATTTCGGCCGTATTTTCTACAACAATGCGCGGTTGTCTGCGCTGGGTATTCCACAAATTGCTGCGGTCATGGGACCGTGTGTGGCGGGTGGTGCATATCTGCCGGTGATGTGTGACAAGTATGTCATGGTGGAAGGTGCCAGTATGTTCCTGGCTGGACCAGCGTTGGTGAAAGCTGCGATCGGGCAGGAAGTTGATCTGGAAACCCTGGGTGGTGCCACCACGCATAATGCCATTTCCGGGACGGCTGATTATCACGAACCCAACGATAAAGTCGCATTGGAGCGTATCCGGAAATTGGTTGACAATCTGCCGCAACCACATGCTTCGCCATTCAATCGAATCGAATCGAAAAATCCTGGCTTTCGATCAACCGATCTATTGAGTTCGGTTCCGGAAAATGGTGGACAGTATGACATTCGTGAGATCATCGCCCGATTTACAGATGAGTCTGAATTCGATGAATATAAGGCCACATACGGCAAGACTCTGGTTTGCGGACACGCCCGGATTGGCGGATTCAAAGTTGGAATCGTTGCCAATCAGAAACTTATCGTCAAGACTGAGACTGGCGAAATGCAGATGGGTGGCGTGATTTATAATGATTCCGCTGACAAGGCAGCACGATTCATCATGAACTGCAATCAGGATCGCATTCCGTTGATTTTTATACACGATGTAAATGGTTTTATGGTGGGGCGTGAAGCCGAGTGGGCTGGCATTGCCAAAGATGGCGCTAAAATGGTCCAGGCAGTTTCCAATTCAGTCGTTCCCAAGATTTCGCTGGTTATCGGTGGGAGTTATGGCGCAGGTAATTACGCCATGAGTGGTCGCGCCTATTCACCACGGTTCTTGTATGCCTGGCCCACAGCAAAAATTGCCGTGATGGGCGGTGCACAGGCTGCCAATGTCCTGGCCGACATTAAATTGGCGCGTGTCAAGGATGTGACGCCGGAGCAGCGCAAAGTCATCGTAGACGAGACGAAAGCCGTTTATGAAAAGCAGTCTGATCCCCGTTATGCCGCTGCACGACTTTGGATTGATGAGATCATTGATCCACCGCAGACACGCGATGTGCTCATTCGCTCATTGGAAATTTGTGCGAATCAACCCCAACTGCCGGCGCTGAATTTTGGGATTCTGCAGGTATAATTTTTTTGCCGCGGATGAACACAGACCAACGCAGAATTTTTAATTTGCCGCGGATGACGCGGATTGAACGGATTTTAGGAAGAGCAATATCCCCACGCGTCTTGCTGAGCTTGTCGAAGTACGCGTGGGAATTCAGAATGAGTATGTTCTGCTTCCCGGCTGCCCTTCGATCCGTCGAGAGCCGGACAGGCAAAGCTCAGGGAGACAGCCGGATGTGGGTTTTAACATTTATTCGTGAGATTCGAGTAATTCGCGGTTTCTCCTAATCCGTGTTATCTGTGAAATCTGTGGTTTAAAAGATTTAAAGGACTTATGAAAAATTTAGTACGAATTGGAAATGGTCAGGGCTTTTGGGGCGATTCCATTGATGCGCCGGTGCGGTTGGTGGAAGACGGTCCACTGGATTATCTCACGCTGGACTATCTGGCTGAAGTAACCATGTCCATCATGCAGCGCCAGAAAGAGAAAAATCCAAAAGCCGGTTATGCTCGGGATTTCGTTGAACTGATTGACCGGATATTACCCACATTGATCAAAAAAAATATCAAAGTGATCGCCAATGCCGGTGGTGTGAATGCGCCAGCCGCCGCTGAGGCTTTAAAAGAGGTCGCCCGGAAACACGGCGTCCATGACCTGAAAATCGGGATCGTGGAAGGCGATGACATCCTGAACCGAATTGATGTACTGGTCACAGCAGGGGCAATATTCGAGAATATGGAAAATGGCGAACCCTTCGCGCAGATTCGTGACAGGATTAAATCTGCTAATGTCTACATCGGTGCTTTTCCAATCGCCGAAGCGCTGAACCAGGGTGCGCAAATCGTTTTGGCGGGGCGTGTCACCGATCCGGCTCTGGCGCTGGGACCCATGATTCACGAATTTGGCTGGACAGAGAATGAATACGACAAGCTGGCGCTGGGTACGCTGGCGGGACATATCACTGAATGCGGCGCACAATGTACCGGCGGGAATTATTCACGC
>MNWS01000266.1:2648-3022 GCA_001872685.1 Fidelibacterota bacterium CG1_02_48_14
TCGAGATTCAACCGGATGGAAAGTTCGTCATCACCAAACATGCCGGGACGGGTGGCATTGTGAATCGCATGGGCGTTTCGGAGCAGATTCTTTACGAGATGGGCGACCCAAAGCATTACATCTCGCCGGATGTGGTGGTGGATTTTACCTCGCTTAATCTGCGTGATGAGGGTCAGAATCGTGTCGGTGTGGATTTTGTGAAAGGCGCGGAAGCAACACCATTTTACAAAGTTTCCATGAGCTATTTTGCTGGTTACAAAGCCTCCGGGCAATTGACGGTTTCCGGACCAAAAGCGTACGAAAAGGCTCAGAAAGTAGCTGAGATTATCTGGGAACGACTGAAGCAAGCCGGCTATACATTCGAAGATACCAAA
>MNWS01000166.1 GCA_001872685.1 Fidelibacterota bacterium CG1_02_48_14
TCACCGGAGCTGATGCCGATTCGCATCTGCATATAGTGGACGAATTCTGGCCAACGATCACCTTCAGATTTCCATTTTTCACGCAATTCGCCTAAGCGGGCTTGCATCCGGATGGCGGTTCTCACAGCGCGTTCGGCGTGATCCTCCAGTTTGACCGGGGCACCATAGAAGGCAATAATGGCATCGCCTTCGTACTTGTCGAGCGTACCTTTTTCATCCAGGAGGATGTCTGTCATTTCGGTTAAGTATTCATTTAGAAGTGTGACCAATTCTTCAGCGCTCAGCATTTCCGAAAAGGTGGAAAATCCCTGAATATCAGTGAAATAGGGCGTACAGGTTGCGGCTTCGCCGCCCAGTTTGGGTTGCTGGTGATTTTCATGCATCATATCTATGAGTTCAGGTGAGATGTACGCACCAAAAGCTTTGCGGAGAAAGCGCTTGTCTTTTTGCTCCATGAGGAACTTATAAATCACATTGCCACCGTATGTCAGAAAAATGGAGGCCAGGGGACTGATAACCGGTACCACCAGAGAGCCGCCGACGGCTGGCATATTAATCGTGAGCCAGGCGGCATTTTGAACCGTAGTGGAGGGCAATATCGCGGACAATACATATTTGAGAAGCCACAGGCTGTCGTTTGTGAAGTAACCGATACTCACGCTGAGATAGACGAGCATCTCCAGCACAACCAACAAACCACTGACGAGGGGATTGAACGCTGTTAGCAACACATAGGCAAGGAGTCCGGCAAGGACAATCAGAATGATCTGGGTTAAGGCTGAGTCGTGTGTGAATTCAATTGTTGACCCCAAGACCTGAATAAAATCCCCGTCTAACAACTCCTGAACCGCAGTGGCGTGCTCTTCAAATCCAGGTAGAAGGACCGGATCGCCGCCATAGGTAAAAAACGGTGATTTTTTATAATCATGGAGAACTTCAACAGACGCGCCGATGATGCAAATCTTGTCCTTGAAGGGACTCGTTGGAATTTGGTATGACTCATCCACCATGGACATCATGGTGTTGAAAGTGCTGGTAGAATCGAACAAAGACATCCAGTCAGTATCTTCCTGCTGCAGATCATAGTCTTCCGTATCCAGAACGTTCGATAAGGGGTAACGATTGAATGTGGTCCAGGCTTTTTCTGCTTGAGGATGGCGTGCTTTGGAGCTCGGACCATAGAAATTACACAAAAAATAGGGGCTGTAAGAGCCGTAAGATGGGATTTGAACGGAGCCAAATTCAAACTGCCGGAGCTTTGGATTGTAGCGAATCGAGGTAGAGTCGGATAACTCCAAATAATTTCGCACTGCTTTTAAGGCGAGTGTCAGGTACCACGTGGATGGATCATCCTGCATGGCGTAGAAAACGACATAGCGTCGACTGAAACCATCGTCGTCATCCACGACATCAACCAAGCCAATCTCAGGATTGGCGGTCATGATGCGTTCATTGGGTCCGATGAGAATTTGCGGCGGAACGCGTGTTGGTTCGGTTTTAATGGTCGCCGGCATAATGACGTGTGTACCTTGATTCTCAGCATAGGTAATTGCTTCGGCAAACATCAGGTCGCCGTCAACAAATCCGGGGGGTGGATTATCCTTAAAAATTTCCAGCACATTCTGGGTGTATTGATCCCTGGAATCGAACTGAATATCAAAAACGATAACTTTTGCGCCGGCATCTGCCAGATTTTTCACCACACGGTTCCACACCGCTCCGCGCGGATAGGGCCAGGTTTCGGGAATGAGACGGTAACTCTCATCATCAACATCCACCAAAACGACATCCAGGCTATCAGCAGAACGGTTTGTTCGGGCAGCCCAACCTGAGAGTGGTCCGCGTACTTTAAAACTAAAATCCAGGACTTTAAGACTTAATAAATCAAATAAACCCATTGCTTTAAATGCGATTACAATCGCCATGGCAATGAGGGTTATCCCCAAGCCAGCGCCGTATTTATTTAGAATTTTTTTCAAGTGATCGTTAGGTAATTAACCATTGATTCGGGCATTGAACAGAACCCAATGGTTTTCCGATTGAATCGAATCGGTTTGAATTGAATTAGAATCCCATCTCATAACGGATAAAGTAGGTTTTGTCAGAGTAGTTAAAGTTTGCCACATTATAAAGCCGGACATCCATCAGGAAAGCAATCTGAGATTTGGCGGAGTATTGCGCAATCGTCAGAGGTTTGAAACGGTATCGCGTACTGAGCTCAAACTTTGTCTGAGATTCGGATGTATTCACCATCCCGCTATCGGAATTAACGCCTTGATCCGACATGATTTGAGTCAATCCCGTCCGAATGTTGAGAGCGCTATTGAACAGATTATAAGCTGCAGATCCACCGAGGGTAAAATAGGTATTTGTGCGATAAAGTGGGTTGGCAGGCTCAAAAATCTGATTGGTATTTCGGCGCACGGTTAAAGTTGTTATCAAGGGAATGGTCCATTCGGAGCGAAGGTTCAGACCCACCAGGTCGGCTGTCTGAAGAATACCCTTACTTCCAACACGCAGATCGTTGCGTCCGGAATTCATATAGTTCAAATTGATATTATTCTGGATGGTACCCAGATTTAGGTTGTAACTCAGATTAATGGATGTTGAGAGGGTGTTATCCAGAATCCGGGGATCGTACGTTGTGGAATCCACCACTGAGAGTGTGTCAATATTATTATCGCGCTGGTAGGATTTCAAATTGGCTGAAAAGGTTGGTAGTCCCCGGCCAGGATTGAATGTGAATCCGCCGATATAGCTCTTAGATGCAGTCCGGGGCTCCAGATTTTCATTCAAACTGAGGACGTTGTCCTTTTTAAATTCATACCCCAAATTCAAATAGAGCATGTTGTCCAAAAGACGAATTTTATCCGAAATTTTCCAGCCGGCGTTGTCGGTGGTAATAAACGGGCTACCAGCAGCCCGGAATTTTGGGGCTACATAATTATAGCTGATAGAAATGAATTGTTTGAAATAGTTCAACCGGAGGCGCATCGAATAGGCGATGGAGGTCAATCCTTTGAGGGGGTTTTCCGTATACTTATTCACATCAACGGGAACGAGAATATTTCGGTTGAGGACAAAATATTGTTCAAGTTTGCCGGGGTCGAATTGACCATCA
>MNWS01000167.1:0-11463 GCA_001872685.1 Fidelibacterota bacterium CG1_02_48_14
GATCGACCAAACCGGTCTCCTGATAGAATGATCGACCAAACCGGTCTCCTGATAGAATGGTTGCGGATGACCCGCCTCAAAATCCTTACAGAATGCCGGCCAGATGTATTCCGCTTCACCCGCAATGATACAATCCGCCAGGCCAGCATATTTTTCCGGACAAAGCGAGGCAAAACTACCGCCCACCACCACATAGTATCCAAGGCTCCGGTAATATTGGACCAACTCTTTTTGTCGTTCAAATTGCACAGCCATGCCACAGATGCCAATGACATCAGCGGACGGTTCCAACGGAATGGAGGTGACATTTTCATCGATTAGTGTGATGTCCCAGTTTGCCGGGGTAAGAGCGGCAAGCGTCGCTAACCCTAACGGCGGATTACCCGTGCGGGAATGGGGCAGAATGCGGGTGTTCGCCCACTTGAAACTCCAGAAACTCTCAGGGAACTTGGGATTGATTAACAGAAGATGCATGCCGCCATGCTACTTTCCGCCACCTTGTGTGGCGCTTATCCTGTCATTCCCGGACTCGTCTTTAAGTCTGAAAACATGCACACCGGATCGGTTGCAAGCAGGTAATTATTTGTCTCCAAGATAAGGACAATTCAGAGCGTAACAGCATGTTTTTCAAAAATTTTCAGAATACAAATGACAGAAATTCCAAATACAAGCATCAAATTTCAAACAATTTCCAAATTCCAATGATCCAAATCCCAAACTGCCCTAGCCGAGACTGTGGTGTTTCGGTCATTGGTCCTTGGTGCTTGAGATTTGTTTGTCTTTTGGGATTTGCGATTTGGGTTTTGCATTTTGGGATTTGTGATTTGTGGAGGAACGGATTACCTGATTGTACTGGTAACGAGTAACGCATGACGAGTCCCCTCTGGCCCCGAAGGGATCCCGATGGGAAGAGGGGTGGCCGCAGGCCGGGGTGTGTTGGGATTAACGATTTATGATTTCCAATTTCACCACCTGGGAAAATTCCAAATAACAAGCATCAAATCACAAACAATATCCAAATTCCAATGACCGAAAATTCCAACCGACCTATGACCAGGGACCGTGGATGTTTCGGTAATTGGTTATTGGTATTTGGAGTTTGGGACGTCCGGAAGCCGGTATCACTTCACCACACTCAATTTTACCACCTGACTGAATCCCGGTGCGGCGAGGCGGCAGAAAAAAATACCAGATGCGTAAGACTACGCATCGAATATCATCTCATAACCACCGGATGAATCTCCACCGCAGCGCCACCTCCGGCTGCGAGGTTCAGCTCCAACACACTTCCCTGCGTCACATCGTGCTTCAGGATGACCACCGGGTCGGGTTTTCGTTCGTAGTCAGCTTTGGGGTCGTCAGCGTAAACCGCTAATTGATATTTTTGGCCTGGTTTGAGAAAATCCAACGGGAAATGAAAAGTTCGCGCCTGTTCATCGGTAATACTGCCAATGTACCAACTGTCGCCCTTTCTCCGGGCGATGGTGACATAATCGCCGATTTTGGCATTAAGTACCAGGGTTTCATCAAATGTCGTGGGGACATGCTCGATAAATGCAAATTCCGGACGATTTTCGTAATTCTCGAGCAGATCGGCTGCCATCTGTAGTGGGCTATATAAAACCACCATGAGAGCCAATTCTTTGGCGCGGGTGGAATGCACATCATTCTCTTTTTTGTACCGATCAAATTTGATGTCAAAGATTCCCGGCGTGTAATCCAGCGGGCCGGCCAGACAGCGCGTAAAAGGCAGAATGGTGGTGTGATCCGGTGGATTCCCTTCACTCCAGGCGTTGTATTCCTGACCGCGAGCGCCTTCCCGGGTCATCATATTGGGCCACGTCCGGTACAAGCCCGTCGGTGCAATAGGTTCATGCGCGTCTATCATTAAATGGTATTTTGCGGCAGTTTCCACAACTTTCTGATAGTGATTCACCATCCACTGACCGTGATGATGTTGCCCTGCAGGAAGAATAGCGCCGGCATAACCGGTTTTCACTGCCGGAATTCCCAACGACTCATACAGACTGAACGCCGCCTCAAGTTGCCGCTCAAAACCGGGTACATCGCCACCCGTCTCCGTGTGAGCGATGAGTTTGACACCCTTTTTATCGGCATATTTTACCAGTGACGGCAAATCATAATCAGAATAGGGTTGGGTAAAATTATAGGCATCCGCCTTACCCCAATTTTCCCAGCCTTCATTCCAACCCTCTACCAGAACTGCAGGAATATTATGTTCGGAAGCAAAATCAATATAAGCTTTTGTATTTTGTGTGGTTGCACCATGTTTAGGTCCTTGCGACCACGTGTATTTGTCAATATGCATCCCCCACCAGATACCGACGTACTTCATGGGTTTGATCCAACCGACATCGGCGATTTTGTTGGGCCTGTTCAGATTTTCAATCAGGTGGGAATGTATTAATGCCCCGGCGTTGGGCGCGAGTTGGATCGTCCGCCAAGGGGTCGTGATGGGTAAATCAGCCTTGACCTTCACACCATCCGGCCAGGGTACCAATTCCGTGGTGAATAGCAGCGAATCTGTGTCGGATTGTTTTAATGTCATACCGGCATAATTCTGTAAATCTGCTTCATGAATGCTGGCGAAAAATCCAAACGGGGTCTGCATGGTGACAGGCGTATTGGCTGCGATCATTTTCGACAGACTCGTATGATTATAGAGCTTTTCATAGCTGTCAAAATCGGCCTCTGTCCACCAGACTGAATCATTATGAGCGAAGTTGAATTGCGTATTTTCAGCCGTAATCTCCAGATGGCTCAAATTCTCCTGCTCCGGAATGATGTACCGGAAACCGACACCATCATCATAAGCGCGAAATTCCAACGACATTCTCCGAAAGGGTTTTTCTCGCTCCTGCAGATTTACCAACATCTCCGTATAATCATTCTCCACGCTATCAATCTGACCCCAGACTGGCAACCACACACTGCTTTTACGCTGTTTGGTGATATTGAGAACCTTAAAATTTCCGCTCAGGGCTGGGGCATCTCTGAATGAAAAACCAAGTATCGACGGACGAATAAACTCCTGGTCAGCAAAGGTGACAGCGTAATGCGGCACGCCGTCGCTATTCAGTGAAAAACCTAAGACGACCCGGGCATCCGGGGACATAATATCCGCTGCCGTATCCGGTGTGCAGGCTTGCGCTAGAAAAATGATGAGCTCGACACTGAATAATGCCATAAGAATGAATGGTTTTTTAAGCATCTTGTGTTCCTTACGATCCTTGGTTATAACGATGCCGGGGAGACTGTCTCGACTGGCATAATTGTCATCAACGATTCCGACTTTGATGAAAATGTTGACTCAATCCGAAACAGGAATTTTGCCAGTAAATCAATGATGACTGATGGTTTCTCCGGAAGATTTGGGTGATGAAGTGCTTGTGAATAGGTTGGATGAATGCAAAAATGTCCTGCTTGGAGAAAGTTCGGCTGTTGCAGTTTAGAAGACACACTCTTGCTGATCATGACTTTTAATCCCGGCACGCATAGCAAAATTCAGTTGTAATGTAGCGTGCTGCCCCAAAAAATCAGCCATCAAAACTGCTTGCATCGGTGCAGTGACGTGCTTAATGCACCCCTGAAATGTTGATGCCCTTTACATGTACCTGTTAATTGCGATTCTGCCAAAACTTCTTACCCATCACAGTGTCAATAGTTGGGACGTTCAGGATTGTAAAATTGACTGGCGTGATACTTCATTCTTTCCAAAAATCCATACCAGTGCGACTAATATTGTCCCCTTTTAATTTTTCAAAATTGCTTTCCCACGTGAATTCGTCTAATTTGTCGGCTAACCATGCAGCGATCTCCGAACCAAGATAAAACTTTAAAATTCAACGCCATGCAAATGTCTCCAGAAGAGATCCTGAGGTATTTGGAGACGACCATACTGCCCCGAATTGTCAAACCGGGACGGTACCTTGGAAATGAGTATAATGTCATCATCAAGGATTGGGCAGAGATAGCGAGTCGCATTGTGTTGGCATTTCCAGATAAGTATGAAACAGCCATGCCCTACAACGGGTTTCAAATGCTGTATCATATTCTCAATCGTGAAGACGATGTGGTTGCCGAACGAACCTATGCACCTGATGTTGACATGGAAATGCAGTTACGACAATATCGTGTTCCTCTTTTCAGTCTTGAAACGAAACATGCTTTGGCTGATTTTGACATTATCGGCTTCACGATGCCTTACGATCTGCTCTACACCAATATGGTGAATATGTTGGATCTGGCCGGGATTCCCATCTGGACAAAGGATCGCACCGACAAGGATCCCTTCGTCATCGCCGGCGGGACGAATGCGTATAACCCTGAACCGGTAGCGGATTTTCTGGATGTTGTAGTCATTGGTGATGCAGAGGAGATTGTCGTTGATGTTGTTAGGATGATTGGTGCTGGTCGTCGTGCCGGCAAGTCCCGACATGAGATTTATGCTGATTTGCTAAAATTAGGTGACGGAATATACATCCCCTGTTTTTACGATGTTGAGTATGCGGATGACGGCAAGATTCAAGCGGTGACACCGAACCAGAATGGCGTCCCCGAACGGGTTAAAGTGCTGAAAATCCCCTACCTGAAGCAGACATATTACCCAACGAAACCCATCATGCCATTAATCGAAACGACTCAGGATCGGTTCGCGATGGAAGTGATGCGTGGGTGTACCCAAGGTTGCCGGTTTTGTCATGCCGGCATGGTTTACCGCCCGGTCCGTGAGCGGAAACCAGAAGACTTGATCGACCAGGCACGGGCAAGCCTGGAAGCAACCGGTTATGAAGAGTTGGCGCTATTGTCTTTGTCAACCTCAGATTACACCGGATTACAGCAAACCATGACTGGGATGCAAGATTTTCTGAAATCACGGAATGTCTCGGTTTCCTTTCCATCCATGCGTTTGGACAGTTTTACCAATGATATTGCAAAAATTGCCAAGCAGTATCGAAAATCAGGCCTGACGTTCGCGCCGGAAGCGGGGACATGGCGGATGCGTCGGGTAATTAACAAATTAATTAGTGATGAGGATTTGCGAGAGTCAGTGCAAATTGCACTGCAAGAAGGCTGGAAAGTCTTGAAATTTTACTTCATGCTGGGTCTGCCGACTGAAACCGAAGCAGACCTGGATGGGATTTTGGATATGATCCACAGCGTGCGCCGAATGAGTCAATCTTACGGCCACATCAAGATCAATGTGACCTTGTCAACCTTCATTCCCAAGACCAATACCCCGTTTCAATGGGAATTGCAGAGTGACAAGTCAGTGATCCGAGAAAAAATTGAATATCTGAAGCGCGGTCTGCATGATAAACAGATCAAAGCCAGTTACAGTAATCCTGAATATTCCGAACTCGAGGGCGTATTCTCACGGGGTGATCGGCGATTGGCAAACCTGATTTATGCAGCATGGCAGCGCGGTGCCAAATTTGATAGCTGGGGTGACCATTTGGATCATTCGGCTTGGGAAAGCGCTCTGGCAGCCACCGGTATTTCCATGGACTGGTATTTGCGCGAACGCGATCTGGATGAAGTTCTGCCCTGGGATCATATTGATTCCATGTTAACGAAGAACT
The DNA here is from genome assembly GCA_001872685.1 of Fidelibacterota bacterium CG1_02_48_14. Taxonomy (GTDB): domain Bacteria; phylum Fidelibacterota; class UBA8477; order UBA8477; family UBA8477; genus UBA8477. The sequence goes on from MNWS01000167.1 coordinate 5,604, forward strand.
TCCTCCGGCGAGAACGTGGAAAAGCATACGCGGAAGCAACAATTACGGATTGTCGTGACGGTTGCCACGCGTGTGGTGTGTGCGATTTTGACCAGCTTATCATGCGGGAAGAATCCAAACAAACCACGCTACCCGCTCCATCGGAAGACCCCATTTTCCTGGCGGCATTGAATGCGGCTGACCATTCCACCGGCGTAACCCCCAGACCCGCTTCTGAAGCGAATGATGGTGCCGATCTTTACACGGTTCGCATTCGGTACATCAAACAGAACGAAGCCTGTTTCATGGGACATCTTGATGTTTTGAAAGCCTTGATGCGAGCGATTCAAAAATCCCGCATACCGATCTATTATTCGGAAGGATTTCATCAAAAACCCAGGATTTCCATGGGGTTGGCATTACCGCTCGGTTACTCATCGGACACGGAATTTATGGATTTGCAACTATTTGAAGTCGTTCCGGAAATTTTGTCACGCCTGGGAGAGCATCTCCCTCGCGGGCTCAATTTAATGGAATCTCAATGGTTTGCCGGTCGGATTCCGGCCATTTCAAGTTTGGTCGAACGGTTGACGCATCAGATTCAATTTGAGGATTTAACAGACTTTCCAACCTTACCTGACCAGGTAAACAATTTTTTAAGTAAACCTTCCCACTTTATTCAGCGGAAACGCAAAGGGCAATCGATTGAAATTGATTTACGCCCCTATGTGTTGTCGCTGGAATTGTCCGGCAAGACACTCACGGTCCACACCTGTGTGATCAAAACCCTGAGCGTCCGGATGAGTGAAATTTTATGTGTCCTTTTCGATTGTGACATTGAAGCTTTACCGCCTCATCGTGTCCATCGCAAACTGGTCTATTTTGAACAGGACGGTTTAAAAAATTCAGAGCCTCAGTTGCTCACTGCCTGACTCCCGCAGATTTACAACCACAGGAACACGAATGGTTGAGATAAGGCCAGCGCTTGTGCCGAAAACCCTTGGGACGGATGAACGAGAATGCATCCGTCAGCGGTTATTTTGCACGGTACGCGACACCATTTATTTCACCCCATGTTGAATTCTGTAGAAACAGTAGAGGAATGTCATGACGAATGACACACGAATATCAAAAGAAATTCTGATTAATCAGACTCACCGGGAAACCCGGATTGCGATTATGGAGAATGGCGTTTTAGCCGAACTCTATGTGGAAAAACCGGAGAATGCCAGAATCGTTGGCAACATTTACAAGGGAGTCGTGGAAAATGTCCTGGACGGCATGCAGGCTGCTTTTGTTGACATCGGACTTGAGACCAACTCCTTTTTACCCTATTCGGAAATCGAAGACAATGCACTCGTGCTTGATCAGGGTACCGAAGAGGATGATGAGGACGATGACGACGATGGCAAGCCCAGGGACAACAAAGCTGGCGATCAAAGACGACATCAACCGCACGGGCGCGGCGGAAACACGCGTCAACGCCCCAGCAACAAACCACCCATGAATTTGAAGACTGGCCAGGAAATTTTGGTACAGGTCATCAAGGAACCCTACATGGGTAAGGGTGCCCGGGTAACGACAAATGTGGCGATTCCCGGACGATTCATGGTGCTGGTCCCCAAGGTCAACTATGTGGGTATTTCCCGCAAGGTAAACAACAACTACGAGCGCCGTCGTTTACGGAAAATCGCCCAGAAAATCAAACCGGATGGGTTTGGCGTTATTATCAGAACTGTCGCGGAAGGGAAAGATGAAGAGGTCCTGGAAGGCGACATGAACAACCTGATGGACGCTTACAAGCGCATGGAAACAGCCATTAAAAAACAGCCGGCGCCAACGTTGGTGTATAAAGATATGGAGACGGTTTCCAGCCTTATTCGCGATCTCTTCACACCGGATGTTGAACACGTGGTCGTGGATAGCAAAGCCATGCATCGGCAATTGACCGGCTATTTAAAAGGCGCAGCGCCGCAACTTGTGGATCGGTTAGAGCTGCATAAAGATAAAATGCCGATCTATGAAAAATTTAATGTCGAGACGGAGATCCAAAAAACGATGACACCCCGCGTTCAACTCCGAAGTGGTGCGACGATTGTCATTGAACAGACTGAAGCGCTGGTTTCCATTGATGTAAACAGTGGTCGGTTTGTGGGTCGAAAGGATCACGAGGCAAATGCCGTCCGAATCAATCTGGAGGCAGCCCGGGAAATCGCACGACAGTTGCGTTTGCGTGACATTGGTGGTCTTATCGTCATTGATTTTATTGATATGAATTATGATGAGAATAAGAAGAAAGTTTACTACGAAGTTCGTCGTGAATTGCGAAAAGACCGTGCGAAGGTAGCCGTGAGCTATATCTCTGACTTTGGTCTGTTGGAAATGACCCGGCAGCGCATCCGTCTGAATTTATTATTATCTGCGACGGAGCAATGTCCTGTCTGCCACGGTAACGGTCGGATCGCAAGCAAAGCCTCCATGGTGACCAAGATTGAAAGTTGGTTCCGGCGTTACCGGAGTAAAACCCGTGAACTCCGTCTGGAACTTCAGATTCACCCGGAACTGTATTCCTTCATCAAAACCGGCAAAAAGAATGTCATTCGTTCCATGCAGTGGCAGCATTTGATGAAAATCGATGTGAAGGAAGACGACAGCATGAACATTGATGAATTCAAGGTTTTTAGCAAGAAACTGAAGAAGGAAATTACGAACGACTACTGATCAATAAATCAGGTTCTTGAAAATTCCACTTAAAAGCCGATAAATGACGAAAAAAAAGCCCTGCGACATCAAGCAGGGCTTTTTTTGTTTTGAGAAACCCATCGCCCAGCACCGCCAAGCGCAATCTCGTAATACGTTTGATTTGTGTTAATCCGCGCTATCCTCAGCTTGAACAATCGTGTTTGTCTGCGTTTGTCTGTTGCAAAAAAATCTTTCACTCCGAATACCCGATCCGGTCCACGGGATTGACGATACTCGTCGCGATATTTTTCAGGTGGGAATGTATGCGTTTAATGAAGCGTAAATACATCACCATGGCAGCTCCGGTTTTAATGTCCAGGTCCCTCGATTCGCCACGAACCAGACTGGTGACGATGGTGTCGCAAACGGACGAAACCTGGGCTTTATGCGTCCCCATCACCTCTCGCGCCAGTGTCGAATCCTGTTTTTCAAAAGCCTTAATGAGTGTCTCGAAATTGGTTTTTACCCGATTCTCAATGGGCACAACCGCCGACTCAAACTCGCCGAATTGCAGCCGATCCGGATGATTGATGGCCAATTCGACAATGTTTTTCGTGTAGTCGCCAATGCGCTCAATATCAATCACAATGCTCACCAGGCGAATTCCCATGGCCAGCTCGGTGGCGCCGGCGATGGCCAGATGCGTTATGACTTTGCGCCGAACTTCGCGCTCATAGGCATTAATCTGACGATCTTTCTGGTAAAGGTCAAACTGCAGTTCCGCTCTGTCTGATTCCCGCAATGTGCGAATGGATTCCAGGAACATCTCCTGATCGGTTTTGAGCATCTCCACCGACGAATCAAATGCCTGTTTCATAAGATTGGCTTTGCCGAACAAGTTGATTAATTCTTTAAACATAATAGGTTACTCCAAGACTATGATGACGACCAAGGGTATGATATAGAAAACCACGAGAATGTATGCCAGCGGGATGAGTTTACTTCGTATTGCTAATTTCGCCATAAAATTGGCCATTCTGATAGGCAGGTTACGAATGCTTTTGATGGGCCAAATGATGGCAATTCCCATGATATTGAATATAACATGAGTGAATGCCACCGTCACGGCCACCAGATTCCCGGTTGCGAAGGATGCCAGAACGGCCGTGATAGTCGTTCCCACATTGGCTCCAAGGGTGTAGGGGAATATTTGCAGCAGCGTGATGAGTCCTGCCCCAACCAACGGTACTGCTATGGAGGTGGTGATCGAACTGCTCTGGACCATCACGGTAAGTAACAATCCAAACATAAAACCACGCAATGGCGATGCAAACAGGACATTATCAAAGAAATTATCCAGACGCGAAACCACAAGTGATTTAAGAATTTTAACCAAATACCGTAGGGCGGCAAAGATGAAAAGAATACTCAAAATGACCAGCACCGTAGGATGATCAGCAAACTGAACCTTGCAAAAATGCACGACCGGTTCCGTCACCCACTTGATGGGACTGACGAAAGTCAGGCCACCGATACCATTAAATGCGGTTGCGATTCCATTCGCCATCCATCCCAAAATTCCACCTTCAATAAACCGACTGGTGATGATATGTAGTGGGAATAGGATAAACACCGCCAGAATATTGAAAAAATCATGGACAGTACTGGCTGAAAACGCCCGTTTGAATTCTTCCTTCTGATTCACATGCGCCAGCGACACCAGCGTGTTTGTCACGGTTGTGCCAATATTCGCACCCATGATGATAGGAATGGCATTCGCCAGTGTCAGGGCATCTCCCGCCACCAAACCAATGACCAGGGATGTGGTTACCGAAGAACTTTGCACCAATGTTGTCGCCAAAATTCCGATGAATAAGCCATCCAACGGGTTGGTGGTGGTTTGTAGAATTTTGTCGGAAAACGCACTGCCCATGAGCTTGAATGCTGCCCCCAGTAATCCGATACCCGTGAGGAATAAATACAGCAGCCCCAATACCGCCAGGATTTTGTAGAAATTAGGATTTCGATAAAATTTCATGCCCCCGCCCTGTTGATAAAAATTCACCGTGCCGTTTCTAATGATTTTTCTTTGCACGAGGTGGAACGGAAATGTAGTCGTGAAGCACTATCGAGGGAACAATGAATACAGGCGAAATCTGGCGTCAATGAAGAATATGAAACGACGACGAATCATGCACCAATTCCACTGGCAGTTTATCAATCCGGGTCACATGGGCGAAGCGATTCCCCGTTTCCAGTTCGTCAATAAATGATTGGATCAAGCCGGGATCGCCCTCCACTTCGGCGGTTACGGATCCATCGGACTCATTGCGTACCCAACCGGTGAGATTTAGTTGATCGGCAGCGCGTTTTGTGCTCCAGCGGAAGCCCACCCCCTGAACCACACCCTGAACCGACAATCTAAGCCTTATATCAGTCATAATCTCCGGATCAGATCCCGGATTGCTGTGGCAACTTATTTCCCGCGGGTGATGCCGATGGACATAAATCCTCCAGAACGCAATCGCTGCACTGTGGTCGCCGGGCTTTGCATATAGCTCGACCATGATCAATAATCAGATGCGTAAATATTATCCAATCCTCTTTATTGAGAATTTTCTCCAAATCACGCTCGATTTTTACGGCATCTTTCTGTTTCGTCAAAGCCAACAAACCCGCGAGACGCGTCACATGCGTATCTACCACGATTCCCGGCATACCAAATCCGGTTCCCAGCAAGACATTGGCGGTTTTGCGACCGACACCCGGCAGTTTCACCAGTTCTTCCATTGTGAGTGGAATTTCGCCATCGTTTTCAGCGACAACCAGCCTCGACATATTGGAGATATTTTTGGATTTGCTGTTAAAAAAGCCTGTGGAGCGAATGATTTCGGCAATCTCCATCACCGTCGCCCCGGCCATGGAGTGAGCGTCCGGAAACCGACTGAAAAGTACCGGCGTCACAAGATTAACACGCTCATCGGTGCATTGCGCTGATAGCATCGTAGCCACCAACAATTGAAAGGGCGATTGAAATGTCAGGGAGCATCGGGAATCGGGATATTCCATTTTCAAGCGATGGACAATCTCCGCCGCACGAATGCTTTTCTGTTGCAGCGTCTCCCGCATCAAAAGGATGCTTTCTGATTATGTCCACGAGGTTGCCGCATTGGAAACGGCTGGTATGTCACGGGTATTT
>MNWS01000167.1:11523-15901 GCA_001872685.1 Fidelibacterota bacterium CG1_02_48_14
AACCAAATCCAATATGACCATCGTCCGTTTTTAGCACTGAAGTCATGACTCCTGCCGGTTTGCCTTCGGTTATTAATTCAGCGGGTGAGCCATGTTCACCAGCATTTTTCCAATGTAAAAGTACGGCCTGGCGTTGATTTTTTTCGTAATTGTAAATGCGCGCAACGACCTCCTGCCCGGGATAACAGCCCTTTGAGAAATCCACCGCCCATAACAGTCCAAGTTCCTGAACATGGTATTCACCATTCATTTCAAACTGCGTCCAGGGTGTGCCGTTACGAATCCGCAGCAAGTGAAACTCGTGTTCTGAAAGGGGTTCATCTTCTTGCAGAAACGCCGGGGACAGCCTCATTTCCCCACCCGGAAACCAGTCGTTGACAGACCAGGCGACCTGACCTTCATTTTCACACCATTGATGGGTCTGATGCGCAGGTTGATTGATAGAGATGGTGAGATCGTGAACCGTTTCTTCCAGAATCAATTCTGCCTGGTCCAGTGGAAACAGGAATCGGTCCAGTCTTTCATAAACTATATCGGACATACCCGGCGATGTGATCAGCCAGCCTTCATTGTTGCGCTCCAGGTACCACAACAGATCAATCACTCGCCCCTTGTCCGTGGTCATCAAGGTTGGAATGACCTCCTTCTGACCGGGGTTTCGTAAATCATTCGTCGTCATCCGATTCAAAAAATCATGGCGATTTTCACCCCGGACCCGAATGATGCGAATTTGGCCAATGAGAAAAGTTTGTTTCATGGCATTAATGTAAAGCGGATTAAAATGATTGGTGATAAAAATAGTCTGCGCGGGGAAACCGGGCAGAATCACCGCGTGAAATACGAACCGACCTCTGAGACTGTGCGACTGTTTAAAACATGCTCTGCAGTCAATCCGGCCTTCCGGGCAATCCCAACACCCAAAGGCATGAAATCAATCATTTCCATGCTGTGCGCATCCGGATTAATGGCCATCAGGACCCCGCGACTGCGTGCCAAACGAGCCCAGCGCCAATCCAGATCAAGTCGTTGAGGCGAGCTGTTGATTTCAATGATTTTCCCGTTTGTTGCGGCGGCATCGATCACTTTGTCCATGTCCAGCGCGTACTCTTCCCGGGAAAGCAGGAGTCGGCCGGTAGGATGACCCAACATGGTGGTAAAGGGATTTTCCAGCGCTTTCACAAGTCGCGCGGTTTGCCGGACACGATCCAAACCCATGTGGTTGTGGACCGAAGCAATGACGAAATCAAATTGTGCCAATATCTCATCGTCATAATCCAGACGACCATCCGGGAGAATGTCAGATTCAATGCCTTTGAAAATGTGAAAATCGGTCATCTGATTATTCATTTCATCAATTTGAGACCATTGTTTAACCACGCGTTCCGGTGTCAAACCGTTGGCGTAATAGGCTGATTGAGAATGATCACTGACACCAATATAATGGTAACCTGCATGGCGAGAGGCATTCACCATTTGAACCAAAGAATGAACCCCGTCACTATCTGTGGTATGAAAATGAAAAAATCCCTGAATCTGATTTTGGGTGATCAGATTGTCTGGGATCATATCCGGTTCGCCCCCTTCCCTCAACTCCGGCGGAACAAATCGAAGCCCCAGCAATTTGTACACAGCCTCTTCTGAATCAGGTTGCTCCAAGACACCCTTGCGGTGCAGACCGTTTTTCCGCCATGAAAATCCCCGCTCCCGGGCTACCTGTTTTAGAAATTCATTGTGATCAGCACTGTTGGAATGGCGTAACCAGACCGGGTGAAAATCGTTTAAGTCCGTCAGGTGGAAATGGATGGGAATGCCGAGGGAGGATGTCGCTTCAATTTTATCAGGATCAACTAATTCGATTGATTCGACCGGGGGCACGCTGTGGAGAAACTGAGCAAATTCTTCATGAGTCATCTGAGTAGCAACGACCAGATTAATGTTTTGCACGACCTCTTTGAATCGTCGCACGGAACCCGCAAGTTCAATGCGTTGGATCTGGTCATTTTTTGTCAATTCCCCAATGATGACATTTGCCGCACGCAACGCATCGCCCAGAAGAAAATGGCTACTAAACCGTTTGCGGTAACGAATGGCTTCCAATAAGCGCGCCTGCTGTTTTTGTCCCATACCCTTCATGGTGGCCAAACGATTTTCTACGCAAGCATACTCAAGTTCGCCCAATGTGGTAATGTCCAATTCTGTCGCCAGCAGTTGGACGCGCTTCACACCCATTCCTGGTAATCTCAGAATGTCAAGCATCCCCGGTGGTATTTGCTTTTTGAGCGTTTCGTGAACCTGGGATTTCCCTTCTAAAACCAACTCGCGAATAACCTCGGCCAGCCCTTTACCGATCCCCTGCAATGATTCCAACCGCCCCTGTTTCGCCAGTAATTCAATGTCAGATTTGTAGCTTTCGACAACCCTGGCGCCGTTTTCAAACGCCCTGATTTTAAACTCGTTTTCCCCCGCCAATGCCATTAACGCGGCAATTTCCTTCAACGTTTTGATGAGTTGTTTTGATTCCACTGACGGCAATATAAACGGGGAAGGTTTGATTCCTACTCTCATGACAAATGTCGGCAACTTCACAAAATTGGTTTTTTTTCTTTCCTCTTTCTTCTTTCCTCTGTCCTCTTTCCTCTGTCTCTAAGCCCTGCGACCGCGAGACGGTAATTTGTTTTTGGGGGTATTTTTTTATGGCTACAATACTGTAACCGCCCCGCGATATTTCGGGACACGGGGGGATTTTCATTCTCGTATTCGTTCTCGTTCTCGTGCTCGATTTCTTTCTTCTTTCCTCTTTCTTCTTTCTTCTTTCTCTGGAACAACACCCCTCTTTTTCTTCCGCCAGTTGTCGGACAAGCTCCCTCAAGGGGAGATTTCTCAGAGGAGACAAACACCTGGATTTGGACTTGCTACATTTTGGAGGCCAGCACGAGAAGGGTTAAGTTGTCACAGGAGGAATCAGCATGTATTCACAACAACAACGGCGGCAATATCCAGCAGAGTTTAAGCGAGAATCTGTGGAGTTATTGCTTCGCGGGAGTAAGCCACCCAAAGAAATTGCAGACGATCTTGGCATCGCAGTCAAAATGCTTTACCGGTGGAAACGGGAGTATTTGGCAGACAAGTCAACTGCTTTCCCGGGTACCGGTCATCTTCAGGATCCTGAAGAAGAGCGGCTCCGGGCTCTTGAGCGGGAGCTCCGTTCAGTAAAGGAGGAGCGTGACATCTTAAAAAAAGTAGTGAGCATTTTCTCAAGGGATCCCAAATGAAGTATGCCTTCATACATAGACACCGTTCCGTATTTGGGGTCGAGAAGATGTGTAGCGTTCTGCGTCTGAGTCGGAGCGGATATTATACATGGGTAGATCGCCCAGAGAGCAACCGATCAAAAGATAATCGACTGCTGTTATCCAAGATTCGCAAAAGCCATGAGTTAAGCAAAGGGATTTATGGCAGCCCGAGGATTACTGATGATCTCCATGATTGGGGCTACAAGGTCAGCCGTGTCCGAGTGGCTCGCCTGATGCAAGCAAACGCTATCCGGTCCAAGATCAAGCGTAAGTTCAAGGTGACCACCCATTCGGATCACAAGTTACCGATATCACCGAATCTGCTGAATCGGAACTTCTCTGCATCCGCACCCAATCTTATCCTGGTATCAGATATAACTTATATCCGCACAAAAGAAGGCTGGCTATATCTGACAACCATCATGGATCTGTTCCAGAAAAAGATCGTGGGTTGGTCCATGAGCAGAACGATGGCTGCCGAACACACGACCATTCCAGCGATGCAGCACTATCTGAGAACTTACAAACCAGCGCCAGGAGTGATCTTCCATTCTGATCGGGGTGTCCAATATGCCAGTACTAAGTTCAGAAAGCTGCTTGATGGAAATGGGATGGTCCAGAGCATGAGTGGTAAAGGCAACTGTTATGACAACGCCGTAGCGGAGAGTTTTTTTAAGACACTCAAGGCTGAACTGGTGTATCATGAACGATACCTGACCAGGGCTCAGGCTAGAAGCAGCATCTTTGAGTATATCGAGATATTTTACAACAGAATTAGAAAACATTCTGCGCTGGGATATTTATCACCGGTGCAGTTTGAATTGAACGCAATTACAGTGGCGGCTTAGGCTTCTCTATGTGTCCACTTTTTTGTAGCAACTCCAGCTGACGATTATGCAGGCCGAGGGTCTAACGATTCTCATATACAAAACAAAAGCCCATTTGCATGAGCTTTTGTATAATTCGTACGCCAGGAAGGATTCGAACCCTCGGCCTTCGGAACCGGAATCCGCGGGTATATTCCATAATATGTTGCTATATAAGGGTTTAGAGGGCTATTATAAAAAGCGTTCCCGGTATGTTCC
>MNWS01000261.1 GCA_001872685.1 Fidelibacterota bacterium CG1_02_48_14
AAGGGGTGTGTAAGAAACCAGTTTGAGTTCGCTACCAGACCCACCTCCGGCAGTTGCCGGGCCACCCCTCCGAGGAGGGGATTTACCTTAACCAATTTTCAACCGAGTGAAACGAGGGTCAAATTGGTTTACGCGGTTACATTTATTTATCTTACCTCTGCGCTCTTTGCGTCCCTGCGGGAGAAATATTTTTCCATGATTCCATTGTCACGATTTTTATATCGTGGATAGCGAACGGCTTTAATACTCAGATTCGTCTTGCCAGCGACTGATACGCCAGCGCATATCAGCGCCTTTGCGGAAGCTGAAAATCGCGTTACCGGTGACATGAATTTCTGTCCCGATGTCCAAATCAAATGTTTTGATAAACCGTGCCTCATCAGCCGCGGCTATCTGTGCCGCTTCATCTGGCAGACTGTCCAACCGCGCACCCTGAAAACGATATTCGGTAAGAAGTGTCGCATTCCAGAGCAGGTTGAAATGATTATAAGCCCTGAACAACCGGCTGGTGGTGCGAAGCTCGGTATCACGCCCCCAGAAATTATAATCTCCGGATCCTCCCAGATCCGGATCGTAAAAAATAAAGACAAATCCGGTATCAATAATTTGAGAGTAGAGCAGTGAATCGCGATAAATGTAGGCGTAACGCATATTTTCGAGTGCTTCACCGGGCGATTGCAGGTCGGTAAGGGTCACATTCGCACTTCCGAAAATGTCTCCTTCGGTCGGTGCGAACGGATTCCAGCAACTTGCTAAAACCCAGACCATGGGTAATCCGATCAGGAATCTGAATGCACGGTCGTTCATGCCCATCACTGAAGCGTTTTCAGAAAGGTCCAGCAAGGCAGAGAGCCATTCTCGGAATCTTCCCAGCGGATGATTTGCCAATAATTACTATTCTGACGCTGTTCCATTAATAGCAGGGCACGGCCGGAAAAGTGTTCCGGGTAGGCGGCGCGTGATTCAGTATTGAACTTCAAATTCAGCACATAATCAGCCTGTATTTCTACCTGATCAATGCTGATGGGGATCTCAATCTTGTTTGACCAGAGCAGTATTTGGGTGGTATCCCGGCTAAGTTTTGAGAAAATTGCCTCTAAAAAATGGTCCTCGTCAGTAAAACTCCAGGTGGAAAAATCAATACCACTGGATGAGGCGACGTTGGGGTCGGCTATGAATTGAAATGTCTGTGAACTGGTGGCCGTATCCGCAAGGACATCCAGGAAATATTTACGATCCAACGCTTTGAAGGCGAGTTCCAGATCCGTCAGGACGATGTCCCAAGAGGTAGGTTGGAGCCATTGGTAGGGCGATGTGTTGTTATTATTGGGCGGCTCAGGTGTGCGCGGCTGAAATAAATCGCAGGCTGAAAGGATAATAGCGACGACGATGACCAACCCCATTGTATACCGATTAAACATGACGTGAAATTAGACGGTCCTGCGCCAAAAACAACACGGAGTTGCCTTGGATGGTATTGTCACCCTGACTAGTTTCAGGGTCTCGTTTAGATGCTGAAACGAGTTCAGCATGACATTTGGATGAGACCGCCATGTTTGAGAGTGGGGGATGATCATTGGCAATGAAAAATTACAGCAGATTGAGTTGTTCACCGGAACGGCGGAAGCTAGTGATTGACAAATTTGGCGCTTTGCGGGGTAATCCCAGGCGATCGCAGGAAATTCGGAACAGGGATTGAATTTGTTCTGCGAAAATGCCCTGCCCCTGCATTCGCCGCCTGAATTTGGTGTCATTTAATGCGCCCTGGCGAATATCACGGACACGATTCAGAATTTTTTCCTTTCGCTCGGGGAAGTGCAGTTCCAGCCAATCTGAAAAAATATCAGCGACTCCGTGAGGCAAACGGAGCATTGTATATTCCGCGAAATCAGCACCCGCATCTTTCACCGCGTCCAAAATCGCCGGAATTTCGTGATCCGTTAATCCGGGAATGATGGGCGACACGAGCACACCAACCGGAATACCGGCGTCAGACAATGTGCGGATCGCTTTGAGGCGTTGTTGTGGACGGGATGTCCGTGGCTCCATGACATTACAGACAGCGTTTTCCAGGGAGGTCATGGAGATGATGACAATGGCAGCGTTAACCTTGGCCAGGGATTGTAGCAGATCAATATCCCGGGTGACCAGTGCATTTTTCGTTACGATGGTGACCGGATTCTGGAATGACACCAAAACCTCCAGGCATCCGCGAGTGATTGCCAGTTGCCGTTCCAATGGTTGATAGGGATCGGTAACGCCGCTCAAATTCAGATTTTGTGGTTTCCAGCGGGGTGATGACAGTTCTTTCCGGAGCAGGTTCGGCGCATCCTCCTTCACCATGATTTTGGTCTCAAAATCTAACCCGGCCGAAAATCCCAAATACTCATGATAAGGTCGCGCGTAACAATAACTGCAGCCATGTTCGCATCCACGATAGGGATTTAAGCTGGCATTGTAGGGAATATCCGGGCTGTTGTTGTAAGAAATCACTGTTTTTGAGGCGTCACGGAAAAGCTGGGTTCCGGTGGGGAATGTTTCGCCCTCGTCAGGAATGTAGGCGATCGTCTCGAACCGATTCTGAGGATTCGCAGTGATTCCGCGACCGTGAGGCGTCTTTTTTTGGGGGTGTTCCGGCATTTGGCTCAAAGTAGAGAAAAATGGCGGACACGAGGAGATAAAAAACGAGGCTGTCTTAAAAAGTCAGTATTCAAGATGATTTTAAATACGCAAGGGGTTTTTATTGCCACCGGCTTTCCGTCTGAGCCGGACGGGTACCTCGTGAATAGCTATTTTAACAGTAAGGGACTACCCCCGCAGGGATCCCCATGGGAAAGCCCGATTTTTTGGGACAGTGGTCAATACTCCGGGCTAAAGCCCGGAGCTACGGAATCTCTCACTTGCCACGAGCTTTAGCTCGTGGAGATGAATCCCAAGGATAAATCGGGCTTTAGCCCCTCACTCTTCCGTTCTTTTTTCTTGAT
>MNWS01000272.1 GCA_001872685.1 Fidelibacterota bacterium CG1_02_48_14
TTGTTGTACGCCAATTCTCTGACGCAATTCTCCCAGCGACGCCGACTATCCATTGATCCTGTCTCAGGTACCAACATCACATCCATGGTCGGTAATGCCGGATCACCCAGTGAAGCTTTGGGATTTACGGCGGTACACAACGTTACCGACCGATTCAAACTTTTAGGTTCAGTACTGGTGTATAAAGGATTTTTCTGGAATTTTGAAGACACGGATTTCCGAGTATTTGATTCTCCTGTCCACAGTATGCATTGGTGGGTAACAGCATTCAGTCGTATTGGCGACAACTGGGCTTTGCGTTTGAAGGTGTCACATGATGCTGCTGCACCGATTACCAATTATGCTTACCCACCCGAGGGAACAACGGGGAATGTCCGTGTGAAGTGGGAGACGATTACATCTCAGGCGTCAGCAAATTATGTCAGATTGCAGGTTGATTATGCATTTTAATTCTATGATGAAAAAAAATAAAGAAACGATGCCCATGAATAAAGGTGCCAAGACGATGAGAAAACGGTTTTCAATTTCGATCCACCTGACAATAACTACCCTGCTGTTGCTTAGCACCGTCTGGGGACAATCCTATTTTAATTCCAACCTGCTGGGGCGTTCTTATCAGGGTAATGCCCGTGCGATGGCGTTAGGACATGTTGGCACTACAGAATCATTTGGGATGACCAATTTGTTCACCAACCCGGCTCTCTTGGCCGATGGTCCCGGACTCCGGCTTGAAGGCGGGTTTAATAGCGCGCACCGTATGGAGTCACGGTCCTATCCCATGATGGATCAGTTTGAGGATGTGGTGACTGAAAATATTTACAACATCACAGAAAGCTGGCAGACGAATTACAATGGTGGTGGCGTTTGGTCAAATGGAACGCTGGCTGTCGGTGCTGGAATGGCGCCTTACTGGTCGCCCTTTTTTCGTTACCGGGAAGATGTTCGTGGAAATTTAAGCGCTTCGAATTTTAACCGGGATCCATTGGTGGGGACCTTTCAACTGGATCGTTCAGGACTCGTGAATGAGACAGTATTCGGAATGAGTGCTCAACTCAGGAAGTTCCATTTCGGAGTATCGGTGGGATTATTATCCGGCGGTAATCTGAATACGGTTAAAGGAACGACCGTTTTGCGACCCGACGCCGCTTTGGACACGGATACCACCAATGTCACGACCTACGGATATGAGCTGGACAAAGCCACCATGGTTTACCGCCTGGGTGTGAGTTTTGATATGACAAAGCGCATTCGGCTTGCCTGGAACACGGAGAGCAGTGCTGAGATGACATTCAAATCTGTAACGGAAGTACCTTTCATGGACCCCTCGGCTGCTTTGCCGGGTTATTTAATTTCGGATACGACCATGACCATCAAGCAGACACAGCCAAGCCGAATGACGCTTGGCGTCAGATTGCAGCCGACGAATTTGTTGCGCACGAAAGCCTACTTTGAGGTGGAATTCATTGACTGGAGCCAATTCAAAATAGCCTACCCTGATTCCATTTCAGGGCAAGGCGAACTGACCTCACCCTTATCACAATCAATCACATTACGCGGTGGTGTTGAGCATGAATTGTTCAACGGAATGCCCATTCGCGCAGGACTGATTTATGCCGGTTCACCTTTAGCCAAAAACCTGGCGCAAACCTGGATAACCTTTGGTTCCGGCTATCAATATGGCAACCTGATAATTGATGTGGCCGGGGAATTCGGTAATGTCATCTACACCTATCCGGATTTGTTTGTAGTTGCCGGACAGACCCACCAGGACGACGAAACCATTCACGAATCAACCACAAAATTTGCGCTGACACTGGCGTATGTTTTTAAATAAATGGGCTGTGCGATGAGAAAACTGTTGTCGGCTCTTCGTTCGTTGCTGCCTGGCGTACTCACCCTGGGTCTGCTTATTCCGGTATTGGCCCAGCCGGTTTTGATGCCATCCCATTATGAAAATGATCGTTATTATAAGCTGAATGTCTTGTTCACCAATGACCTGCATGGTGCCATTGATATGAGTAAAGCCTGGTACATGAATCCGGAATTTCCACCGGATTTGGGCGGCGGCGCCAGCATGTACACCTATGTCAAGCAAATCCGAAGTGAGGCAAAAGCTGAAGGTGCCGGTGTTCTGTTGCTGGATGTTGGAAATTTTTACCAGGGGACGCCCCTGGGCATTGCAGACTCAGGTCGGACCATTTTGCGATGGATGAATGCCATGCAGTACGACGCTGCTGCTGTAGGGACTTACGAATTCATGTTTGGCGTCCAGAATGTCACCCGACTGGCGCAGGAAGCTCAATTTCCATTTCTCTCCGGCAATATTGTTGATGCCGGAACGGGTGGACCGGTGGATTTCGCCCAACCCTCTCAACTATTTGAGGTTGATGGCATTAAGGTAGGGATTTTCGGTGTTACCACGTCTGAGACACCCAATCTCCTGGCACCAGAACGCACCCGTGGATTGCGATTTCACAATTCTCTGAATGTCGCTGAAGGGCTGATTTCTGATCTGGAGGAGCAAGGCGCTACAGTCATTTTGTCCCTGGCGCATTTGGGTGTGCCTTACGGGCGTGAACAGGCTTATGATGAATTTGTCGAATCCACCATCGAGGAAAATTTCCAAAATGCACCGGTGAATTCCTTGCAGCTCGCCCACCTGATGTCCGGGATTGATGTCATGTTCTCGGGTCATATTTCTGCAGGATATAACCTTCCCTGGGAAGATCCGGACACCCATACACTGGTTTTTCAGAGTTATGGCAACGGCAGCAACATTGGTCACGTCATGTTGTACATTGACAAAGAAACCAAGACACTGATGGGATATAGCCTGCCAACAAAACGCGGTGGGTTGGTGACACTCTCAACGGATGATGTTGAACCGGATATGCAGATGGCCAGAGATATTTCTGAAAAGGCGACGATCGCGAATATGGCCACCCGTACGATGCCGGATTACAATCGGAAATTGGCGACGATCCGGAATATCAAACCGCTCAGCTTTGAATCATTGGACACGATTCCTGGCCAGCCATTGCAGCACAAGTACACCATTCCCGGTTTTAATCACTGGGATGCGCTGGAGGCGGTCACCTGGAATATGGAACAATTTCCAAAGGCTGGTGACACAACTGTCAGCAATATCTCGGAAGTCATGAATGCCATCGGTGCGGACATTTTCGCAGTCCAGGAAATTGGCAGTATCGAAGCCTTCACCCGGCTCCTCCAATCTCTACCCCAATATGGCTACATTCTGACCCAGCAATCCAGCTATTACGATCAGGCTATTATTTATCGCAAGGATGTCCTGACACCGCTGGGCAGCTTGGAACCCTTCGCTGAAAATGACTACAATTTTGCCGGACGTCCACCCTTGCGAGGCGATTTTATCTGGCGGTTCGGTGATAAGGAGATGCAGATAACCGTGGTGAACATTCACTTGAAATGCTGTGGCGATGGTCTCAATCGGCGTAAAAAATCGGTGATTGAGCTGCACGACTATCTGCGTCAACTTCAGGATCACGGGATGGAAAATATCATTGTCATGGGTGACTGGAATGATGATGTCACCGATGTTGGGCAAGAGCAATCCTTCCCGGCATTCCTGGAAGATCCGGAACATTTTCGCTTTGTAACGGCAGACATTGCTGCGATTCCCGATCAGGCTTCTTACCCGACCTGGCCGAGTTTCCTGGACCACATTCTCGTTAGCAGTGCCCTGTTCAACGCCTTCGAAAAGGGTGGGTATGTGCAGACACTGCCAATGAAAGAGTGGTTTGGTAGCTGGAAAAATTACGAATCTGTCGTTTCGGATCACCGGCCGGTGCTGGTGCGAATTCCTATTCAATCACTGACTGACTGACTCACAAACAGACTGACCAACTGACTGATTGATAAATAATCGGAATTTTTGCAAATAAATAAATGAACAACAGAATTCTCAGATTGCTGCCAATGCTGGTGGTGCAATGGTTCGTCTTCTTTGGATGTGCCGAACCGGTTCCATCAAAATACGATTTTACGCTTCCACCAATCGACCAAATCGGGACATTGGAGGTGGTAACCTGGAACGTGCGCTATTTTCCTGAAAATGGTAATGACGAGGTGGCTCGTGTTACCATGATCCTGGATTCATTGAATGCCGACATTGTGTGTCTGCAGGAAATTGACCAGATGACGCAAATGGAGCGGGTGGCGGCAGCGCTGCCTCAGTATGATCTGATTAAATCCATCCGCACGGATTTTTTGATGCTGGGAATTCTATACAAACCCAGCTTGTTGATGCCTCTGGACACGGCTGAACTTTTTCCGAATAATGGTTATGATTTCGCGAGTCGGTACCCATTGCAAGTCAAATTCTCAGCGCTGGTGGACAGTGTCGTGTTCAATTTTACCCTCATTAACATGCACCTGAAGGCAATGGGTGACGCATCGAGTATTCAGCGCCGGCATAATTCAACGACTCTTCTGCATGAATACCTGCTGAGTACCATCGAGGGTGGAGTTGATACCAATTTTATCGTCGTGGGTGATTGGAACGACGACCTGTCAACGACAAGTGGCGCAGTGAGTTTTGAAGCCTTTATGGACGACACGGCACACTTCAAATACACGACCTGGGACCTGTCCTGGGCAACCTCCAATGTGAACGATTCATATCCCAAATGGCCCAGTTTTCTTGACAATATTCTCATCAGCCGAGCTCTGTTCGATGAAAATCAGACAGCGGTCACCCAAACTCTCCGGCTTGATGCCTACATGTCAGATTATTTCGCGCTGGTTTCGGATCACCGGCCGGTGCTCTACCGTTTTTCCCCGAAGATCAATTAATTGATGAATTAATTATTCATGAAGCGTGCATGGGGGCATTAACCCCACCAGAAACCAATCTCCACGTCAGGCAGGTATTTGCTCATTTCCCCGAAACTTAACAGACAGTGTCAGGGTCATTTCCGCCACGGGAACAATGTCATTTTGTTCCAAAACTGTGGCAGTAACGAACACCGGTAAATTCACGCGTTCACCCGTTGCAACCGTTTCCTGGATGGCGGCCTCTATGGCGGTGCCCTGAGAACAGGTAAAGGTTACATCGCCTTCCGCGCGTTTGAGGAATTCCGCATGAAAATCTTTGAAGACGAGTGATATTTTCAGTTTTCGTTTCCGAATCAACTCCATCGCCATGAAACCACCCGCCAGGTCAGCGCCGATCGCTAAAACACCGAAATACATGGACTTTAAATGGTTATGGGTGCGGCGACGCAGCGCGATCCGAATAGCACAGTGTTCATCGTCAATTTCTACGACTTTCGGTCGGCAGTAGGCCAGAATGGGAATTTTCGTTTTACCGAACAGCCAGATGGACCAGGTTGCGCGTTGAGTTGGGGTGAACAGGGGCATCAATGTTTCCTTTTATGAATTCAAAGGACAGTAAACCGTTTACTGCCGGGTTCATTTTAAAATTGCGTTGAAAATATCCTTCGTGACCGGATATTCCAAACGACATGGAATCTCCACGCGCCATCGTTCATTTTGATCTGGATGCCTTCTACTGCTCAGTGGAGATATTGCGACAACCAGCTCTGAAGGACAAACCCGTTGTCGTTGGCGGCAAGCCGGAAGAACGAGGTGTCGTGGCTGCAGCCTCTTATAAGGCTCGAGAATTTGGGATTCATTCCGCCATGTCCATGTTCCAGGCTCAGAAATTATGTAAGAATCTGGTCATCCTGCCCATGCAGCGGCCGTTGTATCAGATGTATTCCCGGATTGTCATGGGGATTTTGAAAACGGCCTCACCGGTAATCGAGCAGGTAAGCATTGATGAAGCTTATCTGGATTTTACATCCTTCACCAAAGACTGGCACGCTGTCATCCCGACCTTGAGAGCACTCCAGACAAAAATCCGACGCGATATTGGATTGGGCAATTCCATGGGATTTGCTACCAACAAGATGGTGGCAAAAATCGCATCTGATTATCATAAACCCAATGGTTTGACCATTGTCGAGCCCGGCGAAGAGGCAGCGTTCCTGGCACCGCTGACAGTTCGCAAAATTCCCGGAATCGGCCCAAAAATGTCCGAAAAACTCGAAATCCTGGGAATCCAACGGGTGGGTGAGTTGGCGAAAATTTCCCCAAAGGAACTGGAGCAAAAATTCGGGAAATGGGGTATTGAAATGGCTCGCTGGGCGAATGGAATCGATGACCGTCCGGTGATGACGGAGCGCGAAACCAAATCCATCAGCCAGGAACGCACATTTGTTCGGGACATCAGCGATCCGGATGAGTTGGATGGGGTGCTGGTCAAACTTTGTTCCATTCTGGCGACTCAATTACTTGCTGAAAAGGTTCAAGCGCTCACCATCCAGATCAAATTGCGCTGGCCAGATTTTTCTACCGTGACCCGGCAACTAACCCTTACGGATGCAACGAACGCTGAAGCTGTTTTAATTCAGGCTGCCCGGACATTGTTGTCCCGGGTTTGGCTACCAGGCAATCCGGTGCGACTGTTTGGGGTTGGCTGCAGTAATTTGAAGGATGCGGGTGGTCAGTTGACCATTCCGGGGCTCAACTGATTGACGGCAAAAAAATTTGGGTGAAAAAAAATAAAAACGGCAGCCTGTGAAGACTGCCGTTTGAGTTGCCAACCTGAATCGTGTTATTATTAGTCGCGCTTGTATTCCGCGTACTGATTATCCTCGTCAGTCACCGCCTTTGTTTTGGCAATAACCATCGGGTAACTCAGATCCAGAATTTCCGAAAGGCGCGTTTTCTTGTAGCCATAACTGGCGTAGAGGAATTCCATCATATCCTTTTCGAATATTTTATTGATGGCTTTCCAGGGCTTGTCAGCCTGGAACTGTAGATAGCGCTGCATTCCGTCCTGATAGTGGTCGGGATTGAACTTGTAGTCTTTATCGCGCTTCCGGGGAAACTTGAAGCCCCGTTTGGACAGCCGATCTTTCAACGAGTAGAAAGTAGTCGCCGGCATTTCCAAATGCTTGATAAGGGTTTCGCCACGTCCGGTATGGCTGAAATGGAAAATGATCAGGTTGTAGTGGAAGAGGTCCATGATGTCCCGCCAGGTTTTTCCCAGTGCGAATTCGAAATGGGATTCGTGCGGCAGGTAGGATTGGGATTGTGTGCCGCGATCCTGCAGGAATGAGACATAGGCTTCCATGGCACCCAGACGATTTCCGGAGATTGGGATTCCGGCATTGCCAAAATTCGCAATCTGTTCGAAACCGAGACGGTAGAAATAGCCAGCCTTTTCCGGTTCGCCCAGGAATTCCTTATAGAGGTCACCCAGGAATTGACATTCAGGCGCTAAACGGCTGACAACCTGATTCTGCCGACAAATTTCCAAAGCCCGTTCCACGTAACTGGCAGATGTTGGATAGTCTTTTTGATTGAAAGAGACCAACGCCAGGTTTTCGAGCGCCAAACTTTTGAGAGAATGACTTGGGCAATTATTGGCGATCTTATCCAAAATACCCCGGGCCTGATCAGCCTGGTTCTGGAGAATCGCTGAGTATCCCTGTGCGTTCTGGATTTGCCAGCCGATAAAATCATAACCCCGATCTTTACACAAGTCCAGGGCGCGTTTGTAATAAGCTGTGGCTGCTTTGTACTGTTCAGCCTGATCGGCAAATGTCCCCAATCGGAGCATGGCCAGTGCGGTATACGCGGTCAGACCGAACTCTGTGAGATCAATAACCCGTTGCTCAAGCTTGGCGTAAGCAGCTTTCCGGCGTGGGGTTACACTCAATGCCTGAAGTTCGAAATCTGCAATTATCTTCAGCGGACCGTCATCGGCCAATTCGTACGCCCGTTCAAAATAATCCGCGGCTGCGTCATAATTCTCGAGCCGATTCGCGTAGACACCTTGTTCAAATAACACATACGCCAGGACGTCGGCTTTATTCTCCGTTGGGTTGCGAAAAAAGCGGGTCTGAGCCTGGTGTTCCGCATCCATTAACAGGCTGCTGGCGGCCAGGAAATTGCCCTCGGCTGCGAAAAAATTAGCCTTCAGTGCCTGAAGTACAGGCCGGGTCATGCTGGTTACGCCCTCTGAACGTTCAGGATTTCCCAGGGTTTTCCCTGAGACATTAAAATCCCAAATTCCGAATTGTCCGAGGTAGTCACCATAGAACGCAGTGTGTAAATCAACGACGTTCTCATCGGGTTGAATTAAACCTATTGTTGCTTGCATGCTTTTGTATCCTTTTCTCTCTGGTTACTTTAGTGGATTCAGCATTTATCTTTGATTCCCTTCGAGACCAACCCCTTCCGTTAGTCACTCCAGAAAACTGCTTAATTTAAATTGAAAAACAGACTTTCCTATAGTAAGTGTAAAGACTTTTGACAAATGACATTGAATATTGGTAAAAATTATATAAACAATCATTTAGCAATATTTGACGGTCGCATATATCACGAATTAGGTACCAATATATCCC
Source organism: Fidelibacterota bacterium CG1_02_48_14 (assembly GCA_001872685.1). Lineage (GTDB taxonomy): Bacteria > Fidelibacterota > UBA8477 > UBA8477 > UBA8477 > UBA8477. The sequence continues at coordinate 8,460 of MNWS01000272.1, forward strand.
ATAAAGTACTGCTGGGATTTTGGACTAAATAGGACCAAATCGTGAAACGCAATTAAGAACAAAATGACTAAATAAATGAGCCTGCTTCAGACTTTAGGTGGTGTAGATGAGATAGACGCCACCCAAAATGACCAACACCCCACAACTGCGTTTCACCCAGATTAGCATTTTCGATTGCTCAGACCAATTCAGATATTTTTGTACACGATTGGCTAAAACACCTGCGCCCACAATGACCATACAGTGCCCGAGTCCAAACGCCAGCAGGTAAACCATGGCGAGGAGGTAGTTGGTTTGAGCTGTCTTGAAGACCACCCCCAACACCGGCGCCATGTAGGCAAATGTGCAGGGGCCAAGTGCGATTCCGAACAGCAGCCCCAAAATCAATGCAGCCAGCAGTCCCTTAGAATGAACCCGATTCATTCCCGCCGCCGTATTCCAGTTGAACCGGATAATATCCAGTAGGTAGAGACCTACCAGGATGAATATGGCTGCCATCAGGTAATTCCCGGTTCGTCCCACATCGCCCATTAACCGACCGGCGGAGGCGGTGACGAAGCCAATCAGTGCGATGGTAATCAGAATTCCGGTGGCGAATAAGAGTGAAATTCCAAAAGTCCGGCCCAGTGAGATCCTGCCCCTGGAGCTGATGAAACCAACAATTAATGGAATGCTGGAAAGGTGACAGGGTGATAGTAAAATGCTCAGAACACCCCAACTCACCGCTGCAATAATCGCCAACCAAACAGCGCCATCCATGACTTGATATAAAGCGGTAAAAAGTGTGTCCATTGAGCTACAGGGACGAGTTCAAGGGCTTTAATTCGCGATCACTGAGGAGCTGATCAATTTCTGTTTCCGGAAAAAATCCTTCATGGCGAAAAAACTCCTGTCCGTTTTCATCCAAAAATACCTGAGTCGGGATGAGTCTAATGCCGTACTGTTGGGCGTAATGTTTCTGATCCGTCTGCCAGACATCATAGAAGATGATCTTTACTTGTGAGCCATATTTGTCCTCAATCGCCCGCATGACCGGCTGCATCTGCTTGCAGGGAATGCAATTGACGGAACCCAGCTCTATGAAAGTGACTTGGGCTGAATCTGTTTTGGCCGTGCTGGTGACCACTGATTCATGTGTATCTGTTTTTTCCTGATTTGTTGAACAAGCGCTGGCCATGATGCAGCCAACGATTGTGGTTGCGGTAACAATTTTCCCCCGAAACAACAACATCATTCCCCCTTTAACCAGCTCACCAGTTTTTTATCCGCTGGCACCGTGCCGATGCTTTTAACGACACCGTCAATGATCAATCCCGGCGTCATCATGATGCCGTAATTCAACATTTCGGTGAGGTCGCTAACTTTAATAACCTGAATCTCGGAAAAATGATTTTCTTCCACCAATTGCCGGACTTTGCGCTCCAGATTGATACATTTGGAGCAGCCGGAACCTAAAATCTTTACTTCCATTTTAATGTCCCTCCTCAGCGATTATGCATTGGCGATAGAGCCATTTGCTGATTTGAAATAATATTTCTGAAATCTGAGCGAAACATTCACCAGACCGATCAGGACCGGGACTTCCACCAGCGGACCGATAACCGCCGCAAATGCGACTCCTGAGTCAATGCCGAATACTGCCACAGCGACGGCGATCGCCAACTCAAAATTATTACTCGCGGCAGTGAAGGAGAGCGTGGCTGTTTTGGGATAATCGGCACCCACACGGCGTCCTAAGTAGAATGAAATTAAAAACATAATGACAAAATAGATCAGTAGCGGAATGGCAATGCGTATCACATCCAGGGGAATTTTGACGATGTATTCGCCCTTCAAACTGAACATCACCAGAATGGTAAACAGCAGAGCGATGAGGGTGATGGGGCTGATTTTTGGGATGAATTTTTGATGGTACCAGGTTTTGCCTTTGATTTTGATCAGGATAAATCGAGTGAGAATGCCTGCGAAAAATGGAATGCCCAGATAAATCATGACACTTTTGGCAATTTCACCCATCGTCACAGCAACGGCTACCCCTTGCAGGCCAAACCAGGTTGGTAAAATGGTGATAAAGACATAAGCGTACGCTGAAAAGAACAGGACTTGGAAAATGGAATTGAACGCTACCAAGCCGGCAGCGTATTCACTGTCACCTTTGGCCAATTCGTTCCAGACGATGACCATGGCGATGCAGCGTGCCAGCCCGATCAAAATCAATCCCACCATATATTCCGGATACCCCCGAAGGAAAATAATGGCAAGAAAGAACATCAAAACCGGCCCAATGATCCAGTTTTGCACCAGTGAAAGCGTCAGAACTTTCCAGTTGCGGAAAACTTCACCTAGTTCCTCGTAGCGTATCTTCGCCAAAGGTGGGTACATCATGAGGATGAGTCCGATGGCAATGGGGATGTTGGTAGTACCGACCTGAAATTGGTTCCAGAAATTGACGATTCCCGGAATCAGGTAACCAGCACCGACACCGATGAACATTGCGAGGAATATCCACAGTGTAAGGTAGCGGTCCAGGAAGGATAATTTCCGGGCGACGGACAACTCACTCATAAAACTCCTATTGGTTGGCGGCATCCAGCCAGCTTTTAATCGTCGCTTTCACCGGAATTTTTCCCATACTGGCGACCTTACCGTTAATGAGTAGTCCCGGCGTCAGGAGGATGCCCAGATCAGCGAACTGGTGAAAATCGGTGATTTTTTCGATTTCGGCCTCCATTTGATTCTCAGAAACAATTTCCCGGCAAACGGCTTCCAGCTTTTGGCAACTGGGACATCCGGATCCTACGACTTGAATTTTGAGCATTTATTTCCCCCCTTTTTAAAATTAAAAAATCGATACCCAGATGGCCATGGACCTGACATGAGAACCCCTGAGTAAATCAGATGCTGAACATGAAATGCCATTATTTGATATGGGTGTAAAATTCATAAAATTTCACTTGGATCTCATCCCGCACCCGACGGAACACGGCTAAAATTTCAGCTTCTGTTCCAATTGCTTCCGCAGGATCATCGAATCCCATGTGCAACCGATGGTTGACCTGTCCCGAAAAAATCGGACAGGTTTCCCGGGCGTGATCGCAAACCGTGATGACATAGTCGAAAGTCTCATCCAGAAATTGATCCACCAGTTTGGGTTGGTTATGGGAAAGATCAATTCCCGCTTCCACCATAACCTGAATTGCTTGAGGGTGAACTCGCACGGCAGGCCGGGTTCCGGCTGAATGGACTTCCAGCGCGGAGTCGAAGGATTTAAGAAATCCCTCTGCCATTTGGCTGCGGCAGGAGTTTCCGGTGCATAATATTAAAATTCGCATGAACTGAGTCCTTTTGGCTCTTTTTAGTTAGATGGAATTACACGGAGTTCCACGGAGCTTACACAGAGAAACACGAAGGAAACACCTATGAACACAGAATGAATTTCAGTATGAATTTTTACTCGCTGTCTTACTGAGCTTGTCGCAATACATCGGGATTTATTCATAACTATGAAGCACCGTGGTTCTTCGTGTGACGTTCTTCACTCAAAAGAACGCCCCAAATATCAACCCACTCACCGTCGCCATGACCACCACCAACACTACGTAGACCACCGTTTTTTGCGTGCCGATCACACTGCGGATCACCAGCATATTGGGTAAGGATAATGCCGGTCCGGCAAGCAGTAATGCCAATGCGGGTCCCTGACCCATACCATTATTCAGCAGTCCCTGCAGGATTGGAATTTCAGTCAGCGTGGCGAAGTACATGAATGCTCCAACCACCGACGCGAACAAATTTGACCAGAGTGAATTTCCACCCACCCATTGACTGATCCATTCTCCGGGAATAATACCGCCACCGTGTTCCGGCGATCCCAACAAAATGCCTGCGACCAAGACACCGGCGGCAAGTAACGGCAAAATCTGTTTGGCGAAACCCCAGGTTTCACCCAGCCATTCACCTGGTTCCTCGTGATTGAAGGAGAGTAGAATTGTTAACATGACAACCGAAGTAGCAAACGCAACCAATGGATTGGATGTGTACAAGGCAGCGGCGATGACCGGAACAGAACTAAGAGTGACTTGCCACCACGACATTTTCAAAATGAAGATCAAACTCGCGCCCAATCCCAATCCCCACAAACTGACGATGAACCATTTGCGTTGAAATATCCACGCCCAGACTCCCGTATCGCCGGCTCCCGGTCCCCAGGTTGCGAAGATCAGAATACCAACCAAAATGACGAAATGGGTGACGGTCTGCCACAGCGGTCGGTCGTCATCAGTCTCCGGAAATGCCAGATTTCCGACGGCGCGTTGGGCTTCCTCTTTTCGGTAGATGAAATGCATGATTAAGCCAATGACCACACTAAAAACCACCGCACCAATTACCCGGGCGATCCCGAGGTTAAAGCCTAAAACGCGTGCGGTAAGAATAATGGCAAGAATGTTAATGGCTGGTCCGGAATAGAGAAAAGTGATGGCGGGTCCGAGTCCGGCACCCCGTTTGTGAATGCCGCTGAACAGGGGCAATACCGTACAGGAGCACACAGCCAGAATCGACCCGGAGACGGACGCGATCAGGTAGGAAACCCATTTTTTGGCTTCGGAACCAAAATATTTGATGACCGCAGCCTGGCTGATAAAAACACTAATGGTTCCCGCGATAAAAAACGCCGGAATGAGGCAGAGCAGCACATGCTCCCGGGCATACCATTGGAGCAGGTCAAGCCCGGAGGAGATTCCCAGTGTAACGGTTTGAGAGGTAATTGGTAGAAAGTAGGCAGTCAGAAAGACTGCCAGAACCCAAAAAAGTGATTTCCACTCGGAGCGCCAGTGCATGCTAAATATCCCCTTGATCCAGATTAATCCACCTGACAGATTGTGACACGATCAATTGTGACCAGCTTGGTTTGATCAGATTGGATCAAATTTTCATCACCCAGCCAGGTGGAGATCTGCGGCAGAAGTGATATTGCCTCTGGGGATTCCTGCGCGGTTGCGAGTCGGTTATTCACCCAGCGACCATCCTTCTCATCCACGATAAATCCAGCCTGACGAAGGATGGAGAGGTGCTTGGAAACCGTTGAGTTGGCCAATCTCAAAATCGCGCTGATTTCACAAACACAGAGCGGTTTGGTTTTGAGCATCATGAGGATGCGGAGGCGGTTGGGATCGGAGAGGGCTTTGAATCGTTCGGCAATGGGGCGCATGAATCATTCCATTTCGTTATTTAGCGAAATGTAGAGTTTAATCCCCGATTTCAAAACGGAATCAAATTTAAAAGTTACACGGAGTTCACCAAGGAAGACGCAGAGGTGCACGAAGATTTCAGCTCAGACACCAAGAGATTGGCGGTCAAAATTATTTCAGTAGAATAAGCTTTTTGGTTTGTGAATAGTTGGGTGTGGCCAACTTACACAGATAGATACCACTGGGTATGTGCCGTCCCGAATTGTCTTTTCCGCTCCATTGAATCGCGTAACGACCGGCAGATTGAACTTGATTCGTCAATTCTGAGATTAGCCGACCCTGAACATTATAAATCGAGACATTAACAGATTCAGTTTGAGGTAATTCATACCGAATCGTGGTGCTGGGGTTAAAAGGATTTGGGTAGGCTGGTAGGAGCTGGATCTCAGTGGGCAGCACAATAGTTTCGTGCGTAGTATTTGTGTAGTCGGGGAGTTGGTAAATCACCATTTGTGATTGGACATCCAGCGAATCAGTATTTCTATTTAGTCCCACGATAGCATATCGATTCTGATTGATTGAATGTCCGAGAGAAAACTCCAGTTCAGTTTCAAATTCCCATTCGGGAACACTGTCATTCCCAAAGCTATAGAGTATATCCCCAACGAAATATAGCAGATGATTATTTACCAGACTTAGATTGGGACCCCGGTTGAGTCCTGTATCTACACCGAAGGTCCATTCTGTTGTTCCGATTGAATCAACTTTCTGTAAAACATTCGTCACTGTGGTATATCCACCGGGGAATTGTTCAATTGAATAGCCACCGGCAATGAAGTAACCAGCGTCAGATGCCCGCTCAATTTTTACCCAACCGGGTTTTAAAGCCGGGTTTGAGTAATGAAGGGTTGTGGAGTGTGGGTAGCTCTGAATGATTTCTCCATCGGAATTGGTGAGCAGAATGCTGTCCTGGGAAAGTATAGTAAAGCCACCACCTGGTCGTTCGACAAAGTCGGTACACACCCTTCCAGTATCGATCATTGTGTGTTCCCAGATGATATCAAGCTCCGGGGATACTTTTGCCCAATAGATGTGTCGTAATGAAGTATCACCCACCGATTCATAAAACTGACGGAAGACGATTAAATTACCATCCACGGTCTTTTTAATTGTGCCTTCAGGATACCCCCACGAGCTTTCCATTAGAGCTACAGTGTCAATTAAGGCACCATTTGCATTCAACTTAATAAGTTTTAAAACCTGTGGTTGGGAACCGGTTATTGGGCTGATCAGTCCGATTGTACCGGATGGCGTTGCAACGATACCATGGGAATAACTCGAATCGGGCGAAGTGTATCGCCATAATTGATTGCCTAAAGAATCCATAGAGAAAATCGTGACTCTAAGCTCCAGGGAATTCGATTTTGAGAAGACAAAATTATCGCCACCCGTCTCGTCAAAATCGTTGACGCCTAACAAAAACGGAATATCGAACCGATTGATTTCAATTGGTTGACTATGAAGTTTAGTCACACTCCCCAATAACAAGCCCAGGGCAAGCAAAATACTTATTCGAAGTTTCAAAATAGGGCTATTCATTAAATATCCCGTGTGTCCTCTGACAGTTCTATTTTGTAAGAACCAATTTTTGGGTGTTACTTGTAGTATTGGTATTTAAAACACAGAAATAAACACCGCTCGGTAATTGTTGTCCACTAAAATTCGTTCCGTTCCAAATCACTGAGTGGTCCCCGGCTTCCTT
>MNWS01000066.1 GCA_001872685.1 Fidelibacterota bacterium CG1_02_48_14
TAATACCTGGTTCTCTTCAAAGGTATATACCCTGGCGGGACTTTACTCTTTTAGCTTCGGCCAGGCAGAAGGTGCTTTTTCGGCTGGATTTTCAAAGAAACAGGTGGTTCAGCATTTGACTAACGAGGTGTACGGCACGGCGAAAAACTCTTTTTATGATGTTGGTTTTTTATTATCCGGAAAGTGGAGAGAATCACTCAATAATCGTCTGGATCTAACCTTGTGACCAGGAATTGGGTACAGCCTTATGAATATAGGCGACTCAATCGTATTTGGTTCGGCTGATCCAGCACCTAGCATTGTTCGACTTGGCGTATCATTTTCCGGCCAAGTACTAACACGAGATCATCATCCTCTTGTGGCCTTTGAATGGGGACACGCGGCATCAGATATTCTTGCTAAGCCCCGATACCCGGGGGATCCCATTACCTACCAGTCCGGATTGGGGGACATCAACATCTATGATCATGTCATCCGTGGTAAAAATGATCACACGGTAGAAGTATCTCAGGGGAGGTCCTTTACCATGCTTGATTTTTACACTTATCGTGAGGGTGAGCGCGGTGGACCCGGTTTTCCCCGACCCATTCACGAGTCAGGCTATGGTCTGAATTCACGCGGGTTTCTCCGGCTAGTAAATCGTTTTGTCAATTTGCCAGCCCTTGATATGATTAACCGTCACTTCACCCTGCGGTATGATTTCTCGCGATGGACGACAGGAGAAAACGAGCCGCTAGTTGGTACAGAATTCAAAGCCTTTACGGTCACGCTGCATAACCTGGGTCCGGGTTCGCCCGACAAGGATGGTGTGGATGTCTCTTCGTTTCACGAAATGCCTGTGGAGCTGGTGACCGGGTTTAACTATTCCGGCATGTATCCCACAAATTTCGACTCTGATGATCGTCTGGAGCCACACTATGAGCGCGGATATACCATCGGTCTGGAAACTAGAATTTCATCCGCCATCCTTGGGTTCTCATTTTCCCAAATAGCTTCCAGCTTCATGAATGTGGATTCCATAGCCTGGTTCACATTCCAGTACAGAATCCACGACCGCTATAATTATGTGAACCTGTACGGTCTGAAGCAATTTACGCCGACCAAACGGCTCTCATTCCTAATCGGTCCCCAGCTTTCAGCCTGCGTGGGACGGGAGATTTCCATTTTCGACGAAGCGGTGGGATTTGAACCCTCACACGAATTTAATGTTGGGCTAATCGGTGCTACTCAGGTCAATTTCACCGAGGCTGCGGCTGTCCGGCTCAGTTATTACTACGGCCTCCAGGATATTGAAGATGATTTAACCGACCGGGGATTTCTGAGATTAGGGAGTTTTCAGTTGAATTTGGTGGTGAGTTTGTGACAGCCTTCGGGGTCAGAATGCCGATCCTGTGAAAGTATTTGTGCTCGAGTTGGTGGTCAAATTATAGCGCCATCTGGCTGACTGTTCGAAATTAATCTTTTTTAGGTTTGTGTAATTTATAAGAAACCCGTAAACCCTGTTGACATATGTCAACTCACCCCTTATTATGAGCCCGAGAGCGAAACACCCAAACTTGAAATTGACGCTGCGGTCAAATATGCTGAATCAAACGGTTGGCAAGTTAAAAAATCCACCGGCCATGCCTGGGGGGCTTTGTTTTGTCCTGAAAAGAATCAAGACGGATGCATTATTCGTGTTTGGTCAACACCCCAAAGCCCTGAAAATCATGCCCGGCAGATTGTTCGCTTCGTAAACAAATGCTCCCACGCCAAAACCTCTAAGACTGATGGAATGGAGAGGCCATAGATGAACAACGAAAAAAAATACTATCGATTTATATTCGTTCTGGAGGACATTGATATTACCGACGATGCAATTGTTGATAAAATCTACGAGTCGGGTTGTAATGACGCGTCTATAGAATCTCGAGAACAGATCGTCTATTTGGATTTTTACCGTGAATCTGAAACGGTTCAAGCCGCCGTGAGTAGCGCGATGGAAAATGTTAGTCGAACCGGCATCAAAGTCCTTAGGGTCGAACCCGGAGATGCAGTAACCGCCAGCGAGATTGCTTATCGGTTGAATAAATCTCGTGAATATGTTCGGTTACTCATTTCAGGGAAACGAGGAAAAGGGAATTTTCCAGCACCGATCTCTGGTATTGACCGACCGACTCAAATTTTCAGTTGGGCAGAGGTGGCTAAGTGGTGTTATCGGCAGGAAATTATTAAGGATAAGGCTATAATCGAAATTGCCGGGTGCATCCTGAAAACGAATCGAGCTTTGGAAAATCACCTCTCAAAAATTCTAAAAAAACCCAAAAAAATTCGCTCCGGCTCTACTGAACAGACAAAGCCGACTTACGTCTTTGTCGCAAAATCCAAATAATTCGCATCAGCTTCTAACCATCCCCACCACCGTCTCGATATGCGCCGTGTGAGGGAACATATCCACGGGCTGTACCGAGGTAATTTCGTAGCGGTCGTCCGCGCACAACAGTTTCAAATCCCGGGCTAATGTGGACGGATTGCAGGAGACATACACGATTCGTTGTGGGGAAAATGTCAAAATATCGTCAATCAATTTCGGATGCAGACCAGCCCTGGGTGGATCCACGACCAGGACATCGGGATTGGGTAATTGCCTGGCATTTTCATCCGTATGAAAGACATCCTTCAAATCACCCAGGATGAATTCGGCATTTTTTATCCCGTGTGATGCTGCATTCGCCCGGGCGTTGTTCACGGCATCTTCCACCAGTTCCACACCATAGACCATTTTCGCTTTTTGCGCCAGATAGAGCGAGATCGTTCCGGTGCCACAGTATAAATCGTACACAACCTCATTGCCGATGAGTTTCGCCTGCGCCATCGCTTCGGCATAGAGTCGCTCGGCCTGGCGTGTGTTGGTTTGAAAGAACGCATTGGCGGCGATTTCATAGGTCAGATCACCCAGCCTGTCGTGAATGACACTCGCTTCCGTATAAGCGTATTCAGCTTCACCCACAGAAACCTCCGCCATGCTGCGTGTGGTATTGTTGACCATGACGGTGATCTGAGGAAATTTCTCTTTAAGTGCGTCGAAAAAGGGTTCGATCAGCGCCCGATCATTTGTGGTGGTCACCAGGTTCACCATGATTTCATCCGTGTACTCGCCATATCGTAAAACCAGATGACGCGCCCAGCCCGTGTGGTTTTGCGTTTCAAAAGATTGCCAATAATTCGCCTTGGCCCATTCTGTGGTAAAATTGAGAATGTCCGTACAAATGGGTTTCTGCAAATAACAAGTCTCAATGGGTAGGACCCGGTCAAACCGCCCCGGCACATGCAGCCCCAATCCAAAATCATCCGCCGGGTCGTCCGGATTGGTCATCCAGGGACGAGTCGTGAAGGAGAACTCCATTTTGTTGCGATAATGAAATATTTCCGGTGACGGCAGTGCTGGTTTTACTTCGATCTCCTTGAACCCGCCAACCCGCTGGATCAGGTCACGGACCTGTTGGGTCTTCACCACCAACTGATCTTCGTAACTCAGGTTTTGCAGCAAACATCCGCCACAAACGCCAAAATGCGGACATTTTGCTTCGATCTGATTCGGTGCGGGCTGGAGAATTTCTATGGGGTAAGCGTCCGCATAGTTGTTCCGTTTTTTCTTGATGCGAATCCGCATTTTTTGACCCGGTAATGCCCGTTCGACAAAAATCGCCAGGGTGTCCACGTGGACGACACCTTTCCCGCCGTATGCCAGCGATTCAATTTCGACTTCCAATTCCTGACCGCGTTTTATAGACAATTTATATCGCTCCGTTCCTACCTATGTAAAAATTGTAACAAGGGTGGCTTTGTTGTTTGGACCGTTTCCACCATTAAGAAGTAACTGTGGTCCAAGTAGTCTGATTGATTTGAATTATTTGCTTAGATCTTTGAGAGAAAATCGTCAAGTGAAATACGGGCGTGCTTAAGAATGTGTGCCAATGTTGACCGCTTAACTGGTTTGTGAGCCGGGATTGTCAACTTTAAGGTCTCATCACCGGTGTGTTTTTGCATTCGTAAATGTGAGCCTCGCTGTCGCACGATAACCCATCCATCACGTTGAAGTGCCCGTACGATCTTGGTAAAATCCAGACTGGGTACTTTGGTCATATTGCCAATTCAAGTTCTTCTGCACCAGAAATCGAACGGATATCATCATCCTCGATTGGTTCAAGATACAACTCAATCGCCTCTTTAATGTTTTTTAAGGCTTCTTCCCGAGTATCACCTTCAGAAATGCAGCCTGGTAACGAGGGAACAGTAACTGTATATCCACCTTCTGCACTAGGTTCAAGATAGATTTTTAATTTCATTTTATCCTCTGTAATCCGTGAGCTACAAACTCACAATCTTCACGCTGGCCGACGCGCCGATCCGACTGGCGCCGGCTTTATACATCGTCATGGCATCCTCACAGGAGCGCACACCGCCGGAAGCCTTAACACCCATGGAAGGTCCGACGACACGCCGCATTAAGGCCACATCATCCGCGGTAGCACCGCCTTTGGAAAAACCGGTGGAGGTCTTTACAAAATCCGCCCCTGCCTGCTGACACAACACACAAGCCTTGACCTTTTCTTCATCCGTCAGAAGTGCCGTTTCAAGAATAACTTTGAGCAATGCCGGACGACCGGCCTCTTTTACCCGACGAATGTCTTCCCGGACGAAATCATATTCGCCGCTTTTTAGCTTCCCAACATTAATCACCATATCCAGCTCACCGGCGCCTTGCTGGACAGCCCAACGACCTTCCTCAGCCTTGATCTCTGTGGGATTGGCCCCTAATGGAAATCCAATTACGGTACATGTCGGAACGCCGGAACCGCGCAATTCACGCACACAGACGGGAACATGGACCGGATTCACACAGACACTGGCGAAACTGAATTTACGAGCCTCTGCGCAGAGTTGAATAACTTCGGCATCCGTAGCGTCTGGTTTAAGTAGCGTATGATCAATCAGTCGGGCTAACTCAGGATCCGGACATTTATTTCCAATGTGTGCGCCAACCCGCACTGCCCCATTCCCAACGATTTGCCGAACGGTCTCAAAATCACGATCGGGACATAAATTTTCTTCGCAGGATTTGTATGCCCAAAATTCACCCCTCCCACTCGGTGATGGCGGGACGCTGCGGTGAAATTGGTCCGCGCGCTGATTCATCAGTTCATTCACAATGCGATCGACATCATATTCTGGGTAGCTCAACGCGATTTCTCCTTCATCATCGGACCGCAAAAATAGTGCGTACCGTTCCGGAATGCTAGACGGTTATATTCAAACTCTGAATTTTAAGCTGCTTAATTGCTGTTTTCAGTTCACCGCATACCTGTTCATACAGATTTATTTTTGACCCCCATTACCCGGCGGTTATGTTTCCGCCGATGAAAAGCATTATTGAAATACCTGCTTTTATGACTCCCTTTTGGTGGCATTAAAAATGCGTCTTCCCGGCAACCCGCCGCTCTGGCACTTTTTCATTCTGATCTTAACTGCAATTACGCTGGGGGCTTGCTCGGACCGGGATGAAATCCAAAGTAACGCTGATAAAATCATCGCCGAGCTCAATAGAACCTACTTTTTTGACTCCCGGGTGTGGAAACAAGACCTGCATGTTTCGGTAGATCGTGGGATTGCGACCGTTTCCGGCGAGACATTTTATCCGCAAGCTGTTCGGGGGGCGATCAAGAGGCTTAAAACGGCCGGGATTGACAGTGTTATTTCTACCGTCACTTTTTTACCTGAAAAAATGGCTGACGGCAAGGGTTTCGGCATTATCCGGGAGCATCATGTGATGGGGCGTTTCCTCCCCGTGGCTGACAAACAAGAGGCCACGGAATTTATCTACGGCGATTTGGTGCGCATCATCCGGGATGGCGATTCGCATTTTCAGGTTCAGTCTCCGGAAGGTTATCTGGCTTATGTTTCCAAGAATTCTCTGCGGAAATTGGATTCCCTGGAATGGCGACGATACCACAAGGGTCCTTTCGTCAAAATCCTTCAAAATGTGGACATTAATGCTGCGATCAGAATCTCCATGGGTGCGCGACTCACCTATTTGGGTGACGGAAATGTGCTGCTGGCTGACGGGAATACATTTAAGCTGGGTGATGACATTGACTATGCTATTTACACACCCGCCAACAATCCCTTGCGACAGAAAATTTTACGGACCGGGGAAAAATATTTGGGTCTGCCCTATGTCTGGGGTGGGCGATCCGGTGACGGAACTGATTGCAGTGGTTTTGTCCAGTCTATTTTTTCACTCAACGGGATTTTTCTGCCGCGGGATACCGATGAAATGTCAATTGTCGGCCAATTTATCGGCTTACCCGGGTGGTTTGATTCAATGGAGCCGGGTGATCTCATTTTTTACACTTCCGGCAAACGACTTATCACGCATGTTGCTGTTTATTATGGAAATAATCAGGTTATTCAGGCTGCCGGGAAGACCATTCACATTGCCAGTATGGATCCATCCCAACCCAATTTTGAAGCGCGGCTGGTTAATGATTTTGCCTTCGCAAAACGGATTATCGATTGAAAAATATTTTTCATAACATGGGTCTTTGTGTAACCGGAATTGGACATTAGCAATATGGCCGAAAATCATTTTATTCACGCCGGCAGCGAAAAAAAACCACGCGTCCAGGCGATGTTCAACCGGATAGCCCGGCGGTATGATTTTTTAAATCACGCCCTGAGTCTGGGAATTGATATTCGCTGGCGGAAACGGGCGTTGGAAATGCTTGGCCTGAAAAATGGTGAGCGTCTTTTAGATGTCGCCACAGGTACGGCGGACATGGGAATTCTGGCGCTTGAAAATGCTGCCATAGAAATTATTGGCCTTGATTTCGCCTATGGAATGCTGACTTACGGGCAGAAAAAGCTTCGGGCTGGAAAATTGACATCTCAGATCAAATTGATTCAGGGCGATGCTGAACATCTGCCCCTGGCTGATGAATCTGTTGACGCGATTTCCATAGCATACGGTATGCGAAATTTGGGGTTCATCGAGACTTCTTTGGCAGAATTTTATCGTGTGTTGCGACCGGGTGGTCGGGTTGCGGTGCTTGAATTTAGCTTGCCGCCGGGGAAACTTTTCGGCCCGGTATTTAATTTTTACTTCCAAAAAATACTGCCCTTTTTTGGCGGGTTATTTTCAAATAAATCTGATTATACCTACCTTCCCGAGTCCGTGCGACATTTCCCCAGCCGGGTTGACTTTATGGACTTAATGCTTAACGAAGGCTTTTCTGATGTTGTACACCGGGATCTCACTTTCGGTGTCAGCACCATTTTTTTCGCCAGGAAATAATTCACGATTCAGCAATATAGAAAAACGCTCCGTCAGTTTGGACCGGAGCGTTTTTTATTCACTTCACTTCTTGTCGATCAATTTTTCATCCCACCAAACAACGCCATTTTTTTACATAGGGTTTATGGGGTTTTTCCTCGCGCGGCAACTGCTTCAGCCTGGCGTACCAGCGCGGCATAGGTCCCTGTTGGTTCAATTTCAAAAGCCATTTTTGCTCGCAGGACCGCCAACTGAGGTCTGTCAGTCAAAATATAGATTGTCGCGAGCCTGGCATGTGCTTCATGATCCTCAGGATTTGCGGACAGGATGCGTTTGTATGTCTGCTCGGCTGCATCCAACCAAATTGGACCGTCAGATTTCGACTTTTTGATAAACAAGGAACCTAAGAATTTCAGGGCTTCCGTATCACCACCAAAATCAGCCAGATAAGCTTTGGTTTTATCGATCTGATAATCCAGCTCAAAGGCGGAATTGTCGATGAATTTGATAAATGTTTTTGCTGCTTCCTGATTTTTAGGATCCATTTCACGCGCCTGCTCAAACGCTGTTTGCACCTGTTCCAGGGGAACGTCACTCGTTTTCGCCAACGCTAACGCCTTGCCGACATAGGCATCACCGGAGACAGGGTTACTTTCAATTGCCTTCTGAAACATTTCCAGTGCGCCGCCGATATTTTTTTGTGCCATATAAGCATACGCAACGCCATTCATAGCTGTGTAATTCTTGGGCTCTTCCGCCAGGGCTTGTTGATAAAATTTTTGTGCCTGAGCATAGAGTTTCTGTTGGTACAGCACGGCAGCCATTCCAATGAGTGCTTCAATATTTTGGGGGTCCAGGTTTAGCGTTTGACCAAAATATTTGTAGGCATCGACCAGGTTGTTCTGTTTCAGATACACCTGACCAATTTGCCGTGTGATTTCTGTGGAATCAGCACCGGCAATCAATCCGCGTTTGTATTGATCGATGGCGGCGGCTGGATTACCACTATCTAAAAACATTTTCCCGGCGAGTAAATAAGCCGGTGTGAAAGTTGGATCCAGGTTTTGGATCCTCGTGAGTAATTCAATGGCGCGCACTGGCGATCCGAGCTCTGCCTCAGCTTGAGCCTGCCTGAACATTTCGGCGGAGTTATTGGAACATCCAAAAAACAGGGCCAGGAACCCAAAAGTAAAAACTCGCTTAATCCTGATAATTGTCTTGTGACCCATTCGGGAAACCGCCTTTTTATAATTATTGATAGCTTGAAACTATTTCGTCCTGCGATCACCTGCAAGTATTTTTCTAGCCCGTTCCAGCCACTTCCATAACACTATTTATGTCCGTGTAAATTACAAACCCCAATCTTTGATTATGTCTTCACTATGCTGGGTGACTTTGACCTTTGTATAGATTTTATCAATAACACCCGTTTCGTTGATCAGAAACGACCAGCGGTTCGTTCCCATGTACTTTCGCCCGTAGAGACTTTTTTCTCCCCAAACACCATACATGTTAACAACGTCTTTATCGGGGTCAGCTAAAATATCAAAGTTGAGCTGGTATTTGTCAGAAAACTTTTGGTGTGATTTTTCCGAGTCCGTGCTGATTCCCAACACAACGACCCCCTTTTGGGTGAGCAGGGATTGATTGTCCCGAAGGTTGCATGCCTGTTTGGTGCAGCCGGGAGTATCATCCTTTGGGTAAAAATATAGGACGACTTTTTTCCCTTTCAGCTTTTCGAGCGAAACGGGGTGTCCCGCCTGATTATTCAATGTAAATAGTGGTGCTGTCTGTCCCTCGGTCAACATATTTTAACTCCTCTGATTCTCTTTGCTTTTGTTGGTGCTACTTGCTCGCATCATGATTATGAGCCATTTATTCACGAAATATTTATTGCGAGTTGCCGAATCTTGACACATCCCACTCAATTATTTTGATCGAATGCCGGCTCGGATAATCGTCGAATTAATGTCTTAACTTCGGCGTTGAACAGTTCATCTCGTCCCATTTTTTCGTCAATGGTTTTTACGGCATGAATCACGGTGCTATGGTCACGACCACCGAACGACAGGCCGATAGATTTTAATGAATTTCTGGTAAGTTGTTTCGCCATATACATCGCAATCTGACGGGCGAGTGCGATTTCCTGCCGGCGACTTTTGCCCATGATGTCAACCTTTTTCACGCCAAAATTTTCCGCCACGGTTTCGACGATGGAATCCACGTTTACAATTGTGGAAACGTGTTGGTGCATGACTTCCGCTAAAACACGGCGGGCCAGATTGGGTGTAATATCGCTTTTTACCAGCGATGCATAGGCCAGCAATCGGATCAATGCCCCCTGTAAGTCCCGGACGTTTGTATCAATGTTCACCGCCAGAAACTCTAAGACTTCGTACGGAATGTCACTTCCGCTTTCATCTGCCTTCTGGCGTAAAATGGCGACCCTGGTTTCATAGTCGGGTTCTTGAATGTCAACTAACAGCCCGGCATTAAAACGAGAGGTCAGTCGGCTATGCAGGCCGAGTTCCGCCGGCGGACGATCTGTAGAGAGAATAATGCGCCGTCCGTTCATGTATAACTCGTTGAACGTGTGGAAAAATTCCTCCTGGGTCCGAACTTTTTTCTGAAAAAACTGGATGTCATCCACAATTAGAAGATCCACGCTCCGATAAAACTTGCTGAATTGAGCGGTCCTGTTTTCCTTGATAGCATTAATAAAATCAAGGGTGAATTTTTCTGATGAAACATACATAACCCGCTTCTCGGGATGGAGGTCCAACACGGCGTTTCCAATCGCCTGAACCAGATGAGTTTTCCCGAGACCAACCCCTCCGTAAACCACCAGGGGATTGTATAGCGAATTATCCTGAGCCTCCACGACCGCCTGGCCGGCAGCCTTGGCGAATTGATTGCTGGGACCCTCGACAAAATTAGAAAAGATATACTGGTCATTTAAGTTGGGACTAAACTCTTGTTTAGGCTTGTTTTGCGCCTGAATGACCGGTGACTCAAAAAGGGATCTTGGATAGGTTTCCTTCTGTTCTTCGAGCACGATGGAATAGTCTACTTTTAATGGTGTTCCCGCTATTCCCGAAAGAGTTTCTTCGACGAGATCGCCGTAATGGGATTTGACCCATTCATAGAAAAACTGAGAGGGAACCTTAAGCGTGATCGTCGAATCGTTTTTGGCCAGGAAGGAAATTGGTTTGAACCAGGTCTGAAAGGTCTGTTCAGCTACGCATCGCCTCAAAGCCTCTTGGGTGGCTACCCAGAGGTCGTTTCCCATTAATACTCCACCATATCAACATGTTATCAACATTTATCGCGGCTTAATCTATGAAAATTCTTCTGGATTTCCATGCAAAATTATGCGTGGTACTCTTTTGGAGGATTTTTTCATGTAAACCCTTTGTTAAATTGACTTTCACTTGCAGTTGTTTATATTTCGCCGCTTTTTTAAGAATGGGTTTAGAATTAATAGAGAGTGATTTATGAAAAGGACTTATCAACCAAGCCGCACGAAGCGCCGTAATCGCCACGGATTTCGGTCGCGGATGAAAACCAAAAACGGACGGAAGGTGCTGGCCCGCCGCCGTGCCAAAGGCAGACACCAACTTACGGTATCGGGTTAAACCGATCCCTGCTACGGTAGTAGACGAGTATCTTTCCTGCGGACGACGAGTCTCCCGGAAAGGTGTCACGGTTTATTATCAGCCAAAGCCAACCCTGGAGGTGGGCTTTTTAATTAAACGGCGAGCAGGTAACGCCGTACAGCGAAATCAAACCCGTCGATTTTTCTGGGGAGAGTTAATTAATCACGAATTGAACTTCGAGTTCAACAGGGGTTATCTTTTCCTGTTTCACCACGCTTTTGCCAACAGCAAGCCGCTATTCGAGGCTTTAAGTGGAATTATCGCACAAGCAAATCAATCCCGTTAACAAAACTTTTATCGGAATGATCAAGCTCTACCGCCTGACTCTTTCCCCGATCATCGGTAATACATGCCGGTTTTATCCCTCTTGCTCGCATTATGCAGAAGAGGCTTTTGAGAAAATGCCCGCCTGGAGAGCCTTACCGAAAAGTGTCTGGCGGATATTACGATGCAATCCATACGGTGGAAGTGGTTATGATCCAGTTATTAAAGATGAGGAGCTATAAGGTTGAACGATAGAAAAACAGTTATCGCGTTTGTTTTAATGGGGCTTGTCCTTTTGGTTTATTTTTCAACACCGTATCAGAAGATGATCAACCCCAATGCTGGCAACCCTGTTCAGGTCGATAGCTCATCAGCTTATCAGACAGGTTCTCGGGCAAATTCTACCCGGCAACCAGTAGCACCTGTGGTAACATCAACCCCCGATGTGATATTAACGCCTTCCCCGATCCAGGTCAGTTCCGAACAGGACACAACCATGGGCTTCCGGGGTGCAGTAAAAGAGCTCGTCGTTATAACGCCCGATTTTGAAGTACATCTATCATCCCTGGCGGGCGGTTCACTCGATAAGGTCTTTTTAAACAACTATTATTTAGCGGATAGCAGTCGTGTCCAGATTATTCCTGGCAACGCCCGTGGAATCCTGGCAAATCAATTCTTAGGGTTCGATACGGACAATTTTTCCACCAGTCGAATTAACTCAGAGCTTCTCGACTGCACGACCGACACTTGCAAAGTCAATGTTTTTGATGAACCTTACTCTGCCACATTTGTTCTTCCGCTTGGCCAGGGTGCTCAAATCACCCGGACGTTTACATTTTTTCCGGATAGTTTTCACATTGACCTTCAGCAAAAAACGGAAAACCTTAACATGGTTAATGCCGGCCGTTACTTCGCAACAAGCTGGAGTGGGGGCATCAGAGCTTCCGAACCCAATCACAAAGATGAATTAACCTACACCAAAACCTATACATTATTTGGTAATGAGTCCTCGCCATCGAGCTACGATGCGAAAAAGGATGGCGTCACCGAAACCATAACGGGTACATCCGTATGGGCTGGTGTCCGATCCAAATATTTTGCTGTCCTTATGGTCCCGAATCGACCCGTTTACGAGATACAGCAAAGTCGATATTTGACTCCTGGTGAAAATGGGGGCTCGAAGACCTTTAATTGGGATATGCGCCAAAAGCTAGAACGGGACCAAGCCGTTCAGAATTTTGATTATCGCGTTTACCTGGGTCCGCTGGATTATGATGTGCTAAAAGCCTACAACCTTCATTTCGAGGAAATGATGGACTGGGGCTGGTTCGGTGTCATTGGCAAGGCTGCCCTTTGGTTATTCAAAAAACTGTACTCCTTCATACCGAATTATGGTATCGTACTGATAATATTTGGTTTTCTAGTCAAAATATTTTTATGGCCACTGACAAAATCCAGCTTCGAGTCCAGTCGAAAAATGCAGGCGATTCAACCGGCAGTAGCCGAATTAAAAGAAAAATATAAGGGCGACCCCAAAAAGCTTCAGGCTGAAACCATGAAAGCTTACAAAGAGCATGGTGTTTCACCGATGAATATGGGATGTCTACCCATGTTGATTCAGTTTCCGATATTGATTGCCATGTTCAATCTTTTTCGTTCAACCATCCAATTGCGTGGTGCGGCATTTAAGGGGCTGGAGTTTTGGATCCCGGATTTATCGCTACCCGATACCATTGGTTACGTTGGCGGTATCCCCATCAATATTTTACCACTGTTGATGGCCGTAACGATGTTTCTACAACAAAAGCTCATGGCGCCTCCCGGCGGTGCCTCCAACAATCAGATGAAACTCATGAGCTACATGATGACATTTGTCTTCTTCTTCATTTTCTACAATTTTCCCTCCGGCTTGAATATTTATTATGCTCTATTCAATATCCTCAGCATCGTTCAGCAAAAAATGCTTCCCAGCCCAACACCGGTGAAGATCGCCACCACTCCCGTGCCGGTGAAGAAGTCCCTTCCCCTGGGTGATAAATCCCGGAAGCGGAAGTAGGGAGTGCGTTTCTGGCTAATTTTCCGGATGTCTCCGAAACCATTGTAGCTATTTCCAGTCCGCCTGGATCTGGCGCGCTTGCGATCATCCGGCTTTCAGGTCCACAAAGCCTCATAACAATTCAACGCTTTTTTTCCGGTGGTCAGCACCTTAAGCCACGCTATGCTACCTTCGGCGTAATCGAGCATCCCGATTTGGGGGCAGGTATTTTTGATGACGCTGTGGTAACCTATTTTCCCGCCCCTAACTCTGCTACAGGGGAAGATGTTGTAGAAATTTCCGTTCATGGTGGCGAATTTATTCAACAAGAATTGCTGCGTGTGCTGGCCAACCAGGATTCCGTTCGATTGGCTGAACCCGGCGAATTCACCCTCCGTTCGTTCCTTAATGAAAAAATTGATCTCTCCCGCGCAGAAGCCGTAGCAGAAACCATTAACGCCCAAAGCGCAGCCGCTCATCAGCTTGCTCAAGACCATCTTCATGGTGGAATTCGACGATATCTGGATCAGATCAAGCATGATCTCCTATTAATAATCTCCTTTGTTGAAGCTGAACTTGATTTCTCAGACCAGGAGATAAGCCGCGTCAAACCCGAAAAGCATCTTGACCAAATTCAATCTATCAAACGTCGTGCGGAAACATTGCTGAGTACATATTTTTACGGTCAGCGCTTAATGGATGGATTCCGCGTCGTATTAATCGGCCCAACAAATGCTGGTAAGTCTAGTATATTTAATGTGTTGTGTGGTTTTGACCGAGCAATCGTAACCGAATATCCTGGTACGACCCGGGATACGATCGAAGGTGAACTTTCGATTGCGGGACATCGCGTCATTTTAATTGACACCGCCGGTATCCGAGCGGTTAATGATCCCATTGAGAATATTGGTATTGATCGTTCACTTCTGGAGCTTGATCGTGCGGACATCGTTTTGTCTATTCATGCGCCTGATGCACAAGTGGATATGCCCCTGTTCCCTGGCAAAACGCCTGTCATTTCTATCTTTAATAAATCGGATCTTATTTCCGATCAAGCCACAGCGAAAACCACCGCGGATGTCATAATTTCTTGTAAAACAGGGAGTGGAATCGATTTATTGCGACAAAAGTTGGCTGAAAAAATCTTGCTCTCTCGGACAATGGCCGATGGCGGACTAATCATTGCATCACAGCGTCAAGCGGACACACTTCAAAGATTTTCTGACGCCTGTCTGGCTGCCGAGACAGGTATTTTTAGCAAAATCGAACCTGAATATTTTGCCTCAGATCTCCGTAACGCGCTATCGATTTTAGGTGAAATCACTGGGGAAACGACACCTGACGACATTTTAAACGAGATATTCAGCACCTTTTGTATTGGGAAATAATGTGACTGTTTCACGGGAAACTTTTGATGTCATAGTCGTTGGCGGTGGCCACGCGGGTATTGAAGCCTGCCTGGCGTCTTCCCGAATGGGTTTGAGTACGCTACTCGTCACCATGAGCCTGGATGCCGTCGGGCGAATGTCCTGCAATCCGGCGATTGGCGGTCTGGCCAAGGGGCATTTGGTAAGAGAGCTTGATGCACTGGGCGGTGAAATGGCGCGGGCTATCGACCAAACAGGTATTCAATTCAAGATGCTTAATCGCTCAAAAGGTCGTGCGGTATGGTCCCCCCGTGCCCAGGCAGATAAACACAAATACAGCGCTTTCATGCTCGACAGATGCCAGCACCAGGAAAATCTCAGCCTGCTGGAAGACGAGGCTATTTGCGTTATGGTTGACAATCATACGGAGACAGTATCTGGAATCATGACAGCGTCTCACGGTGAACAATTATCTAATGCCGTGATATTAACCAACGGGACCTTTCTGAATGGACTGATTCACATTGGAAATCAGCGGTTTACAGCAGGTCGTGTTGGGGAATCCGCCAGCATTGGAATTACCGAGTCGCTCCTTGAGCTGGGGTTTGAGTCTGGACGGTTAAAAACCGGCACTCCTCCCCGAATAAAGCGCAATTCCATCGATTTTTC
>MNWS01000118.1 GCA_001872685.1 Fidelibacterota bacterium CG1_02_48_14
CGTGTGGACCGGATGCTCACCCAACTCAAACTGGCAGGGGTTCTGGACAAAATTAGTGGGTTTGTGTTCGGGAAGTGTACGGATTGTGGTTCCGGCGAAGGTTATGGCTCCCTGACGCTGGATGATTTGTTCAACGACCTGATCAAACCCTTGGGAATTCCGGCTTATTACGGCGCCATGATCGGGCATATCGCGGACAAATTTACACTTCCGGTGGGGGCTAATGTTGAGATGGATGCCGGGAAGGGGACGATTCAGATGGTGGAATCAGCGGTGAGTTGAACCACGAATCCTCCCTCGTCCGGACAGGTAGGTTATGGATTAGTGTTTGAATATAAGGGGCGACGGGGTAAGCCCTGACGCTTCCACAATTTATTGGGCTAAAGCCCATATTCTTTTGAATGGTTTTTGATCCCCAGGCTACCCCAAAGGGATCCCTATGGGAAACCCTGGGGCTATGAAGCATTAATTCTGACCAGAGCATACTCAATATACGGTTTCATTCTTCTCGGCGATCTCTGCGTCGCTGCGGGAAAGAGAATTATTTTACAGGATTCCGTTGCCACGAGGTTTCCGTTTTAGCCGTGATCTGGGATTTCGCCTACGCGATCACCCGATGACACTGTTGCCTGCTTAATCTATTCTCCCATGATCCGGGATAAATCAACCCCGGTATCTTCACGCTCAACGACCAGAATTCCAGCCATGGGAACAATGACATACTGAACCTCTTTGTATTTGATCTCGATTGCGAATTTTTTCAGGTAAAGTGCATAATCACCCACTTCAACCTCCATGGGCAGGTATTTCACACCCTGGGAATTACCCGCCGGCTGCCAAGGTTCGTCACCCGAGTCGGGGTCAGGCATAGGCGTGCCGGGACCAACGGCTGCGACATAGCCACCCTGTACATTTTCTTTTTCTGTCACGGTGGGCGGCAGATACAATCCGGAAGATGTTTTACCGGTTCCCTGATCAGGTACAATCAAAACCCGATCACCGATTACTTTTAAATTTTCGAGCTGTTTTTTAATTCGCATGATTTGTCTCCGGTTTAATAAGATAAACGCAATGATCGCCTGCCGGCCTAATTTTTTCTTTTTAACGAATCCACCTAATTCGGTCACCGAAACCTTTAACCCGAATCAGCGTAAACATCCGCCAGGCGGAGAGTGAAGTGAGTCAAAACAAATCGTCTGCCTGCCGTTTGAAATCAAGAGAATTAACATCATATTCTACCGGAATTGAAACAATGACGAAAATGAAAATAAACAGGAGCGAAAATAGATATGAGAACCAATAATCCCGTCTTTTCACGGGCATTCAACAAGGCTGGACAACAACAACACGCTCTAGCCGGTACCAAAACCATGTCCGTAAGCGGCACGATTGATAAAGCCGTGATTCTCTTTTTTATTGTTCTGATTGGTGCCACCTACGCCTGGAACCAGTTTCATGCTTTTGATGAAACAGGTGTTTCTCCCGGCAGCCTGATGACGATTGGGCTGGTTGTGGGAATTATCGCCGCATTGGCAACCATTTTCAAACCCCACTGGGCACCAATTTCATCTGTGATTTACGCCGGAGCTGAAGGACTTCTCCTGGGAAGCTTGACCGCCATGGTGAATGCCTATGCACCGGGCATTGCCATACAAGCGGTATTATTAACCCTGGGTGTACTGTTCACGATGCTGGCGTTGTATCGTTTTCGAATCATCCGGGTAACCGAAAAACTGCGTGGGGGGATAATTTCGGCGACTGGTGGTATTTTCATTTTTTATCTGATTATGATGGTCATGAGTATGTTCGGTGCACAGCCCGCGTTTATGACCAATTCCTCACCGCTGGGAATTGGAATCAGCCTGTTGATTATCGGTGTGGCGGCATTTAACCTGCTTTTGGATTTCGACTTTATCGAGAATGCCAGCGGCAAAGGGTTGCCGGGCTACATGAACTGGTTTGCAGCCTTCGGACTGATGGTAACACTGATCTGGCTGTATATCGAGATTTTGAATCTGCTTTCGCGGTTACGGGAGTAGTTTTGATCCAATTCTGACGCTCTTTCGTTCCCTCCCTGAAACCCCCTTTGTGTCCCTCCGTAACCTCGGCAAAACGAAAAAGGGGGAGGTTATCAAAGTCATCTTTCTAAATGTCCACCGCTGCACTTCTCGTTTTCAATAACCATTGATTTTTCCCCGATAGGGTTCATTTTATCGAGCTTGAGCAATCAGCACTTTGAAAATAAATACATTTCCATCCTAACTGATAGAGCGATTCATAGAAAGGATTTCCTAAAATGACACCTCAAACCAATACCGGCGCTGAAACCATTCGCTGGAATTTATCCGACCTGTTCAATGGCTTAACCGATCCAAAAATTGAAACCACCCTCGATGCAGCAGAAAAAAAGGTTGAAGCCTTTGTTCAGAATTATCGTGGCAAACTGGCTGATTTATCCGCAGCCGAGTTGCTTCAGGCTTTTAAGGATGAGGAATTACTCATCTCGCCACTCTATCAGTTAAGTCAGTTTGCCCATCTCAACACCGCGGCCGATACGGCTGATGAAACAGCCAAAGCATTGGAAGCACGGGTGGATGAGGCATTATCGAAAATTTCCAACCAGATGGTGTTTTTCAATCTCGAGCTGGCGGCTATGTCCGATGCTGATTTCGCTAAATTCGATGGTGCTCCGGAACTGGAGGATTACAAATATCCGGTCTATCAAACCCGGAAAAATGCCAAGTATAATCTGTCCGAAAAAGAGGAGCAGATCCTGATTTTGAAGAGCCTGACCTCCAGTCGGGCAAACCAGAAATTGTATGATGAATTGACCTCTTCCTTCCAATTTGAGTTTGAGCTGGATGGTGAAATGCAGCCAATGAACGGTTCCCAGCTTCGCTCCCTGCGGATGCACCCGGACAAAGATGTTCGCCGCCGGGCGATGCAGGTATTTTTCGAGCGTTATGCGGATAACAAGCTGGTGATCACCCATCTTTACAACACGATCGTGAAAGACTTTGGCCTGGAACAGAATCTGCGCGGCTATAAAACCCCTATCAGCATCATGAATACCCACAACGATTTGGAAGAAGAAGCAGTCCAGGCTTTGATCGATGTAACGACCGAATCCTATCGCCTGGTTCAGCGCTATTACAAGATCAAGGCAAACCTGTTGGGCTTGGATGACATGACGCTGGCCGACATTTACGCGCCCCTGCCCCAGAGTCCGAAAGGCTACAATTTTGACGATGCAAAAGCGTTGGTGCTGGATGCGTTCGGGTCCTTTGATGCGGAATTCCAGTCATTCGCTAAAGCTATGTTTGACGAAAATCGCGTGGATGCACCCGTGACACCCACCAAACGCGGTGGCGCGTTTTGCTCCAGCTCCACACCCGATCTGAAGCCCTATGTGCTGCTTAATTTCACCGGTAAACTGCGGGATGTTTCCACCATGGCGCACGAATTGGGACACGCCATTCATGCCATGCTGGGACGCAATTTGAACCTGAGTACGTTCCATGCGATTCTGCCCCTGGCAGAGACTGCTTCTGTTTTTTCTGAAATGGTGTTGACTGACTACTTCCTCAAACGGGAAACCGATACCGCCGTGAAACAAGCGCTGCTCACGAATAAGCTGGAGGATATTTTTGCCACAAGTCACCGCCAGAACATGTTCAGCCGGTTTGAGATGGCAGCCCACGACCGGATCAACGGTGGCTTACAGTCCAGTAGCGATTTGTGTGAATTATATCGTAGTGAGTTGAAGAATATGTTTGGGGATGCCGTCAACCTGACGGACGAGTACAGTTGGGAATGGTCCTCGATTCCACACATCTTCCAGGTACCATTTTATGTTTATGCGTACAACTTCGGGAATCTTTTAGTCCTGGCACTTTACCAGCAATATCTGGAGGAAGGCGACGCGTTCATTCCGAAGTACAAGAAATTCCTGAGCATGGGCAGTTCCGCCAAACCCACCGAGATCGCTGCCTTGGTTGGTGCGGATATTTCCAACCCGGAGTTTTGGCGCAAGAGTCTGAAGTACATCGAACATTTGATTGACGAACTGGAAGAGACGCTGTAACTGCTTTTCAACTCAAACAACTGGATAAAAAAAGCGCTCTCAGATCGGGAGCGCTTTCAATATTTCACCATTTGGTGAAACACCTTTTGGTGAATTACATCATCATTTTGAGCCAATGTCTGAAAAATATGTTTTGGAAAGAATAGTGATTCGCTGAAAACTCCAGAACCCCATTGTCCTGTAGCTGTGACAACGCCTTTTTCAGTGTGGAGGCTGCCATATTGAACTGACCAAGATTATTTTTGCTAAACAACATTGTTCCATTTGTTTTCAAAACCATATCTAGCGCCTGTTTCTGACTCGTATTCATGCGATCCCAGGTGGCTAAAAATTCAGCGCTTTGATTTTCCAAAAGATGAGCATGAACTTTTTCCAGCAACTCCATGTGTCCCAGCATTGATTCCGAATGACACAAATTGAAATATTCGTAGCCAATTAATTGGACATAAAACGGAATCCCCTCGCCCATCTCATACAGGGATTCAGCATCAGCATCCGAGAAACCAGGTCTGACCCGCCTGATCTGTTCGGATAAAAAAGCCACAAAGTCCGGTTTTGGAATTTTCCCCAATGACCAAAATTTCCCAAAATTATAAAGGGGTGCTGAAGACTGATTGAACAATTCTGTTATCAGGTGCTGCTTTGAGCCGCAAAAAATGTAACTCACATCATCATGATGTTGGATTTGAGAACGTAGTTCTTTTTGAAAACTCTGTCCGTTTAGCTGCGTTATTTCCTGAAATTCATCAAAGACGACACAGACCAATTTTCCTTGTTGACTCAACTTATACGGCAAATTCAGGACATCCTCAAAAGTAGAATCCTGTTGTTGATGGTTGAATCTCAGCTCAAGCCTGGGGGCGCCTGAGTCATCACTGGTTAAAGCCGGCTGAACCCCTCTAATGGATTGTTTCAACCAGTCCAGCACCCGCTCAAACGACCAGCCGGATTTCTTAAAGATTTGGTTCGCGAGCAATTCCTGAAATTTTTGGCGACTGTGAACGGCATAAAAATCAACGACAATTCCGATAAATCCGGAATCCTCCTGCTCCAATTCCGTCAGCGTTTTATAGATGAGCGAGGTTTTCCCGTAGCGTCGTGGTGCATGCAGGATAATGTTGGTGTGGTTTTTTATATGATTTTTTAGGTCACTACGTTCTTTATCGCGATCAATAAAATCGTCACCCCTGACAATGGAACCGAATTTAAATGGATTGCTTTCAGTTGACATGACTCACCTAGTACCCATTCCGCATAATGATAGAATATAGTGATTTCACCATTTGGTGAAACACCTTTTGGTGAAATTGAATTGAGCTTTGATAAAAACAGGGAAACGAAACGAATTACTGCCCCAAAATCAGGTTCACCAGGGTAATCACATCTGTGACATCAACTGCGTTGTCCAGCGTCAAATCCGCAGCATAAAGCTGGGCGGCGGTAGGTGTGACATTCCCTAAAATGATGCCCACCAGTTGAATCACATCCTGAATATTGATGACCATATCACCATTCAAATCGCCACGAATAATTGAAGCGTCAACGACAACCTGGTTCCAGCTTGCTGATAATGCCGGTGCACCTGTTAAAGGGTTCGTGATGGACCATTCGCCGGAATAGTGACCTATTTCCGGGAAATTCAGTCGAACACCATAACGCTCACCGGGATAAATTCTCAATCGCTGGACCGATTCCGGTGTCTCCCAAATTCGACCGTCGGAACTAATAATTCGCACCGTTTCAGGATGAAAATTGATCTCCTGTGGCCAAAAACCGGCATTAAACAAATTCAAGCGAACGGTATCCGATACAGAAATTGAGGAGACCGGCAATAAATCAATTTGCCCTTCCAGATCCGGTACCCGCCCGCCAATCATTAAATATTCCGGTGAATAATCACGCGGGTCCGTGGTGGGCATGGATGATTGTCCCCAGGACGGATCAACACCGAGAGAAGCCAGGTCGAATTCCTGCTCAATGTCGAACAGACGAACCCTGATCAGTCCATAAAGTCCCAGGTTTCGGCTGACGGGCCCATCCGCAATGGCGACATAGGCAAAATTCCCAACATTATCGGCAGTAAACTGATAGATCGTCGTCTGGCCGGGCAGAACCGCATCCGACAAACCCGGAAATCCGTCATTAGCCGTATCAACATCCAGCCCGTGGAGGTGTAACATCTGCGGTGCAGTGGCGGTGTTTTGAAAATGGATAAAAACCTGATCGTCCAGCGACACACCTAATGTCGGTCCCGGAACCGATGGCGATTCACCTTCAAGCCTAAAACCCCAGGCCGGAATCGTACTGGAATCGGGTGTTGTGATTGCGAAATTTTCATCAATTTCCAGATAAAAATGGCGATCGGTTGCCCAGACAATGGAGGTCAGGATGGTGAGGTATACGGCAATTTTTTTCAATGGCATCATGGTGTACCTCCCACCACGATATGCAGCAACATACCGTTTGGCCAAACACCATTTCCCGTTACGGACAACAGCCCGGCATCGTAAACCGGATAAGTCCCGACCTTATCCAGAACCATCCACAAGGTCGCCGACTCACCAGCCGGGACAGGAACCGAATCTTTGATCAAACCGCCATTTAATATGACACCGTTGCGACTCACCACGCTCACATGATAACCATGGAAATGAAGCGTGTGCGGTAGCAATCCGGAATTGGTGACATGAATCCGGACACCATCACCGATCTGCCCGGAAAATTGCGTTTCCGGAGCGGTGAGAATATCCGGCGCACTCAAGCCATTAATCGTAAAATTAGCCGGGCGGAAACTCGAAAAATCCGGGACATTACCCACGCTCAGGGCGTCCAGCCAGGACACATCCCACTCCGCCAAATCCCAGTGAAAAACTCTCGCGGCTTCATCCGTGGGTGGTTCACGCACCAACATGCCACTCAGCCCCCGGGTGCGTTGAATGCGGCTGGTATCGCCATAAACATAGGTTCCCGGTGAAGGCGCCGGGAAAATGAAATTGACCATGCTTTGAGCCGGAATGTCAACCACCAACGAAGGAGCATTGATCAATGACCAGGTGCGGGATGCATCGGTGGAATTGGTAATTTCCAGGCTAATAAAACTGCCACTAGCCGAAAGTATTGAAGAATGATGGCGCGTGGTGTCCCCGTTTTCCACAAACAACTGGGCATGCAATTCGGTACCGTCAAGGGCAGTGAGAACCGTGTCGATGATGGTTAATGCCAAATGTGTCGTATCGTATGAAACGGCGTAATTTTGGATGACCTGGGCCGGGAGGAACAGATTCAGGCGACCACCTGAAACGGTGATGTTGGCCAGTGCGCTGATTGAATCGACATTATCCAACAAAATCTGTTTCAATGCCAGAGCGCCCTCGGCAGGAAATGCTTCGTAATACGCTTCAAATTCCAGACTTGCAGCGGCATGGAGAAATCCCACCGCACCAGCCACATGAGGCGACGCCATGGAAGTTCCGGTCTTCACGCTGGTGTTGCTGTACATATCCGTGGAGAGAATACTCGACCCTGGCGCACCCAAATCGATGGATTCAGCACCATATGCGGCCCCGCTCGATTTGGTATCCAGTCGGGTCGTATTGGTTACCGTCACCAGATACGGACTGGAGCAACTGGTGGGTACATCACCCTGGGAATCCACATTGGCATTGAGGTTCATCGTTGCCGCGGCAGAGAGAATGCCCACCTCGCCCATGGCATTATACATGTCGTTCCATAAGGCGTATTCTTCTGTGGTGCAATCACCATAGTTAATGCCAAAACTCGAATTGGTGGCGACGATAAATGCCCCGCCGGCACCGTTCGACTCGATGTATTCGCTTTTTTGGTCCAGGACATATCCGTAAGCAGTCAATGCTACAGAGGCGAGGGTCGTGGAACCCGCCACAAACATGATCTTCACCTGCCAGTTAATGCCCGCCACCAAAGTGCCGTTGTCCGTAACCGCCCCTACGGTACCGGTAACATGGGTGCCGTGACTGGCTATTGGGAGTGATCCGGTGGAATCGTAAGCATTCCAGCCATTAATGTCATCAATATAGCCGTTGTTGTCGTCATCAATCCCATTACCGGGAATTTCTCCGGCATTGACCCACAAATTCGCCATGAGATCGGGATGGTTGAGTTGAATGCCATTATCCACGACAGCCACCACAATCTCGCGACCCAAGGCAGTGGTGCCGCCTGTGGTAATATCCCAGGCATTCACCGCATCAATGTCAGCGCCAACGGTGCCACCGCTCTGTCCGGTATTTTGAAAATTCCACTGTGTGGGAAAATTGGGGTCATTCGGTGTGCTACGCTGGGTGACATAATGGTCGGGTTGAGCGTGAACAACCGATGGCCACCGGCGCACCATTTCCAATGCCTGAGACAGGGAAATCGTGGTGGTGTCGACCTTGAGCTTCCAAATGTTTAATCGCCGCACCAACAGTTTTTCCGTTGCCATTCCGGAACCGTTCAAGGTCAGGCGAATGTCATTTTGCGTCATTTGTGAATGAAAACGAACCAGAATTGACTGGGGATCGTAGCGGACAGGATCCGGGCCAGCCATCAGAGAAGTTGAGGCAGCCATGAGGAAACTCATTAAAATGGTCATTCTCGCTATGGTGAAGCTTCGTTGCATTTTGCCTTCAAAAATATCATTCAGCCCTGCATGGGTGCGTGTGTTGGCGCATGTTTTCCCTGAACGGGGATTTTAATGGCGGCTTGCGCCAGATGAAACTAAAAAGGGGACGAAATCTGCCGCCTTAATCAATGACCAGAACAATCTTCCCTTTGTTGGTATTGGCTTCCATGCGGCGATGCGCGTCAGCAACATTTTTCCAGGAATAGACCGAATCGATCACAGGTTTGAGGGTACCGGCACTGAACCGCGGCAAGGCATAAGTGCCGAAATCCCGGGTCAGTTTTTCTTTGTAATCCAGCGACCGGGAGCGCAGCGCCGAGGTGGTGACCTGACCGCGTTTTTTAAACAGATCCCGGATGTTGAAATGACCCACCTCGGAACCACCCAACATTGCCAGAATGATCATCCGGCCATCCAACGCCAGACTGGATAGATTCTGGTCCCAATAGCTGGCGCCAATAAAGTCCACGATGACATCCGCGCCGTGACTTTGCGTGAATTCGGCCAGTCGGGATTTGAAATCATCGGTCTTATAATTCACGCCCAGATCGGCACCCAGGGTTTCGCAGAACTTGATTTTCTCCTCTGAACCGGCGGTGATGACAACCCGGGCACCAATGGATTTCGCCAATTGAATTGCAGCCGTTCCCACCCCACTGGCACCGGCATGAATCAGCACTGTTTCACCCTTTTTCAATTGACCATACCAGACAACCGCCTGGAACGCAGTTAAAAACGCTTCTGGAATCGAGGCAGCTTCTTCGAAGGTGAGATTTGGCGGAACCGGCAATGCCATCTGTTCCGGGACGGTGACATACTCGGCGTAACCGCCACCGGGCACCAGTGCCATGACCCGTTCGCCTTCCTCCCAGGATAGCACATCGTCCCCTTTACCGACCACAATCCCGGCAATATCCAAGCCCAAAATCTCCGACTCGCCGGGCGGTGGCGGATAATGTCCTTCCCGCTGGAGAATGTCCGCCCGGTTCAGGGATGTGGCACTGATTTTCACCAGAAGTTCGTGACTGCGAGGTTCCGGTCGGGTAACCTCACCGATCCGCATCTGCTCCGGACCGCCGGGTTGATCGACGATAATGGCGTGCATGGATTCCTTCGTCTTTATTTGCATGAATCAATTTCCTTTGCTTGCTTGCGGTCGTATGGTTCAGCAGGCCTTTTCAGTCTCTAAAATAACAGCAGATAACCACCGATTGGTAAAAATGTCCGGCAAGTTTTTACTTTATTTTTTTGCATACTCATTTAACTTCGGACTGTTCAAAACCGTAGAAAATCTGAAAAAATGAGCACCACGTAATATTAAATCTGGAAATGGGATATGCTATTGGCAGACAAAGCGTGGTTTGGGATCGCAGCGTTGCTTTTTTGTGGTTTGGGTTCGAAGGGAAGGACTTTGTAGGTGGAATGACGCTCCCCGTCGCAAGCGGCGGGGTATCAATCGGTATGGTTGAAATTTATTCGTATCGCCCCCAGGGGCGGGGAATGTTACCCAGGAGATCCCGAATAGCTTCGCTTTCGGGATTAGTTCGACTGTATAATTTCAGTTCGCTTTGCTTCTGAAATTATAGTCTCACTGAATTTAAAAAGACGGGGGACCGATAGTCAGTCAAATCCAATGAAATCATCAATTAATCTAATCGCTGCTCTAATTCTGTCCTTCACGATCCTGGTTATGGGTTGTGAGGAAGATTTTAACAACTCATCAGGCAAATTGATAGAAACACCAACTGAGATACTAAACGCGCCCGATACGCTGATCTATGATCAAAAAAATTATGTACTGGATTGCTTCATCTGGCGAGATTTCATGCCTCCCCTGCAGGAGCAGGATGGTTCGTCGATGATGGTTTCTGTTGATTTGGTTAGCGCGGATTCAACCCAGATTAGCCCAAATCTCAGCCTTGAATATCTCTGGGTGATTCACGGGGTTGAAACTTGGGCAACCCTGTTTGAAAATGAAGAGCGACCAAATTATAGCTTTAAAATCAATGCAATCTCTCGCGACGGACCGAAATGGGAGGTCTTCGATTCAGTCCACGTGGTGGTGAGAATTGCCGCAAATGATGAAATTTTCATGTTGCGGTCGTTAAACCAAGTTATCAGCAGGACCGACTAAAAGCACCAGTCGGTAAGAACACCATCGATCATAAAAAAAGGAGAATCCAATGTCGAAATCAATCACCCTCAAAATCATATTGGTGACAATCTGTACGATAGTGAGCACAAATGTCGTATTCGCAGAGTCGGAAGAAATTAAAACAGATGCGACAAAAGTGGGCTTTGGGGTCGTGTTCCAAGACCTCTATCAAATAGTGATGTATTCTGGTGAAACACCTACCTTTTATGTGCCTATCGATTTTGGCACCTGGAAGTTAGAACCATTTTTCAGCTATTACAATTCCACAAGTACTCAGAATGATGGAGATGAGTACTCAACCACCGTTAAGAACCTTGGTTTGGGCTTGTTCTGGAAAACCAACTTTATTAAAACATCAATTTTTTACGGGGTGCGAATCGGTACTTATTCTGATATTTACTCGCGAGAATACAAAAATTATCCCGAAGACAACTATGAAAACTCATTGAAGGGCACATTTGTAGCTCCAACAGTTGGCGGAGAGTACTTTTTTTCGAATCATTTTAGTCTGGGTGGAGAAATATCATTTGAACGACTTATATCCAAACAGACTTCAAATAACAGTCCGTATTATGAGCCGACTGAACTTTTAACTTATAATACAAATCCGCATATTACGCTTCGCTACTATTTTTAGTTGACGTGGGATAAATAGGGTTTCTATCCTCTTCCAGTAGCTGACCATACGAGGTTCAGACGGGTTCAATTTGAGATGTGAATATTGGAAATCGCAAGAGAAGCTGCTGTCTAAAGAGGGCAGCTAAAGCGCAAGCCGTTAGCCAATTAGTTCGGTCTAACAAGCCCTTGACATATAACGCCATGCGTTATATGTTCCAGTCAAATGATTAGAAGCTTCAGAGATAAAGAGACGGAGAAAATATTTTCTCGGGAATTCTCAAAGAAGCTTCCGAGCGATATTCAGCAGGTTGCTCTGAGAAAGTTGCGAATGCTAAATCGTAGTTCCACGCTGAATGATCTGAGAGTGCCACCAGCAAATCGTCTTGAGGCACTCTCTGGAAAGAGAGATGGCCAATTTAGTATCCGCATCAACCAACAGTGGCGGATTTGTTTTGAATGGAATGACGGTGACGCTCTCAATGTTGAGATCGTCGACTATCATTAGGAGTGTTACTATGGGTGTCAAAAAACTCAGTCCAATTCATCCCGGGGAGGTCCTCTTTGAGGAGTTCATGAAACCCCTGGACATCAGTCAAAATCAGCTCGGGAGAGATCTGAAAGTGTCTCCCAGGCGAATCAACGAAATCGTAAACGGAAAGCGGAGCATTACTGCCGATACCGCTTTGCGGTTATCCATGTATTTTGGGAACTCAGCTTCATTCTGGCTCGGCCTTCAGATGGATTACGATTTGGATGTCACCAGCGATGCCATGGCTGCCAAAATCCAGCATGAGGTTCTTCAACTACAGAGAGCATGATCTGCTGTCTAACCGACACTTGTCACTGGCCTTCAATAGCTTAGAGGTTTTCGAAATGCGAGACGCATATTAAAAGAATCAAAAATGTGCCTGCCTCCGAGAGCTTGCTAAAGCATCTTCCGTCAGGATACAGACAAAAGATAGGTTTTCGCCGGGTGGCGGTGACATTAGACAGCAGCTTACCAAAGGAGAAAGTCAGGTGCGGTCAAAACTCAAATGGATGGTTCCCCTGCTTCTTATTGCAGCACTATCCATTCTTTACCTTTGGCAGGTACCCCAGGCTCCATTTGATGAGTTGTACGCCAGCGTTGATCCTGTTATCATTAATTCGCTCAAGTCATTTCGCCAATTGAATCC
Source organism: Fidelibacterota bacterium CG1_02_48_14 (assembly GCA_001872685.1). Lineage (GTDB taxonomy): Bacteria > Fidelibacterota > UBA8477 > UBA8477 > UBA8477 > UBA8477. Next base: position 12,675 of record MNWS01000118.1, read on the forward strand.
GCCCCGGCAACTTCAAGTTGATGGTGCGACCTGGGACTACATTGCCCTGGGACAGGGTCAGGAAACCATCCTCTTTTTGAATGGCATGACTGGCGCTCATGATATTTGGTGGCAACAGATTGACGCGCTCAAGCACCTTTATCGCATTGTTGCGGTTACCTCTCCCCCGGTCCAAAGTCTGGAACGATTGGCAGCAGGTGTTTCCGCTATCCTGGGAAAAGAGGGGGTGAGCGACTTCAATGTCGTTGGCACCTCCCTGGGCGGATGCTTCACCCAATATCTCATCGCCAAGCACCCGGAGAGAATCCGCCGTGCTGTTTTGTCAAACACATTCCCTCCGAATGACCTCATCGCTGATAAGAACCACACAGCCCGGATGATTATCCCTTATCTGCCCGAGTGGCTGGTGTTGTCTGTATTTCGGAGCAATTTCCAGAAAATTATCTACCCGACCTCAAGCAACGATGAGTTGACCTTAGCTTTCCTGAATGAGATCGGCTATGGCCGAACGAGTAAGGCGCAACTGGTGGGACGCTATTACACTGTGATTGATAAGTTTACAGCCCCCACTCCAATGGTGCCTGTCCTGATCATCGAGTCGGACAACGATCCTTTGGTGGAATTAAAGCTCCGGGAGCAATTGAAAGCCACCTATCCAAATTCCACCGTGCACACCTTTTCTGCGGCAGGGCATTTCCCTTACCTGAATCGTCCTCAGGTGTACACTCATTGCTGATTGATTTTTTGAGCAAACAGACGAAAGATTGAAGAGACTTGAGTCTGGGCAGAGGCAGCGATTTTGACGGCATTAACAACAACAATATAGAGTCGAGGAAAAAAACAGATGAATAAACTGATTGAAATCCGTTCCTATAACCTGAAAGAAGGCTGCCGAGACGAGTTTCATCGTTTGGTTACGGAGGAATCTCTGCCCTTACTGAAACAGTGGCATGTGGATGTGGTGGCATTCGGACCATCTCCCCACGACGACATTTCCTATTACCTCATTAGAGCTTATACCAATCTGGCAGACCGCCAGTCAAGTCAGGACGCCTTTTATGGTAGTGCAGACTGGCGGGAAGGTCCACGGGCGGCGATTGTAGCATTAATTGAGAGTGACACATCCATCGTGATTGAGATGGATGCTTTAGCGGTGAATGCGCTTCGGCAAAACTCCGGGGTCAGTAGCCATGGCGAACCGGCAGTGGTCCAATTGTAAAATAGGCGGCCACTGTTTATCAGAATTTTAACAAGCGACCACACAATGTGCTCGCTATTGATAAAATCGCCGCGTTTTCCGGCAGGTTTCCATTTTTTTAAAAATTTGAAATGATGACAAATAGGGAGATTGTATGGTTAACCAGGAACTTGGATGCGGACAGAAAACACATGGGGTTTTAGCCTGTAAGGAGGTCAATTTGCCCGAAATCAAGAATCTGGATGCAGTGCCGGATGAATTCACTGACGACCCTCAATTTATTACCAAAATGAAGACGAAATACCTGGGCGCATTCGCGGGAAGTGAGCGCATCTATGTGAACATAGATTACGTGAAACCCGGCGCCATGAGTGTGAAATACCATTCGCATTCGTTGCAAGAGGAGTTTTTTTTAATCCTCGCTGGCAGCGGCAGTGTGCGCATTCAAGGCGAAATTTTACCCGTAAACCAGGGCGATTTTTTTGCGAAACCAGCCGGTAAAGGAATTGCCCACCAATTCATTAACGATGGGAATGAGGTGCTTGAAATTCTCGACTGTGGGGTCTCTGACAAAAATGATATAATCGAATACCCGGACCAGGACATCCTTTTCGTGAAAAATCAAAGTGCGGTATTCAAGCGAACGTCGGCAATAAAAGGCTGGTCCACTGATCCCAACACATAGCTGCTGGTGCCGACATTAACACAAACATCTAATTTGACTCAGGGGAAAGACATCGAGTACGCGTACGAAAACGAGAACGAACCAATAGAACACGGATACCACAGATAAATCGGATTGATACCGTCACCCTGAATTTATTTCAGGGTTTTTTTAAACAGTCTAAGGTACAGAGGCACTGATTGGGGATTTCGATAGCCCGGGAAGTAGAAAAGTTTTGTCGGGAGCCGGAAACCAGGAACCAGGCTGAGGTTAAGGTTAAGGTTAAGGTTGAGATTTTCGATTTGGAATTTGTTTGCGATTTGATGCTTGTCATTTGGGATTTCTCTGACCGTGCTAACGGGCGAAGTCGAAGAACATATCCCGCAGATAAATACAGAGCAAAGGCCACGGGGAAGCACCAGAAAGGCCGAAAGTAATTACTGAAACTTGTCTCATAATATCAAAACGGGATGATTACAGCTTGGGGAGATTGGCGGGGTGGGTTATTTTCCGGCTGTTCAATCCTGATGAATATCAAAAAATGATGAAAACAACAATAGTCCCAAAAACGCTGAGAGAGATAGCCCCTGTCCGGGTCTGGT
>MNWS01000031.1 GCA_001872685.1 Fidelibacterota bacterium CG1_02_48_14
GAGAAATCCTGTTATTACCTGCCAGTATTCCTCATGCAATTGTGGCAGAAAAGCCCTTTAAAAGGCTGCCGACCATGATCCGCGGATAACCTCTCTCATCGCTTCTGTCTGATTCCCAAAACTGGAAATTCTCCAATTCATGGTGTGCTGCCATGAACCTGTTTCCAATGGTAAGTATAAATTTATTAGTTACTTAACAATGACAAAAATACAATTGGCAGCCATAAGGGTCTGCGCTTTGGTCTTGGCACAAACGCGAAGAGTAAAAATATTTACCAATGATTCAATTTTGGTATCGTTCGACCGACCATTAAGTTTGGTTCAAAATCGGATTGGCATACGCTTTGTTAAAATGCAGTCAATGGCAGGATTGAAGGATAATGGGATTGGCGGAAAATGCCATCAGGATATTGGGCTTTCAGGAAGGATGGTTGTCATTGCCGGTAGTTGCAATGGTCAATAATTAAACGGCTTAAGCTGGAAAATTTACAATCAACTCATAATCATAAATTGATGGTTCGGAACTCATGCAAAAACTAAACACGAGAATGCTTTTACCAATTTTGATGCTGGGCTTGTTATTCTGGCAGTGTGACAAGATCAACCAGAATACCAATCCGAATGTTACCGAGCAGACTTGCGAAGGCTGCCATACCAATTTGGCCGCTCTGACGGCCCTGGCAACAACGACCGGGAGTGGCGATGCCAGCGGTGCATTGGCTCCACTGTCACCTGCACAGCGCGTTCACATTGAACTGGGCGCCGACCAACACGGGTTTTCGGACATTGACAGTACCCATGCTCGTATGAGTTGTGCCGGATGCCACAGCGGACAGTCGCCGGTTGCTGAAGCCACCGATGCGAATGCCATGTCTGCGGCTCATCAGGGATTGGTCCGCGATCCCTCTGTGGATCCCCAGTTGGGATGTGGTGGCGGATTGTGTCACGGTGATATTGCCCGTCGGCATTTGACCAGTATTCATCGCCAGGGATGGGGTGAGAAAGCTCAACTGGCATTGCGCTATGGTGGAGCTGGGTACAGCTACAGCAATGCACCGGTAGAATTGAGCAGTGGATTTGAAGCCAATCGGTTGCTGCAATCCGCAACCTGCGGTCAATGCCACATCAGCAGACCCATTGTTACCGGCGGTGGATTTGCGGGCAGTGCAACGGGTGGCAATCACCAATTTATCCGCAAACCCAACATAGACTTTACTTGTACCGCCTGTCACAGCAACACGGTTGGTATTGAATGGCGTGGAGAATTGGCCAGTGAAACTCCGGATCTGCATGAATCATTCGGGTTCACATGCCAAACATGTCATACAGAAGATTTTCACGGTGCAGGTAGCAGCGATGCAGACCTGACAAGCGTTTACGATGTTGAGGGTATTGCCAGTTGCTACACGCCGTGTCATGTCAATGATGCTACAAAAAATATTTTTCATGAAAAGCATTGGGCGGGTCAGGGCAGTGAATCGGGCTTGAGCTGTTATGTGTGTCACGGACAGGCGATTAAGCATTTCGAATCAGGTTATGTTTCGGATTACACGCAAACCTATGAAGCGTTCAAAATTGGTTTTAATCCCAACTATCAACAAGCTGACCAACATCACAGCAACGAAAAATGGAGCGTAGTGCGCCACACTCCGGTGACTCGTGATGCTTATTCTGAATGGGGTATCTCAGCACTTCCATATTTCGATGAAGTGCCCACTTATCAGCGCACCAGTCCACATAACCTCCAGCGCTGGACTTCAAGAACCCTGGTGGATAGCAGTTGGATCGATAGCAGTACTGCCTATGATGATAACACTTGTTGGAAAAATTGTCACTTGCACAACCTGGTGAATGGAAGTTCGGCAGGACCATACAATTATGATCATTTCCTCATGGAAGGCGATCTGGACGCTCACGACCAGCAGGATGAAAAATTGGCAAACGCCTCCGTCACAGTTGATGGGGGTGGCAACCTATGCAACGCCTGCCACGCGTTCTGAGGTTGGTCGCTGTGCAGAGATGGCGAAAACTCGCCGGCTGCTGTAAAATCAATTTTGAGAAATACGAAAGAATGTTCGGGGGAGCAGCATTTTCATGAGACTTCAGAGACATCAAATAACCCTTTATAAAAGCCTCTGGACGGTAGTCAGCCAATTCTTGAGCGATTCTGTCGGGAAATCATTTTTCCTGGGTTTATTCATTTTCCTGAATGCCGGGACCAATTCCCTGGTGGCTCAGGATAACCAGAATTGCCTGAGTTGTCACCAGTACCCGCTATTCGCCCGCATTTCCGAAGAAGATGGTAGCTTCCATAATTTTTATGTAGACGCGGAGATGTACGCCAACTCTGTTCACAGTGTTTTAGCGTGCATCGATTGTCACGTCGATGTAGAGAAGATTCCACACGACCCTACGCCACAGCCGGTGAATTGTAACCAGGCTTGTCATACGCTGGATCCCTTTACTCAGCGCCCCTTCAGTCATAGTGGTGTGTTTGAAAACTGGGAAGCTTCCGTGCATGGCCCCAAAAATGACGGGAAGGATGATCTGCGCCCTGATTGCAAAGATTGTCATGTGAATCCACTCCAACTCCATCCCGTGAGTGATGAGTTCCGTGAACTCTCACAGAATTGCATCAAATGTCATGCGGAGAACAACATTACCAGCGCCGTGAAACACATTGATTTTCATATCAATCCGGACCGTTACTGGACTCAAAAACGACGCTTGGAGGTGTGCGCTTCCTGCCACACAGACGCTTCAATCCTGGGTGAACAGGCGGATATTTTCCGGGATGATGTCGTCTCGACATTTATGGTTTCGTTCCATGGCGTCGGCTTTGCATTCGGCGACAAAAAGACACCCGTGTGTAATGACTGCCACGATTATCATTCGGTATTCCCGCAAAAGGATGTCCGGTCATCAGTGAATGAAGCCCAACTGGTGAGCACCTGTTCAGGTTCCGGGTGCCACGAGGGAGCTGTCACCAGTTTTCCGCAAGGTTCCATGCACTCCCGGTATCAGGGCTGGCAGGCTGATACCCTTAAATGGGTGCGTTACATTTGGACCTTTCTCATTATTAGCGTGATCGGGTTTATGCTCTTACACAATACGCTAGATTTTATCCGCACCAAGCAAATATTGAGGGTCCACGGCTACCCACCACCAACTCGAATGCAAAAACGCTACGTTCGGATGAATAAAACGGACCGGGTGAGCCATGTCATCATGTTTATGTCATTCACGGGTTTGGCTCTCACCGGCGCTTTTCTGTGGATTCCGGTGGAACGCCTGCAATGGATCCCTGCCTGGCTGCATCTGGTAGAAGTGCGTTTCTGGGGTCACCGCTTTTTCGCTCTAATTCTGACAATCATCAGCCTGTTTCACATTGGATACGCGATTTTTACGCCACGGGGTCGGCTGATGTTAAAAGAGATGTTCCCCAAGCCTTCCGATATTCTGCACCTGATTCAAAACATGGCGTTTATGGTGGGCTTACGGAAAACACCACCGAAAATGCCCTGGTTCAATTATGCTGAAAAAATGGAATACTGGGCATTTGCCTGGGGCAGTTTTGTGATGACCTTTACCGGTGTCGTGATGATGGTGGAACAATACGGACCAAAATTCTGGGTGGATGTGGCTCGCATCATTCACTCCCTGGAGGCGATCCTGGCGGTGCTGGCGATCGTCGTATGGCATTTCTACCTGGTACATTGGAAGCCCGGTAAATGGCCAATGAGTAATGTCTGGATCACCGGCGATCTTTCGGATTGGGATATGAAAGAAGAACACGCGGCTGTTTGGGAACAGCTAAACGGACCGGGTGAGGTGCATGATGTATAGGCGATTTCGTGGATTGGGTTATATGTTCTTCGTGTTGATTGTGGTCACTGCAACCATCATGGCCATTAGTTTTTACCAAAGACTGGCCAATCCCAACACCCGTCCCGCTGAAATCCTGGTTCCCAGAGCCATGCAAGACACCGTTCGCCTCCAGGAGGATCCAGCCTATGTCATGCAGGCGGTTCCGAATGACTATGAAGCCATGCATAAAAATTTCCATTATTATCCGGGTATTGAAATGGTTCGGAAACAGAATCGATCAGCCTGTCTGTTGTGTCATTCGGTTTTGCCCCACAATAAAAATGTTCGCAATCGCGCCTTTTTGAACCTGCATTCAGGCTATGTCTCCTGTACAACCTGCCATTTGTCGGATTCCACGAATGTCACTTTTGAGTGGCTGGATACGGAAACCGGACACCGGGTTATCGGTGTCGAGCGTCCTGAAACCAAGTGGAGAAATGTCGGAAAATACCAACTGGTACCCATTCGTGATGGCCAGGCAATTTACACTTCCCAGGACAATCCGGTCATCGTTGACCAAATTGAGGCTGGAGCACTCACGGACGAGACACAGAAAAAACAACTACGGGAAATGCTGGAAGCCGGCATGATGATGCCCGGCCGAATGTGCAATCGTTGCCACATTCAAAACGGCTATATTAACTATACCGCTGTCGGCTATTCACCTGAACGGGTGAGAGAATTGGAATCACTGAGTATTCCGTCTGTCTTTGAGAACTATGAAAATTTCTACATGCCAACCAAATAGAATAACATGATCATGCTGCGTCTGCTTGTGACATCCCTGCTCCTTTTTTTCAGTTCCCTGAGTGCGGCACTCATGCAGGGAACTGTGGCCTATACCTTCACAGACAAAATGGCCTATCCCACCGATGTAGCCACCATGTCCGATGGTCGTGTCCTGGTGGTGGATGGCGTTAATCAGGAAGTTGTCATTTTCAATACGACCGGCCAGGCGACCTACCTGACAAACCGGGAATTTGTCAGACTCATCGGAATTTACATTGACACTGAAGATCAGATTTACCTCACCGACACGGGCGCGAAAGCCATCTTCATTTTCAATAAAAACCTAAGCTTGCAAACAAAAATTAACTTGAATCAGGACATTGATCCCACGGATATCGTACCCGTGGGCAAGGATGCCTTGTATGTGGTCAATAATGATGGGCACCAGGTGGTGAAAATAGATCGGTCCGGGAAGGAACTGGCGCGACTGGGTGGTGAAGGCCGTAATCGGGGGCAATTCAAATACCCGGCGACGATCACCTCTGGTGCGGATAAAAGTCTGTATGTCGTGGATGTTTTCAATGGCCGCATTCAGATCATCGGTAAGGACGATCGGTTTCTGGGTCAGTATGGCGAATGGGGCGTCACAGCCGGCCAACTCTTTCGACCCAAGGGGGTTGCAGTCAGCAGTAACGGGCAAGTCTTTGTCTCTGACAGTTTTTTGGGTGTGGTCCAGGTTTTTTATCCGGGTAATCGAACGCCGGATGTCCTGCTCGATCAAGATTTTAAAACCATTCACCTCCAGAATCCCACCGGACTCTGGTTGGACAAAAATGGCATATTGTGGGTGGTTGAAAGTGCGAAGAATCAGGTTTTGGGATTCAAGATCAAATAGATGAAGACATTACGCCATATCGTGTTGTCGAGTTTGCTGCTGCTCTTTTTACCGCCGGACGGTTGGGGTCAAAAATTCATGACCATGCAGCGTCGCGCACCGGAAGATTGCTCAACCTGCCATGTGAGTTGGCACTCCACCGGCAAAGGGGTGGAGACGCTGATTCCGAGAGTGAACACCAACATCATTATTGATGGCAAACCTTCCATGGTTACCTCCGAAGCCATGTGTTTATCGTGCCATGATGGTTATGTCGCTGATTCCCGGGAAGTATTTTTGTCAAAAAATCATCACGGCAACATGAAACCCGGCGATGTCAAAGTCAAAGATTTGCCCCTTAACAGCGAGGGTGAGATCTATTGCGGCACCTGCCACTCAGTCCATTCCCTGCCACCGGAGCGACCGGACAGCTTTGCGCCCTTCATGCGGGTTGAAACGAAAAATTCACAACTTTGCATGAAATGTCACGAAGGGCAGACCAAATCGAATGTGAACCATCCCATTCATGTGGCTCAGGGAACAGCGAACCGGATGCCGCCGGACACGCGTTGGGGCGATGGTAACAAAGTGGAGTGCATGACCTGTCATCCGATTCATGAAAATCAGAAGGTGCAACTGGTTGAGGGTAAAAATCGAACAGCACTCTGCTCCGCGTGCCATGCAGATCAATTTGAAATTTCGCTCACTGACCATGACTTGACGGTTTCGCATCCTTACGAAAAGACAGTGAATGGGTTGACATTTCAGGAGCAGGATATTTGTGCTTCCTGTCATGTGACCCATGAAGGTGAAGGCAAATTTATGTGGGCATTAGACATTAAAGACACCAAATCGCTTAATGCCTACTGTCTCGAATGCCATTCAACCACCGGGCTCGCAAAGGCAAAGGCTTTCAAGCATGAAGGCCATCTCATCAACGGGATAAAGTTCGAGAAAGCCATTCCTGAGCTGGCGATAACAGCCGGTGAGGAGTTGAAATGCGTTTCCTGCCACGATCCACACCGGTGGGAGCATCAGGGCAAGCGTAATCTGACGGCTGCAAATGAAGAGGGGACCGCGGTTTCCTCATTTCTGCGTTTGCCGGATGATGCCAATGGCAGCTTGTGCACAACTTGTCACAGTGAAAAACAAACCGTCGTGAATTCAGACCATAGCATTCAGCGTGGCGGTTTCAAGACCTATTTTGCCAATGCAGGAAATTCCCAGCAACAGCAGAGTCAGTGTTCTGTTTGTCACGCGACTCACAAGGCTGGATTTGCCGTTTCTGCCGGAAAAGGTAGCCCGGATAAGATAGCGGATGTTTGTCAGGGGTGTCACAATGATGCCCTGTCTCCAACGACCGTCGGTCATGCTGATCACCCCATGGACATTCCTTTTGATTCAAAGTCCAAATTGCCCGGACGACTGGTGGGTAAACAAACGCTATTGAGTTGCAACACCTGCCATGATCCACACGATTGGGGAACCGTCAAATCGAGTTCGTCGACGGCTGATATGCAGGGTGACGATGAAAATTCTTTCCTGCGGGTGAGCAATTTCCCTGAGCCGGGATTGTGCTTTGATTGCCACAGCGAGCAAAAGACCATTTTGATGACGGATCACGATCTTTCTGAACCGGGGAAAAGTGCCTGCTCCATGTGTCATACACCACACAACGCTTCAGCCCAGGCTGGCATTCTGGCCAGGTGGGAAGACGATGCGCCCGGTGCAACTTACAATGAAAAACATTGCTTCACCTGCCACAAATCGGATGGAATCGCTGCTGGTAATATTCCCGTCGCATTCCAGCATCCACACCAGTATGGGACGGTGACGACCATGGTGCGGAATATTGGTTCATGGACGGACTTCCCTTTATTTACTGCCACCGGACCCGCAGAGACCTTTGGATACATTGATTGTTTCACCTGCCACAATCCACACAAATGGTCGTTTGATGAGCGTTTGCAGGTTCCTAAAACTGAAAATGATGAGGGCACGCGTCTCACCTCTTTCCTGCGGGAACCCAGTGAGAAAACGCTCTGTTCTGATTGCCACGGCGAAAGTGCGCTGTGGAAATACAACTACTACCACGATCCACTAAAGCGGAAGCGGTATTAGGGAGATGGATTTCATGCGATTAAAGTTCCGATTCAGGTCGTTTCGCCACCTTGCTCTGGGAATATTGGCGGGAGTTGTCATCGTCAATGTCAGTTGCAGTCACCAGACACCGATGGAGAAATTGCAGTTTCCAGCCAATGAGAGCTTTCCATTTCTTACGCTGGAGAAGATTTACACCGGCAAAATGGAGCAATCGGCTACTTTTGGTTCCCGCCTGGAAAAATTACTCGCGGGCGATTGTCCCCAGACAACGCTTCACCGCCCCAGCGCTGTCGCTGTTGATTCATTAAACCGGATGTATGTCGTAGATACGGAATTAGGGCGTGTTTTGCGATTTACCGGTCCCCAGACCGATTGCGATGAGGTGGTGGAGCTTGGCGCTGATGTTCTGAATGTTCCAGCAGGAATCGCAATTGCCGGGGATAAAATTTTCGTTTCCGATCCTAATCGTCATCTCGTCCAGATCTTCAATTTCAACTTCGAACCTATCGGCGTCATTTCGCACGATGGATTCAAACGCCCGAGCCAGTTGAAATTCGACCCACATACTCAGCGCCTGTTTGTGGTTGATCCGCCGACTCATCAGGTTTTTATTTTCAAAACTGACGGTACATTTATCGCGGCTTTAGGTGGACTGGGAACCGCGCCGACGCAATTCCACTTTCCAGTCGCTGTGGAAACCGATTCGACCGGCAAGATATTTGTCCTGGACGGGTTGAATCGTAAAGTGAAAATATTTTCGCCCGAGCTGGCATTTTTGTCTTCTTTTGGCACCTATGATCGTACACCGGGTTCATTTGGATTTCCCAAGGGAATTACGGTCTCCCGGGATGGTTTTATCTTCGTTTCTGATGCGGCCTTCGGGAATATTCAAATTTTTACGCAGCAGGGAGCACTGCTCTATTTCTTTGGGCAAACTGGTTGGGAACGGGGGGAATTCATCCTGCCAACTGCCCTGAGTTTCGATAATGAGGACCGACTATATGTGGTGGACCAATACAACAATCGAATTCAGGTTTTTCAGTACTATGCGCAACCTTAAAAAAACATTTTCGCGAAGAGTAGTAGCTCTGGTCCTTGGGATCGGGCTGCTCGGTTTTGGAAATCTACCGGGACAGAGCCTCCAATCGGCTGGTGTCGTTGAAGGCAGAATGGGCTATGTCAGAGATACATCACTGGCGGATGGCGGCTATTTTATCCATTTGGAACGACTCCAACTCGGTGGCGCGGGCGTACTCAGCGAGTCACTGAATTGGAATTGGAAACTTACCGGCGGTGGCATTTATCAGGGAGAATCACGCTATAGCAACAGCTCAAGTTTTTCGCCGGAATACCATTTCCAGAGTCAGTTGCACCCCTTCAAACCCATTTCAATTTCACTATTCAGTTATTACCAGGTAACCGATCCGGTGAGGATCATGGTAGATTCGCTGGTTCGTACCGAGTGGGTAAATGGTGTTCGCTTTGACGCGCAGTTACCCGCTCAGACGCGATTCGGAATTGGTTTGGGTTATCGCACACAGCAGCGCGATAGCGTCGAAACAGCCCGACAATTTTTTCAAGCCCAACTTGAAAAACGGTTATTCGGATTGAATTTTCGTGTCACGGCCGAAAGAGATGACTGGCAGATTCAACGCCGTGCAGACAACCCGGATTTCCGTCAAAGGGCAGCCATTAGCTGGCACGGTCGTCCCTTCAAAGGGTTTTCATGGACCGGCTCAAACAGCTTTTATCAGCAAGGTGAGACGGATTATCGCTGGGCGTTTCAGGAAGCGAGTTACCAGCGAAATCGCCATGAGCTTCGGGGGAATTATTCCTACGGGGACTTCCAGTACGGGTCGCGTCCGTTGCTCAATCAAAAGTACACCGCTTCTTATCGTTACCGCCTCAAGCCGGCTTTTGAGGTGGAAACGATTTTTCGGGGGAGCAAAGTTCAGGAAGCGGACTCGGTTACACTTTTCCACTGGCGGTCGTATCAGGTGGGCTTGAATTGGCAAGCCGGACGCGACAATTTTGCCCGAGGCTTGATCCGCACCGGATTCAAAGAAAGCTTCAATTATGGTTCCGGTATCGCGACCGAATTTCTCGCGGAAGAGGGTTGGGATATCCTGCGTTCCGCGAATTTTGCCTGGAATGTGAAGGACATTTTCCAGGGTGAACTGTTCAATGTTTCGGACCCGGTCACGGAAGATTTCCTCTACGATGTGGAGCATCAGATTCAGACGACACTACTGGTGAATCCCCGGAAGCCCTTCCAATACGGCGATCGGTTGCAGATTAAGAATCATATTGGGGTAGACCTGCAGTTCGCCGAAGACACCTTGCGTAATGCCGTGACCAACGAACTTTTCGTGAAATTACTCCGGCAGCGCCTGCAGATTTCGGTTTCCTATTTTGACATCTGGCACCTGACTGCCGAGGATCTGGAGCAACGGATAAACACCCGGGCAACCATGCCGTTGAACCGGTTTACGACCCTCAACTTGATGGGGTTGTATCGGTTTAATTCTGATATTTACACCGATTATCTCTGGTTAAGTGCATTCGTGAAGGTCAATTTTGTCAAATTTGATTATGTGTTGGATTTCCAATTCCGGGGTACACCCGAAGACTTTGGCCAACAAAACACCTTGATTTGGATGCGATTTATGAGGCGATTCTAATGCGACAACGAGAATTCAATCCCCAAACGTGGGTGTCCATAAAGTGGTTTTGGTTGATGCTGGTTCTACCATTTCTGGTTTCAATGTCAATTGCTCAGACTGGTGGCGATCAGGGCAATCTGGAAATGAAGGGCAAAGTCGCTTTTACCCCACACAATCTGTCGTTGGGTGGGCGACAAACGGCAGGCAGCGAAGGGACTTTAACCGATTATTCACTGTGTCGCTATTGCCACATGCCACGGGTTACACCTGCGGTGGAACCGCTTTGGTACCGTAAAGAGGCTATCCGGAATTTTGAGACACGACAAACGATTGAAGCCCCTGCCGACAAAGTCTTTCCTGTGGATCCGGACAGCCGGACCTGCCTGTTTTGTCATGATGGCACCGTAGCGCCGGGGTTTCCCAGACGCCCCGTAGATGCGAATCCGCAAGTGAATCTCACAGCACCGCAAGCGGTATCGGCAGAGAATTATAACACCCATTTATTCACATTTCCTGCATCCGGACTGGAAATCAGCCAACCTGACAGTGGCTCCCTGCTCTTCATGGGCGAAAATAAAACCGTTCGCTGCGGCACGTGCCATGATCCTCACAACAATGAGAATGGCCGGTTCTTAAAAGTGACCAACGATGGTTCTCAGATTTGTCTCCAATGTCACCACATGCAAAACTGGGGAAATTCGACCCACGGCAATCCTGAAAATCCGGTGCTGAAACCCTTAAAGCAGATCGCCTGCCTGCAATGTCATGAAATTCATACGCTACCAACCAAAGCCAAACTATTGCGCTCAGACGAAAACTCACTGTGCCTGAGTTGCCACGATGGAATGCAGGATGACTCGACGGAGGTCCTGAGTCGTTATAATTTGCAGGAAGTTTTTGAGAAACCATTTATCCATCCCATACGCATTAATCCCAATGTTACCCAGATCGGTTATGGGTCTGGCGCATCCCGGTGGCAGGGTGGATTTTCGGAAGATCGTTCGGTGCGCTGTGGCGATTGCCATAATCCGCATGCCGTGCAAGCAGAAGAGCCGTCGCCATTTCTGCCTGGCGCACTCATGTTCGTCAAGGGTGTGGATGCCATGGGCTTCACCAACGGCAATGCAGAGTTTGAATTCCAGGTTTGCTATAAATGTCACGGCTACAATCAGAACGCGGAACCTTCCAGCGATGTAGCCAGACTTTTCGCCACATCAAACCGCAGTTTCCATCCCGTGGAGGGTCCTGGAAATTCAGCCTATGTTCCCAGTTTGAAAGAGGGCTGGTCAGAGCAATCGATGATCACCTGCACCGATTGTCATGGGAACGATGATGTGGCTGGCGTCGCCGGACCACACGGGTCGAACATTCCGCATATTTTGAAGAAGCCTTACGCTGACAGCACCATTCCCTATGCAGCGCCGGAAGAAAGCGAGCTTTGTTTTCAATGTCATGTCGAGCAGAAAATTCTTCAGGATAATGGCTTTAAATTTCACAATCTGCATATTCAACAAGCTGGATTTGCCTGCAGTGCCTGTCATAATCCACACGGCAGCCAGGAAATGCCTGGCCTGATAGACCTCGATAGATCATACATAGAACCGACAAACGGACGGAAGATCGTGGAGGCTGACGCTCCGGGTCATGGTACCTGTTATCTGAGTTGCCATGGCAAAAACCATAATGGCCAGAGCTATTAATTTGAGATTGGATGATTCATTATTCTAACTGACAAGGTCTGAAAAAAAGACAGACCTGTTGCATGTTGAGGGGGTTTCGAATTTTGCACGCACGTCAAAAAAGATTTAAATTTTATCTAAATCGATTTACTGTTTTACAACACATCCTTTTCATTGCTGTCGCGTTGATTTTGCAGTTATGCCCGGTGCAGCTTTATGCGCAATCCAACAAGGATTGCCTTGAATGCCATAGCTACAAAACACTGGAGGGGGTAAGGAACGGCCACAAGATTTCCGTGTTTGTCAGCAGTAAGGAATTCGATACATCCGTACACAATGCCCTGACATGTGTTGAATGTCATACCGATCTTGACATGAAAAAAATTCCGCACCGCAATACGTTCACACCGGTGCAATGCGGAGACTGTCATCGGGTGCCTCTGCAACAATTTCGGGAATCCCTGCATGATAAAGTTCTGCAAGACGGAGGAGATTTAGCACCGAATTGCCAAACCTGTCACGGCTCGCATAATATCAAACCCATCGCGGATCCTGAATCGAATGTACGCCCCATTAAGGTACCGGGACTTTGTGGCTCTTGTCATCATGAAGGTACCGAAGTCAGCGAACGCTACGATATTCCACAGGATCAAATTTTAGAAAATTATTCCGAGAGTATGCACGGAGAAGGGTTGCTACGCAAAGGTTTGACTGTTTCAGCTACTTGCGTATCGTGCCATACGCCGCATCGGATTTTACCGCATACCGATCCACGCTCTACCATTTCAAAACTGAATATTTCCAAAACCTGCTCCCAATGCCATTCAGAAATCGAACGGGTTCACCAAAAGGTGATTCGTGGGCAATTATGGGAAAAAGAACCCCACAATATCCCGGTTTGTGTAGATTGCCACCAACCGCACAAGGTCAGGAAATCATTCTATACCCAGGGAATTTCAGATCAGGATTGTCTGAAGTGTCATGCCGAAGCGGACATCAAATCATCGGTTGATGGTCATTCATTAACGGTTGATCGGATGAAAATCATGAGTTCCAGACACGCCGAAACCGCATGTAGTCAATGTCACATCAATGTGGATCCCCGGCGGTCGCGTCCCTGTGAGACATTAAAAGATCCGGTGGATTGTTCCATTTGTCACGAGGCGGTGGGCACCGATTATCAGATGAGCATTCACGGAAAACTCCACGCCCAAAATGATAAAAATGCGCCGAATTGCAAAGAATGCCATGGGTCGCACGAGGTGAAAGGCAAAGCGGATCCACGTTCGCCCATATTCCCCACCAATATTCCTGACCTGTGTGGCACTTGCCATCGATTGGGTGAAAGCGCTGCGGTGCGATATATGGGCACCGAGCAAAATATCGTATCCGATTATTCCGAAAGTATTCATGGTAAAGGTCTGCTAAAGAGTGGTCTGACGGTGACCGCAACCTGTACCAATTGCCATACCGCCCACAAGGAAATGCCGGCCAGTGATCCCAATTCAAGCGTCAATCCGGCGCACATTTCGGATACCTGCGGCTCTTGCCATCTGGGTATTGAAGAAAAATTCCTGAAGAGCGTCCATTCTCCCTTGGTCACCAAAACGGATGCAACCCTGCCGGTTTGCTCTACCTGTCATACAGCCCACACGATTTCCCGGACCGATCTGAGTAATTTCAAACTCAAGATCATGACCCAATGCGGCAAATGTCATGAAGCCATCACCGAAACCTATTTCGACACCTATCATGGTAAAGTGTCCCAGTTGGGCTATACGAAAACCGCGAAATGCTACGATTGTCACGGCTCACACGACATTCTGCCACCAAACGATCCTGAGTCTCGCCTGAGTCACAAGAATGTGGTGGAAACCTGTAAACAATGTCACCCCAATGCGAACCGTCAGTTCGCCGGGTATTTGACACATGCGACTCATCATGACCCCAAAAAATATCCAATCTTATTCTGGACATTCTGGGGAATGACAAGTTTGCTGGTGTTTACATTCGTCATCGCAGGTCTACACACACTGCTCTGGTTGCCGCGTTCGTTCACCTGGAAACGAGACTTGAAGAAGCGGCTGGAAATTATAGAGCGGGCTCAGGAACGTGAAGATGAAGAGGAAGACAATCGCGAGAAATCACATCACGAGGAAAACTAGGTAATGCTGAAGCGACATAGACGAATCAAGTTAGAGTACGAACGGTTCTCCCGGTTGAACCGGGGACTCCATATTTTTACGATCCTGACCTTCATCACCCTGGCGATGACGGGATTGACCCTAAAGTTTTCCTACACCAGTTGGGCGGTAATTCTGTCGCATCTGTTTGGCGGGTTCGAATCTGCCGGATTTTTTCATCGTTTCGCGGCATTCATCATGATCGCTGTCTTCGTTATCCACCTGGCTGATGTCGTTCGGATCAAGATTAAAACGAAGGAAAGCTGGAAAAATATGGTTTTCGGGCCGGGGTCGATGTTTTTCAACAAGAAAGACCTCCAAGATTTGAGAGATTCCCTGAAGTGGTTTCTGGGGCGTGGCGAAAGACCACAATATGGTCGTTGGACCTATTGGGAAAAATTCGATTATATCGCGGTATTTTGGGGAATGATGGTCATCGGCTCAACGGGACTAACCCTTTGGTTTCCGGAATTTTTCACCAAATTTCTACCGGGTTGGTTTCTCAATGTTGCCACCATCATTCATAGTGACGAAGCATTGCTCGCGGTAGGATTTATCTTTACAGTGCATTTTTTCAATACGCACTTACGCCCGGAAAAATTCCCTATGGATACGGTTATTTTCTCCGGCCGCATCCCCCTGGAAGAGTTCAAATTGGATCGACCGGAAGAGTACCAGAAAATGGTTGAGAGCGGAGAACTGGAAAAACACCTGGTAGAACCGTATCAGCCCATTGTTATCCGCAGTATTCGAATTTTTGGCACAGTAGCGCTACTCAGCGGTCTTAGTATTGTCATCTGGATTATCTATGCGATGATTTTTGTCTACCATTAGTTGGTTAGTCAGTATCCGAATTTTTCTGAACTGAGCAAGATTATTGTGCGACAGGCCAACCTTTGAAACGGGAACGGTCTGTCGTTTGCATTTATCAATGCAGGAGGTTCAAGATGAATAC
>MNWS01000028.1 GCA_001872685.1 Fidelibacterota bacterium CG1_02_48_14
CACCGGGGGAACGCCTCCAGAATCGGTACATGCGTTGCGTAAGCGCTTCGCCAGGCTTGCAACCCGGATGTCACCCGATCAATCCCAGATGTGGTTGAATTGGGTGATTATCACCGACGAAACCCGGCATTACATCGGCTATGTCCAGGCGACGGTATCTGAAATGGTGGCAGATATTGCCTGGGTCATTGGTCGTGCCTATCAGGGCAAGGGCAACGGAACAGAGGCTGCCGGATTGATGATGGCGGCACTTAAAGAGGCGGGCATTCGTTCCTTTACCTCCCATATCCGGAATGATCACCTCGCCAGTCAGCAACTTGCTGCGAAATTGGGCTTGAGTAGCACCGGAATCGTTGAAAATGGGGAAGATGTATGGCGATTAGATCTCTCCTAAATGACGAACACAGCCCGGCACCGGATGCCGACAATCAACGCTGGCGACATTCGACATGAGGGAAATTCAAAAAAGGGGTTACCCAATGAAGAAAGCACTTTTGACCCTGTTATTGGGAATGTCATTGACAACTCTGGTGGTTGCTCAAAATCTTGAGGTGCTTGAAACGTACGATCCAAATTCGCAATATGATTTGCATGACGTGTATCCTGAATTCGATCTGGCCATATCCGCAGCGGGTGACATTATCGGGTTGTATGGACTTACCAGCTATGGTATGGCAAGCTATATCGCGAAGCAGTACCCTCAAGGTGAACCCGCTCAAGCCTATTACATCGGTGGATACAGTGGAAATGGCGGATGGTTTAACCCAACCCTATGTGGACTCGAAGACGAGAACCTTCTGATTCAGATAACATACTTTGGTGACATGGATGAGCCCTATGTCACCCACAAACTCATCACGCTGGATCTGACGGGTAACCATAATCGAATAGACCAATATTTCTTCTCAGAACAGTCCCAGGACCTTGGCATTTGGAAGTCGGATTCAACTCATGGGTGCTCCTTTTTTAAAAAATGGGTATCCGGTGGTGAGGACATCATGTATTTCATCAAGGAGATTGATTTGTTCACCGAATACCAATACCCATTCGATTCAAGTTTCGTTGTAAATGGGGATACCCTTCTCGCTATTCCGTCAGTTTCGAGTTATTCCCAGGAAAAATTGCGTTCAAGTGATGTTTATTTGGCGATCTATGACCTGAGTAGTAGCGATGATTGGAGTGGTGTCTGTGTGACGCTTGATAGTGTTGTGACTCAAATCGATTCAATATTTCCCAAAAGCACAACGATGCCGCAGCTCAGTTCCACGGAAGAGGCATTCATGGCGCTGTATAAAAGTTTCGATGGTGGAGAAATTTTTCTCTGGACGTACAACCCGCTTTCTGGTGCCATATCCAATGAGTTGGTCTATACCTCGCCCACCGAGTCGCACGAGTACCTTGGCGGTTATCAGGCAACGATTCTCCCGGATGAACTCGTTCTGCAAATTCCTGTTTTGAAAGACGAAAGTTCAAGTGCTGTCTCGAATTGGCAGGCGTTGATCAACAAAAGAGTTTCGCGGGGTGACTATTCAATTCTGGCGGCAGATACGATATTCATTTTTGAAGCGCAGACTGAAATCATTCGGCATCAAATAAAAAATGATGGTGTAAATGTCCACACCTTAATAGCGACACGGACACCGGCGTATTCAACCATTTATTATTATGGCATCAATGACCTGGTGAAAATCCAACCAGAGGAAGAAGAACTCAGAACCTTGCCGGCTAATTTGGCTATCCGAAATGCCTATCCGAATCCATTCAACAATGAGCTTAGAATTGAACTATCAAATTCAGATCAGTTCGGAGAAGCTTCGCTGCAGATATTTGATCTAAAAGGTCGGTTAGTCTGGACGAAGAAAGATATACAGGGAACCGCATTCATTTGGAATGGGCAAGATCTCAGCGGTCAGGATGTGAACTCAGGCGTCTATTTGTTGAACCTATCGAATGGATCGAACCACGATTCTCAGAAAATACTCTTGATCAAATAAGGTGCGATCCGGGCAGGTAAAGCGGTGGGGACGGGCTTAGGAAACTACGGTGGATGGGGCTCCCGCCTTCACGCCCGGCGCTGCGGTCACGTGTGGCCTTGCTTGTGTACGGGCAGCAGAGAAAACATAACTTGCGTTTGTGAGAGACCTTCCAAGAGTAGCATCCGGGTCAAAAATGATGAAGAATGAAAAATTGTTGAAAGACCAAAATATCCTTCCGTAAAATAATGACGTCATTTTGGTCATACCGGACCAACCCCATCATCTGCTCCTGCTATTTGCCAATACCAACCGTTTGGCAGCACCTTTGCCTGTAAATGCCGCGAGGTCATGAAATTTGACCGGGAAGGCGAGGTTTTAAAGGCAATATGGATGGTGAAGCCAGGAATATGAGACCGCAACTATCATTTTTAAGAAGGGCATTCTTTGGAAATGGCCTATGTTCTGGTGGGTCGGCTCCTATATTTGGGCGAAAAAATAGGGGAAAATGATGATACAGGCGATAAAAGCAACCAATGTCCTCCTCCCATTACTCTATGGGCTAGCGTTCGTTCTTTACGCGCTCTACTTCAATACGCGCCAATCCGAATTGGGCAAGTGGGCATCGAAACTCCTCCTGGGAGGAATTGTCGTCCATCTGGTGTACCTGGTCACGAAGGGTATTTATTTCCAATATTTTCCCATTACCAATAGTTTCGAATCCTTTTCCATGATCGCCTTTGACACGGCCGTGATCTATTACATCATCGAACGGCTGAACAAAGAGGGCAAGACCGGATTGTTCTTTCTCGCGATTGTGTTTTTATTCCAGGTCGTCTCCTCCATGTTTATTGAAAATAATGGTATTCACAGCGGCCTGCTGGCCAACCCCATGTTCGGCATTCACACTTTTTTCACCCTGTTGGGATTATCCTCATTAGCCATTTCGGCCGTTTATGGTCTCATGTACTGGATGCTGGCGAAGGAGATCAAAGCCCATCGGTTTGGCGCTATTTACGAAGGATTGCCTTCACTGGAAATGCTGGAAGGGATGGGACGCGTCGGTTCTTTGGCGGGATTGGTGACGCTGGGGCTGGGGATATTCCTGGGGCACCTCTGGGCTTACAAAATTCTGGGCTATTTTTTCAAGGCAGATCCCAAAATCGTCATCTCTGATATTGCCTGGATTTCCTATGCAGTGGGCTGGCTGATTGTCTGGCGTCGCGGTCTTTCCGGATTACGCCTGAGCCGCTGGGCATTTTGGGGATTTATCCTTTTTTTCATGGCCATTATGGTCGTCAACATTCTGGGAAATACATTTCATAGTTTCACCTAGCACACATGCAAAATAATCAAATCGTTCATATTGGATACAGCCATAAAAACGCCTCCGTTGCGGTTCGTGACGCGGTTTCACTCTCGCCGGATGTGGCGCTGGCATTTATCGAAGCCGGGGTGAACAACCCTGCGTCAGCGATTCAGGAAATGGCAGTCATCACAACTTGTAACCGCACCGAATTTTATTTCGTCAGCAATCGGCCTGAAATTCTCAAAGACTGGCTTTTTTCCGAATACCAACTACGCCATCACCTTGATCTGTCCCAAACTGATGCCGTGCCGCTCATTTTGTTTAACGAGGATGCCGTTGACCATCTGTTTGCGGTAGCGGGTGGATTGGAAAGTATGGTCCTGGGGGAAAATCAAATTCTTTCCCAGGTGAAATCCAGTTACGATCTGATTCTTTCCAGCGGCTACCAGTTCCCGCTGTTGAACCGGTTATTTCAGGAGGCGATTCGGGCAGGAAAATCGGTTCGAACCAATACCGCTTTATGTCAGGGTGCGGTTTCCATCAGTCTGGCTGCAGTTGAGTTGGCGCGAAAGATTTACTCCAGTTTTGAAAAACGAAAAATCCTCCTCGTCGGTGCCGGCGAGACCAATGAACTGGTAGCCATCCACTTCAAAGCAATCGGTGCGACGCAATTTATCGTGGCGAACCGAGGCGTGGAAAAGCGTCAAAAATTAGCAGAAAAATATGCCGCCAAAGCCATCTCCCTGGACCATCTGGAGGATGCCCTGCTTGAGGCTGATGTGGTTATCGTGGCAACGGGCTCCCAACATTATCTCATTGATTTCGCGCTGATGCAGCGGGTGATTAAACTCAGAAATCATCGCTCACTGCTCATGGTGGACATCAGTTCGCCCCGGAATGTTGATCCCGCAGTCAGCAAGCTGGACGAAATATTTTTATACGATATTGATCATCTGAAAAATGTCATTGCGGAAAATCTGGAAAAGCGCCGGGGTGAAATTCCTCACGCCAAAGAGCTTATCGCGACGGTTAATAAAGATTATTCCACCTGGTTAAAATCCCTGGATGTGGTACCAACCATTTCTAAGCTGGCCGGTTATTTCAACCAGATTCGTCAGCAGGAACTGGAAAAGTTCGTCAATAAAACCGAGGACAGGGAATTCGAACATTTAGAGCAACTTTCTAAGAGTATCGTGAAGAAACTGCTCCATTATCCCATTTTGAACCTGCGGGAAATGGCGAACGGACAAAAATTGGATATGTCCAAGATTAATACGATCTGGGAGATATTCAGGTTGTTTGAGCTGGAAGAGCGCAATAAGGAAGATAAAACCAACTGAAAACCCGATACCAAGGAAGCAATAATCGTCACCCTGAGGCGAGGCGTAGCGGAGATCGAAGGGCGACTAAAGAACTGACCAGTCTTCGATCCCCGATAATTATCGGGATCTCAGACCGACAAAAAGATTGGGATAATATTTAATGAAAATCGTCATCGGTAGCCGAGGCAGTCAATTGGCCATGTGGCAGACACACCACATAAAATCGTTGTTGGAACAAGCGCATCCGGGTCTCATCGTCGAGATAAAGAAAATTACCACGAAGGGTGATGCGATTCAGGATGTACCGCTTCCAAAAATTGGTGACAAGGGACTTTTCACGGCGGAAATCGAAGCGGAACTTTTAGCGGATACGATCCAACTCGCGGTGCACAGCCTGAAGGATTTACCCACATCGCTGCCGGAAGGTTTGATCTACGGCGGGTCGCCATCACGCGCCGATGCCCGGGACGCATTGATCTCATTGAAATGGAAATCAATCGAAGAGATTCCTGAAAATGGCGTGATCGCCACCGGCTCACTGCGTCGCAAGGCGGCCATTTTGAATCTGAAACCCGGGATGCAGTTCACCGACCTCCGGGGTAACATTGATACGCGCCTGCGCAAGTTGAAAGAAAATGGCTGGGATGGCATTATCATGGCGGCAGCGGCATTGAAGCGGTTGGAGATGGACGATCAGGTAGCGGCATTTCTCGATCCGGATGTATTTGTACCCTCCGTCAGTCAAGGCGCTATCGGCCTGGAGGTGAATGTGAACCGGCCGGATGTTCAGCAGCTTTTGTCAGCGATCATGGATAAAGAAACGGTGCAATGCTGCAAAGCGGAGCGCGCGTTTGGTCGAAAACTCGAAGGTGGTTGCTCCGTGCCGCTGGGCGCCTGGGCACGAATGGTGGGCGACCAGATGAAAATAACCGGGTTCGTCTCCAATTATGCCGGAACCCAACAGATTCGCGAGTCGTTGACGGGATCCCCGCACGATCCGGAAGGACTGGGTGTAAAACTGGCTGAGCGCTACATCGAACTGGGTGCTCAAGAACTTTTAGGAACCTGATCATCGCAATGACACCATCATCATCACCTACGATTCTTTTTACCGGCCTCCGAGCGCCGCGTTTGGAGCGAGAACAATTGCGAGGTGTGGCTCTGCATCATCATCCCACCATCCGGATCAGTTATTTTGCGCCGACACAGTTCCAAAATGCCGGCAAGCTGCTGTCACAAAGTCCCTACGTGGTTTTTTTAAGTCGCAATGGCGTCATCGGTCTGTCTGAATGGGCAAATAGTGAAGACGCCACGCTGGGTTTGGATCAGACGATTATCTGGGCGGTGGGGGCGGCAACTGCGCAACAGGTTGAAATGACGTTGGGTCATCTGGCAGCACAGCCACAAGAACAAAACGCCCTTGGATTAACACAGACCTTCGGGACACTGGCCAAGCGCCCTGTCGTGCTGTTTACAGCGGAAGAGCCGCGCCCGGAATTCCCCGCCTGGCTGTTGCAAAACGGCTGGGAGTTTGAGCAATTTCCGGTCTATCGTACGGAAATTCTGGAAAATTCTGACCTGCGCCAGCGTTTCCAAAATAACGAGAATGAGTCTGTCGTTTTCACATCACCTTCGACTGTAAAAGGCTTTCTGTTAAGCATCGGTCACCCAGACTTAACTGGATTAACCTCCCGCTGGATTTCCATAGGACCCAGCACGACAAACGAAATCGAATCAGCGGGTGGCGTGGTTCATTGGGAAGCGGATGAGCCTGATGTTCAGCAACTATTGTTAAATTTGATTAAGGAAATATCCTAAGCCATGGAAATGACCGGACGCCAACGCTTTATCGCTGCCTGTAATCGTGAAAAATTGGATCGTCCACCTGTGTGGCTGATGCGCCAGGCCGGACGCTATTTGCCTGAATATCGTGCATTAAAAGAGCAGCACAGCTTTTTGGAAATGGTGCAAACGCCGGAATTGGCAGCGGAAGCAACGCTTCAGCCTATTCGTCGGTTTGGGTTTGACGCAGCGATCGTTTTCAGTGACATCCTGGTGATTCCGGAAGCAATGGGACAACCCTACAGTTTTCGCGAAAAGGGTGGAATCGCCATGGATTTTGCGGTCCGTTCACCGGAGGACATTGCGAGGCTCACAGTAGAGGCGGTGGAAGAAAAACTAGCCTATGTTCCGGCAGCGCTCAAACTCACCCGGGAAAAATTGGGTGACCAAACAGCGTTGATTGGTTTTGCCGGTTCGCCCTGGACATTAGCGACCTATATGATCGAGGGTGGCAGTTCCAAGGAATACGCTGCCATAAAAACGATGCTATATGCCCAGCCCTCATTACTCGCCGAATTGTTGGACAAGGTGACTGAGACCGTGATTCGTTACCTGAAAACCCAGGTGGCTGCCGGCGTGGACGCGGTCCAGATTTTCGACAGTTGGGGCGGTATTTTGAGTCACGACACCTTCTGGAATGGCTCAGGTCAGTATCTGGCGCGAATTGTTGAAGCATTTGGAGATGATGTTCCGGTGATTGTCTATTCCAAAGGTTCTCATCACTGGTTGAAAGAATTAAAAGCCACCGGTGCAGCTGTTTTAGGGGTGGATTGGACCATTCCAATTGATGGTTTTTACGACGCCTTAAATGGTGACGTTGCAGTGCAGGGAAATCTTGATCCGGTGTTAATGAGCACGGAACCGGAGATCGTTCGTACTGAAGCCTTAAAAATTCTAAATGCTATGCAAGCTAGGCCGGGGCACATTTTCAATCTGGGTCACGGCATTTTACCCAGTGCAAAACTGGAAAATGTGGCGGCTTTGGTCGAGACAATTCAGAATTTCAGAGGGGAAGAATAAGTGCCATTTGGCGGTCAAAAGTATAACACCAAAATTGATTTGGTGTTGTGTCGAACTTCACAAAATCCAAGGGAAAACCCATGACTATAGAAGTAGATCTTAATCTTGTAGACAAATACAGCAAGCCGGGTCCGCGCTATACCAGCTACCCCACAGCACCGCATTTTTCAGAGAATGTAGGGCTGGCGGACTGGGAACGCATTATCGCATCCAACAACGAAACCGCTGAGCGGGATCTCTCGCTTTATTTCCATATCCCGTATTGTGACACGTTGTGTTATTTCTGCGGTTGCACAACCGTGATTACCCGCAATAAAGATAAAATCGAAGAGTACCTGGGTTATTTGTTCAAAGAACTGGACCTTTTCAAATCCCGGATCCATCCTGGCCGGAAGGTGGTGCAGCAGGCATTTGGTGGCGGCACACCAACCTATTTGTCCCCTGAGCAGATTCGGAGGTTGGGCAACAAAATTCTGGAGACTTTCCACTTCGATAAAGACGCAGAGGTGGCTTGTGAGATGGATCCCCGTGGGCTTACCAAAGATCATATCCAAGCCTTGAAGGATGTCGGTTTTAATCGTGGGTCAGTGGGGGTTCAGGATTTTGATCCGGCCGTGCAAAAAGCTGTGAATCGCATTAACCCACAGCAGATGATCGAAGAGATCGTGGGCTGGACCCGGGAAATCGGTTTTCAATCGTTGAACCTTGATCTGATTTACGGTCTTCCATTGCAGACTAGAGCGTCATTCGAAAAAACACTCAATGCTGTTCTGGCGTTGAATCCGGATCGCCTGGCGGTGTTTAACTATGCCCATGTGCCCTGGATGAAACCGCACCAAAAATTGATCAACGAAGCTGACCTGCCCACGTCGGAAGAAAAGCTCCAAATGCTGAAGATGATCATTGAAACCCTGACCTCATCCGGGTATGTCTATATTGGTATGGACCATTTTGCCAAGGTGGATGATGAATTGACCATCGCGCAGCATGAGAAGACATTACAAAGGAATTTCCAGGGATATAGCACCAAGGCTGGCGCGGATATTTACGCCTTCGGCATGTCCTCCATCAGCCAATTGGAAGACATTTATGCCCAGAATACCAAGGTTGTCCCGGAATATTACAAAATGGTTGATGCTGGTAAATTACCGGTTGAAAAGGGTTATCTGCTCACCGAGGAAGATAAGCTTCGTCGGTCGGTAATCATGCGTATGATGTGCGATCTGGAGCTGGATTACGCCAAATTGTCCAAAAATCTGCAGGTGGATTTCAAAACGCATTTTGAAAAAGAGCTGAATAATCTGGACGAATTTGTGGCGGATGGTCTGATGGTGCTGGATGACAACAAGCTGACGGTGACCAATAAAGGACGGCTGTTCATTCGGAATATTGCCATGACATTTGATGCCTATTTAGGGCAGGGTGAGGGCCGGTTTTCCAAGACGATATGATCGATTCACCACGAAGGCACCAAGGACACCAAGTAAAATTTTTGTAGCCACAAAGATGCTAAAGGTCACGAGGTAAGCGTCATGTCTGATTTTAAGCCAATAGACATTAAAATCGAATTGATTGGAAAGCAGGTTGTTGATGCTGCGATTGTCGTACACAAAGAAATGGGGCCGGGATTACTGGAATCTGTGTATGAAGAGTGTCTCGAATACGAATTATCCAAGCGTGGCCTCAAGGTTGAAAGGCAATTAGAAGTGCCGCTTGTCTACCAGGGTAAAAACCTTGATTCGAAACTCCGTCTTGACCTTTTGATCGAGAATGAAGTGATTGTTGAATTAAAATCGGTTGATCAAATTCTTGATATTCATAAAGCCCAAGTTCTGACTTACTTAAAATTGATGAATAAGCGACTTGCCTTTCTCATCAACTTCAATGTTCCATTACTTAAAAATGGTCTAAAACGATTTGTCCTCTAATATTTGCCATAACCCTCTAATGAATTACTCTTTATTATTGCTTCTCCCTTTGTGCACTTCGAGCCTTCGTGGTGAAATATAATGAAACACGCCGTTATTGTTGCCAATCTGGGCGCGCCCTCCAATCTGTCTGAAGTGCGTCCTTTTCTGAAGCAACTCTTCGCTGATCCGGATATTTTTAATTTTCCTTTCGGGAAATTGGGACAAGCGTTTTTCTCATCCATGATTGCCACCTTGCGGGCACCCAAGTCGAAAAAATATTACGCGGCGATTGGCGGAGGTTCGCCCTTGCACGAAAACACCGTAGCCCAGGCATTAAAGCTGGAAAAAATGTTGAATGAACAGGGCGATTTTACCGTATTCACAGCTCAGCGTTACTGGCATCCATTTTTTGAAGAAATCGCCGCCGAGGTGCGCCAGGGAAACTTCGATGACATTATCCTGGTGCCCATGTATCCGCATTATTCCACCACCACAACCCTGTCCATCGTCAATGAATGGAAGCGCGTGAGTGGCGATTTACCCGAACCCATCGTCATTGAGCGGTTTTATGCGGAACCGGGATATGTTAAAGCCTGTGCCAATCAAATTCGGGCGACCCTGTCAAAATTCCACAAACCTCCCCATATCCTATTTTCGGCACACTCCATCCCGGTGAGCCGCGTTAAGGCCGGCGATCCCTACGAAAAAGAGATCAATGCCAACATGGAATTGATCATGGACGAGTTGCGTCGGGTTTATAATTATTCATTATGCTACCAGAGTAAGGTGGGTCCGGTGGAATGGCTGGGACCGGAGATTCAGGACGCTTTGGACGGTCTGGTGAAAAACAAAGGTGTGACGAATGTGTTGGTGTTCCCCATTGCATTCGTGTCGGAGCATGTGGAAACGCTGTATGAATTGGACATTCAGACCCGGGAATACGCGAAAAAGATTGGTATCAAACAGTTTGAGCGGGCGGACACGGTACAAGATTTGAATGAGTTTATCGCGGTGCTGAAAAAACTCATACTGGAGCGTGTGGCTTTATGAACGATAAACAATCCGTGATCGTCATTGGTGGTGGTATCGCCGGACTAACCGCCGGTTTTAAACTGAAAAAAGCGGGTTGGGATGTGAAGGTTTTGGAAGCCAATAGTCAAATTGGTGGTCCGATCCAAACCGTTTTGTCGGAAGGTTTTTTAGCAGAACTGGGTCCAAATACGATCCTGGAAACTTCTCCCAAAGTTACGCAACTGGTGACGGAGGTCGGACTCGATGATCAAAAAATTTATGCGGACGCCACCTCCTCAAAACGATTCTTGGTGCGGGACAAGCGACCCCATGCATTACCATCATCCCCGGGTGGGATATTGACAACACCGCTGTTCAGTACCAAAGCCAAGTTCGTGATGGTGAAGGAATTGTTTACGAGCTCCTGGGACAATCGGTACGAGGAATCACTGGCGCAATTCGTGGTGCGGCGTTTGGGGCCGGAGTTTTTGGCGTACGCGATCAATCCCTTCGTGGCTGGAGTGTATGCGGGTGCGCCGGAACATTTAAGCGTCAAGCATGGCTTCCCAAAATTGTACGAATTGGAGCAAAAATACGGTGGTCTGATAAAAGGGCAGATCAAAGGTGCCCGTGAGCGGAAAAAACGACAGGAGAAATCCAAACAAGCTGCGCGGATGTTCTCCTTCAAAGGCGGTTTGAAAATGCTGCCGGAAACAATCGCGTCCAGGCTGGGCAAGAGCGTACAAAAAAATTCCCGCGTCACAGACATTTCACAGACGGGTGAAAAATGGCAGGTGACTTACACGGATCAAGTTGGTGCAACAGGGCAAATTACCAGTGATCACGTGGTTTATGCCGGAACAGCGTTTGGATTACCCAATCTCAAAGTGAATGACCTTCCGGAAGCTAATTTTGCAATGTTCGATGACATTTATCATCCGCCGGTTTCGAGTCTCACGCTGGGATTCAGGCGCGAGGATGTCTCTCATCCATTGGATGGATTTGGTATGCTCATTCCCGAAGTGGAAGGCTTTGATATTTTGGGAGCATTGTTTACCTCGACCCTGTTCCCTATGCGAGCACCGCAGGATCATGTGACACTCACCGTATTTATCGGTGGTGTGCGACAACCCCAACTGGCGGGCAAGCCACAAGACGAACTCATCGAAATGGCTTTACACGACTTGAAAGTGACGTTGGGCGTTAGCGGCAAGCCGGTATTTTCCAATCATCAGTTCTGGCCCAGGGCGATTCCTCAATATGATGTGGGCTACGGGAAGTATAAGGAGATGCTGGATTCACTGGAAACGCGTTACCCGGGACTCCATTTTACCGGTAATTATCGCAATGGCATTTCCGTGGCAGATACGATTAAAAATGCGACTGAGCTGAGCGAAAAACTTTTAGGGATTGAATCCATACCGGTGGAATAATCCGGACCACCATCAAATCAAATTAGGAGCAAGTGAATATGGCAATTGATCTGGAACATCGCCAATTGATCGTTCGTCCCCGCCGGTTGCGACGGAACGCCAACATCCGTGGTTTGGTGCGGGAAACCCGGGTGACACTGGATGACCTGATCATGCCGGTTTTTATCACGGTGGGGAAAAATAAAAAACATGAGATTTCCTCCATGCCGGGAATTTATCAATGGTCATTGGACAAGGTGGGGCATCACATTGCCGATTTGATGAATGCCGGGATTACGCGGGTGATTCTGTTCGGTATTCCCGGTGAAAAAGATGCCACCGGTTCGGATTCCTATAATGAGAACGGCATTATTCAGCAGGCGATTCGGTTTCTGCGAAAGAATTTTCCCGACCTGTATATCATCACCGATGTGTGCATGTGCGAATACACCGATCATGGTCATTGCGGCATTATCCATGAAAATGATGTGCATAATGACACAACATTGGGATACCTGGAAAAACAGGCGCTAAGTCATGCAGCAGCGGGTGTTGACATGGTGGCGCCATCCGGTATGATGGATGGGGCGATCGAAACGATACGACTGGCATTGGACGAGTATGATTTTGAGAATATACCCATCATGAGTTATGCCGTGAAGTACGCCTCAAGCTACTACGGTCCGTTCCGGGAAGCGGCTGAATCGGCACCCCAGTTTGGGGACCGCCAGGCTTACCAGATGGATCCGGCGAATGTCCGTGAGGGGCTAAAAGAGGCCGAACTTGACATCGCTGAAGGGGCGGACATTATCATGGTGAAACCTGCCCTGGCCTATCTGGATGTCATCGCCCGTGTGAAGGAGATGACCAGCCTGCCAGTGGCCTGTTACAATGTGAGTGGCGAGTATTCCATGATCAAAGCCGCCGCTGCCAAGGGTTGGATCGATGGTACCAAAGTGATGTTGGAAACTTTGACATCTATGAAGCGTGCCGGCGCGGATATTATCCTGACCTATTTTGCGTTGGAAGCGGCGAAGTTTTTAAAATAGACAGACCAAAGTAGAAAATTGAAATCCCGCTCGTCTTGCTGAGCTCCGTCGAAGCACGAGCGGGAATATTTATTGTACTTAGTTATTTGAGCCTTGAGCTTTACGATTCCCCTGCGACCGAGGGGTGTTCCTAAAATTTGAAGAATTGTTGCGATAGCCCAGGGCTTTCCCAATGGGATCCCTTCGGAGCAACCCAGGGTAAGAAAACCACAACATTGCGGGGCTTTAGCACCATGATTCTTAGTCTCTTGGGCTAAAGCCCAATTTTGTTAGTCTTATTGATCCCCGCGCTAAAGCACGGGGATATAGATTCCTAAATTCTAATTTGTGTGCAGACTGTGATTGTTTAATTCTTTTCACATCTAAAGTGTTTTTTGCGTAATAAATAATATCGTAACCCCTCACCGCCCTTCGACGGGGCTCCCGGAGACAGTATGGGGATTCCAGTCATGCTGAATTCGTTTCAGCTTCTCATTGCAAGACTCTGAATCGAGGCCAGAGTGAAGTTATTGGGTCTGGGTGATCTGTGAAATCTGTGGCTAATAAACCCAATGTGCCCATTCTTTCATCCTCTCGCTGTACTTCGACGGAGCTCAGCAAGACAGCGAGAGGGTGTTCTGCGGTTCTCATTCTCCGTGATCCTCCGTGTAACGTATTCGTCCGCTGCCTTTTCCACTTTCCTCAGCATACCATTTCGATTAGACTTGCGTCGAGCCAATAACCAAAAGAGGGTAATCCATGAGCATAAATTTCGAGAAAAGTCAGTCACTATTTAACCGTGCTCAGCAAACCATTCCGGGTGGCGTCAATTCACCGGTTCGCGCTTTTAAAGGTGTCGGGGGAACGCCGCCCTTTATCACGAAGGGACAAGGTCCGTATATTTTCGACGCTGACGGGAATCGGTTTGTGGATTTCGTTGGCTCCTGGGGTCCGCTTATCCTGGGTCATGCCCATCCGGAGATCATCACAGCGATCCAGAAAATTGCCCAGAAAGGCACCAGTTTCGGTGCACCGACTGAGCTTGAAATCGAGCTGGCTGAGATGATCGTTGAGCGCGTTCCGTCGGCTGAGATGGTGCGACTGGTGAACAGTGGTACCGAAGCCACCATGAGTGCGGTGCGTGTTGCCCGGGGTGTGACCGGTCGGGATAAAATGGTCAAGTTTGATGGCTGTTATCATGGTCACGGCGATTCGTTTCTCATCGCTGCCGGTTCCGGTGCCCTCACCTTGGGCGAACCCAATTCCCCGGGTGTCACTAAGGGAACTGCCGCCGATACACTATTAGCCCAGTTCAATGACATTGAATCGGTGAAAACACTGTTTCAAAATAACCCTGACCAAATTGCCTGCGTCATTGTAGAACCCATCAATGGCAACACCGGCTGCATCCCGCCGCAAAATGATTTTCTCCTGCAATTGCGGGAAGTCTGCTCGGCAAATGGCGCGCTACTAATTCTGGATGAGGTCATGACGGGATTTCGTGTTGCTCGGGGTGGCGCCAATGAATTATACGGCGTGGATGCCGATCTACTCACCTTCGGCAAAGTCATTGGTGGCGGTATGCCTATCGGTGCTTACGGCGGCAAGCGGGAATTCATGGAACAGGTTTCGCCGGTAGGTCCAATTTACCAGGCCGGGACATTGAGTGGCAATCCGGTTGCAGTGACGGCCGGCATTGAAACCCTTAAACGGTTGGATAAACTCGCTTATGACAAGCTGGAATCGTTGAGTGCCTATTGGTCCAACGGCCTACAGACAATCATTGGGAAAAACGGCTATCCACTGACCCAACATCGGGTGGGCAGCATGTTTACACTGTTCTTCACGGACCATTCGATTCGTAATACCCAAGATGTGGCGCATTGTGACATCCATCAGTTCAATCGTTGGTTCCATGGCATGTTGGAAAATGGCGTTTACCTGGCGCCGAGTCAGTATGAAGCTGGTTTTATGTCGCTGGCCCACACCTATGAGATACTAGATGAGACCCTGGCCAAAGCGGAAGCAGTGCTGGGGGAGATTTTTTAATGCTGGCCACAGAGCAACACAGATCCGCGTTCGCTTCGTTTTATCATGATAAGCAAACACGGATAAAGACAAAGTTTTTTAATACTGCGGATTAGGTGAATGGGAATCAATTATAATTCTGGTCGTCTTCCTGATTACTATGACCTGATCAAGCAGTTTTCCAGTATTTTGGGTGTACCGACTGATAATTAGGGATGTATGGTTTTTCATCCCTGAT
>MNWS01000006.1:0-2491 GCA_001872685.1 Fidelibacterota bacterium CG1_02_48_14
GTTCTTCAGCCCTTTCCTTGAGCGCATCAATGACAAATTGAAAATGTTCGGTGGGATCAAGATTCAGCTCCTCCATCCCCTGGACAATATCTTGTCGGTTCACGGAGGCAGCGAAAGATAGCTGCTTCAATTTTTTCCGGACAGACTTGGGTGTCACCTCCATAATTGAGCGTGACGGACGCACATACGTCACCGCGAAAATGAACCCTACCAATTCATCCACGGCAAAAAGTGCCTTCGCCATATCAGATTTTCTTGGAACACCGGTATAGGCGGCATGTCCCATAATGGCATCCCGGATGGATTCTGAATAACCTTTTTCAGATAGGATTTCGTTTCCTTTATAAGGATGATCCTCGGCAGTGGGGAACCGCTCATAATCAAAGTCATGCAGCAATCCCGCAAGTCCCCATTCCTCAATATCACCGCCAAATTTCCCCGCCATTGCCCGCATGGCTTGTTCGACACCCAGGGCATGTCGCCGCAGCGAATCAGATTGGGTGAATTCACATAAAAGGGTCCAGGCATCTGCACGGGTTGGTTGTGCCATTATCTCAATCCTTCTCGGTTTTTTTTCAATAAAAATCGTTTTTGCAACCAGGCATTCATCGCTGGTGTCGATTCATAAATAATGGAAATATGCGTGGCACCTGGCAATTCAACTAAGGTCTTGTCCCTGGCTTTCAAAAGCTGGAATGTCTTGCGGAGGGCAGGGACACTCATCACCTCATCCCGATCGCCCACGATCATCAACACGGGAAATTCCCGCGTTCGCTCCAACCAATGATCAAATTCAGCCGTTGTAAATCGCTGTCCGCGCAGAAATTTTAAGGTGTAACGGGTATTGAAATGACCAGCGGATAACAGGGAGTCTTTCGGCAGGACAATTTCAATCGGTCGTGTGTGAAAACCAATCGTGGAAAGCATCAAACTGCCTGGATGAACATAGACAAAGCCTTTGCCCAATTTTTTCAGATCATGGTGCATGTCTTGGGGATTCATGCCACCGGCCAAAAGCACGACGCCCGCTGGTTGAATGTCATCAAATTTCGCGATTGCTGATTCCCAGATGAAAGTACCCAAACTGTGGCCGGCAACAACGATGGGCAGCTTCGGATTTTCTGACTGAATTTGCATGAAAAATGCATGGGCATCTTTGGCTAATGCCTCATCATCAGGCACATCGCCTGGCTCACCATCCGAAGAGCCGTGCCCACGAATATCCAACAGGTAAACGCGTCCACCAGCCGCTACGAGCGAATCTCCCAATGGTAAATACAATAAACTGTGGGCTGCAATTCCATGGATAAATGCTACAGCGAAACGAGCAGAGTTATTCTCCATGAAGGTGTAACTGAGTCGAGTCCCGTCGTAGCTCGCAAATGATCGGTGTTCAACCTGCCGCTGAAGTAACGGATAAAATACTGTGCGGTCGCTGGCTTTGATTTCCAGGATGGATGGTGGTGGCGAGCAGGCAAGCAGACTGATTAATGCTGTGATGATGAGGCAATACAGAAAAAGTCGGTTCTGTCGCATGAAATCAGGTCAGCCATTTACTGAGATGGGTTGTCAGATATTCAAATGCTTCATCCACACTATCCGTTTTCAAAAAAAGGTTCAGGTCGGGTGCACCCACAACCCCAAAATCCACCATAGCGTCAAAATTGACGACTGCGTCCCAGAACTCCTTCCCGAAGAGTACGATGGGCATCTCTTTATGGATTTTTCCGGTCTGGATAAGCGTCAGTGTTTCGAACAACTCGTCCATCGTTCCGAAACCACCGGGGAAAGCCACCAGAGCCTTGGCGAAGTAGACGAACCAATATTTGCGCATAAAAAAGTAGTGAAATTCCATTTCAAGTTCGGGTGAAATATAATCGTTCCCGCTTTGCTCAAAAGGGAGTGAGATATTCAGACCAACCGATAATCCACCAGCCTCGTCTGCGCCGCGATTGGCAGCTTCCATGATGCCGGGTCCGCCGCCGGTGGCAACGATGAACCGACGCTGACCATTTTTAAGTCCCATTGACCACTCCGTCATGCGCCGTGAGAGTTCCCGTGCTTTTTCATAATATTGTGCTGTGTGGACCGCGCGCCTGAGCTTTGCCAACTCGGTTTCGGGCGCATTATTTGCCTGCGCCTGTGACAGAGCAAGGTCGGCTACATCCTGAGGCTTCAGTCTGGCCGAACCAAAAAAGACAACCGTATCTTTGACTTTCTTTTTCCGAAATAGCTGCTGTGGACCGGTATATTCTGCCAGTATCCGGACAATTCGACCGTCAGGGCTGTGTATAAATTCATGATTATCGTAAAACTTGTTCGTGCGTTTAGGTTGCATGATCACCCTTTCTGAAATCAATCAGCGGACGGATTTCAAATGCCGTAACTACCATTGACAGATAGATAGATAGATTGATTCATTCTTTCATTCACATTTTGATTTTTTAAAAATAACCCGGACAGTTTTCAGATCAGCAGATGAGAATCGGAC
>MNWS01000006.1:2515-13850 GCA_001872685.1 Fidelibacterota bacterium CG1_02_48_14
CGGAGTCTGGCAACTGGCGCTTTCAATTGTTCGCGATATTTTGCTACGGTACGACGGGCGACGGGAAATCCCTCTTGCTGGAGCATCTTGGATAAAATTTCATCGCTGATGGGATGCTTTTTGTCTTCATCAGAAATGATTTTGTGTAGTCGTTCCTTAATCCGACGGGTGGAAATACTTTCACCGTCATCACTTTCAATACCTTCGCTGAAAAAATACCTAAGCTCGAAAATTCCCCAGTCGCACTGGACATATTTACCATTGGTTACACGGCTCACGGTGGAAATGTCCATTCCAATCCGGTCGGCGATGTCTTTCAGAATCATCGGTCTCATCTGACCTTTGCCGTGCATGAAAAAGTCGTGCTGATATTCAATGATGGCGTGCATAACCTTCATCATGGTGATCCGGCGCATCTGGATTGAATTGATGAACCATTTGGCGGATTCAACCTTCTTTTTGAGGAATGTCTTCGCCTCTGTGTCCAATTGCTTTTGATGACTGAGCAAATCAATGTAGCGGCTGGACAGACGTAACTCGGGAATGAAGGTATCGTTTAGCGTCACCAGAAAATCATCATCCTGTTCCCGGACAACAAAATCAGGTGTGATGTAGTTGGTGTGCGTATTGAGGTAGCCATCACCCGGCTTCGGATTTAAATGACAGATAAGCTCCTCGGCATCCAGTAAATCATCCCGGGTCAGATCAAGCGATTTGATGATGCGCTCGTAACGCTTATTCGCGAAGTCCTCAAAATGGTCGCGAATGATCTGATGAGCGATAGAATTGGGATAGCGTTTTTCAATCTGGATCAGGAGGCATTCCTGTAAATCGCGGGCACCCACACCTACAGGATCGAGTCGCATTAACAAACGATGAATGGTTTGAATAACCTCCAGGGATTGCTCCAGTTTGTCCGAAAGGTATTCCAGCGTCACCACGAGGTATCCACGGTCGTCCAAACTCCAGACCAATTCTTCAAAAATGTGGTACTCAACCTCCGATAAATTCAGTTCCAGACCCTGTTCCAGTAACAATTCCGCTAAACTGGGTTTGTAGGCATTCTGGAATTCGACATCTTCCTGACTGTGATCAACTTCTTGTCGTGCTTCATAGCCATCATTTTGAAAATATTCATCCCACTCAATTTCTTCAGTCTGGTCCGTCCCCGATTCTACCTCTTCCTCTTCCTTTTTCTCCTTTTCCTCTTCCGTTTCGGTCTCTTTCTCCAGTTCTTGTTCCTCTTCAACATCGTCCACCATTTCCAGGACCGGATTCAGTTCTAATTCCTGTTTGATGCGTTGTTCCAATGCCAAAGTGGGAAGCTGCAACAGGGTAGATAAAAGAATCTGTTGCGGTGTAAGTGTCTGTTTTAGTTCGAGATGTTGAGAGAGAAAAGCCATATCAGATTATCGGTCGAGCCTGAAGTTATTGCCCAGATACAATTTTTTTGCGTTATCATCGTTTGCCAGATATTCAGCGGTGCCGGCGAGTAAAATTTTACCCTGGAAGAGCAAATAAGCTCGATCCGTAATCGAAAGTGTCTCGTGAACATTATGATCCGTAATCAACACGCCGATCCCGCGCCCTTTTAATTTAAGCACTATGTTCTGAATGTCTTCAACGGCGATGGGATCAACCCCGGCAAATGGTTCGTCCAGAAGGATGAAATCAGGCTCTGTCACCAACGCCCGACAAATTTCGGTGCGCCGCCTTTCACCCCCGGACAATTGGTAGCCCTTATTTTTACGGATGTGTGAGATACTTAATTCTTCCAGAAGAAAGTCGAGCCGCTCCATGCGTTGGGTTCGATTGAGTTTCAGTGTCTCTAAAATCAGCAGAATATTTTGTTCCACGGTGAGTTTACGGAAGATACTCGCTTCTTGCGGCAGGTAGGAAATTCCAGCCTGGGCTCGGGCGTACATGGCTGCATGGGTGACATCTTTATTATTCAAAGTCACGGTACCGCCTGAGGGACGGACCATGCCGGTCATCATATAAAAGGTGGTCGTTTTTCCAGCGCCATTAGGCCCCAGCAGACCTACGATTTCACCTTTTTTAACTTCAATAGAGACTTGGTTGACAACGATACGCTGACCGTACCGTTTGACGAGATTATCCCCGCGAAATGTCTTTTCCGGGAGGGTCGCCACAAATTCACTCATAGCTGAATTCCCGGTAGGTGACACCCGTCGGTTTCCGGATCGTCCAGTTTTCCAAATTGGCGTCTGACTCAAATCCGATTCCGTAGAGGGTATCCAGCGCCGTCGTCAACACAATGGGACGATCAGTCTGGATTCTATTTTTTGATTCGAACCACAACAATTGATCAGTTCTCAGCGTGATTCCTGAATCCGAAACCACCACCACATTTTGCCGGGCTTCCAGCCATTTACGATTCTGGTGAACCAGACCGGTGTCTGCCGTCAGGAATGAAACATGCTCCCCAGCCTCATTGAAAAAATCAAGTTTGACATTACCCACCAACTCGATTTCATTGCTTTCGTTGAACTGGGCCAGATAATCGGCGCGAGCAATAATGGCGCGACGTCCCTGGGTATCAATGTAAATTTCGGAATTCCAGCTTTCCTGGTCTGGTGTGCCGGGTAGTTGGGTGGATGCTTGGGTTTCATCGGTTTCCATTTGACCGCATGCCAGAAGAAAGCTCAGAAGAATTGGTATGGCTAAATATTTGCACATCGCCCGCAAATTTAACCCAATAGACCGTAGGACAAACCGAAAACAAATTCCCGGACGAGTCTCCTCCTGGAGAGAAAGATCTATTGTCGGACAGAATAGCGGCCTATATTCTGGCTGATTTTAACAGGAGGCAAGACCCTATGCAGATCAATGAAGACATTCGTCCCATTACCTATCTCAAATCCAAATCACCCGACTTACTGCGACAAGTCAATACCACCAAACGGCCGGTCATTATTACACAAAATGGTGAACCCCGGGGCATCCTGCAAGACCCGGAAAGCTATTCCAGGATGCGGGACGCGTTGAGTTTGTTGAAGTTGATCAACCAGAGTGAATTGGAAATCCGCAATGGAAAAACGGTGAGACATGGCAACCTCATGTCAGAACTTCATGATTTAATCGCTGGCGGAAACGGTGACCAATAGATCGCGCACCTCAGCGCAAAAGACCATTTGGTCAGCTTCGGCAGCTCAGGATTTAAGAGGTATCGTTCAATACATCGGTAACGAATCCACGATGGATGCAATCTCTGCTTTAAATGCCATTAAGGATCGTGTTCAGACATTAAGTCAATTCCCTGATAAAGGTCGCACGGTACCTGAGCTGGCTGATCAGCAAATAACGATTTATCGGGAATTGATTATCGCACCATATCGCGTTATTTATCGGGCTGATGAGACCACAATTGCGATCGTAGCAGTATTTGACAGTCGGCGTGAGCTGACCGATGTTTTGTTAAACCGCATTTTGAAAGCATAAAATGTGTGACATGACGGAAGGGTGATTACGAATATGAACAGACCATTTTTAGATAGACTTAAGGATAAAATTATCGTTTTCGACGGTGCCATGGGGACGAGCATTCAGCGGATGAACCTTACCGCCGACGACTTTTGGGATAAAGAAGGCTGCAATGAGCTGCTGGTTTTGTCCAAACCCAAAGTGATTGAAACGATCCATGCATCGTTTTTGGAAGTCGGATGTGATGTTGTCGAAACCGATACTTTTGGTGGAACACGGGTTGTGCTGGATGAATATGACCTGCGCGATAAAGTTTATGAGATCAACAAGACGGCCGCTGCTCTCGCGCGTGGTGTTGCCAATGACTTTTCCACCCCAAATCACCCACGCTATGTTGCCGGCAGCATGGGTCCCGGAACAAAATTGCCAACGCTGCATCACGCGACCTATGCGGACTTGAAAGATGCCTACATTGAACAGGTTCGCGGTTTGATGGATGGTGGCGCTGACCTTTTGATTGTTGAAACTGTCCAGGACATTTTACAGGCAAAAGCCGCATTGAATGCCATTTTCAGCGAATTCAAACGGCGGAAAATTCGTCTGCCGGTGATCGCTTCCGTCACCATGGAAACGACCGGGACGATGCTGTTAGGGACGGACATGCTGGGCGCTCTCACGGCATTGGAACCCTACCCGATTGATGTCATTGGTCTGAATTGTGCCACCGGACCGAAAGCCATGAGCGAGCATGTGCGGACATTAATGACAAACTCCACCAAGGCAATCTCCGTCATTCCCAATGCCGGACTTCCACAAAATATTGACGGTGAAATGGTTTACGAACTCACACCGCACGAATTGGCGCACGATCTGGGACATTTCGTGGATGATATGCAGGTCAATATCGTCGGGGGTTGCTGCGGGACTACGCCTGAACATTTGAAGGAGGTTGTGGAACAGGCATCGCGTCAAAATCCGCTGCCCCGGAACCCGACATTCGAGCCGGGGGCGAGTTCACTCTACGCGGTCTCCTCATTCGCTCAGGAGCCAAAACCACTCCTCATCGGTGAGCGCACCAACGCCAATGGCTCCAAACAATTCCGGGACTACTTGTTAAACGAAGATTGGGATGGTTTACTCACTGTCGCCCGGGATCAAATGGCAGAAGGCGCGCACATGCTGGATGTTTGTGTCGCGTATGTGGGTCGTGATGAAGTGCGGGATATGCGGGAATTTATCTCGCGACTGAATGCCCAGAGCACGATTCCACTCATGATTGATTCAACCGAAGTGCCGGCGATCCGGGTCGCCCTGGAGGAGATAACCGGTCGCGCGGTGGTTAATTCGATCAATCTTGAAGACGGCGATGCCAAAGCCCGACAAGTCATCGAACTCTGTAAGGAATTTGGTGCTGGGTTGGTTTGTTTGACCATCGATGAAGCCGGAATGGCGAAAACGGCGGAGGGCAAGCTTGCGGTGGCGCAGCGAATCTATGATTTAGCGGTGACAGAGATGGGGATGCGCCCATCAGATCTTTTCTTCGACACCCTGACTTTTACATTGGGTTCGGGGGATGAGGAGTTTCGGAAATCGGCCGTTGAGACATTAAATGGCATCAGGTTAATCAAAAAAAATCTACCCGGCGTGTACACCAGCCTTGGCGTTTCCAATGTCTCGTTTGGTCTGAATCCCGCGACCCGGTTCATCCTGAATTCCGTATTTTTGCACCTGGCAATTGACGCCGGATTGGATGGGGCTATCGTCCATGCCGGGAAAATTCTACCCTACTACAAGATCGAAGCTGGTGAGCGGAAATTATTTGAAGATCTGATTTATGATCACCGCAGGGACGACTATGATCCACTGACAGTTATTTTGGAGAACTATGCTGACAAAAAGGCTGGCAGTCTGAAAAAGCTGGCGATTGATCTGAATCTGCCGGTGGAAGAGCGACTGAAAAAACGGATTATCGACGGTCAAAAATCGGGTCTGGATAAAGATCTGGATGCAGCGCTGGAAAAATATCCGGCGTTGGACATTATCAATATTTTCCTGTTGGATGGCATGAAGATCGTGGGCGAATTGTTCGGAAAAGGGGAGATGCAACTGCCTTTTGTTCTCCAGTCCGCTGAAACGATGAAAGCGGCGGTGAGCTACCTTGAACCGCATATGGAAAAATCTGCCGGTCAGTCCAAGGGCAAAATCGTGCTGGCGACTGTAAAGGGCGATGTCCACGACATTGGGAAAAATCTGGTGGATATTATTCTCACCAATAATGGCTACGGTGTGGTGAATTTGGGCATCAAACAACCCATTGACTCGATCTTGCAGGGTTTTGAAATGAACCAGGCGGATGCCATCGGGATGAGTGGATTACTGGTGAAGTCTACCATCGTCATGCGGGAAAATCTGGAGGTTATGAACGAACGCGGCCTCATGCCACCCGTGATTCTCGGCGGTGCGGCATTGACACGGAAGTATGTGGAGCAGGACTTAGCGAATATTTACCACGGACCAGTGAGTTACGCCAAGGATGCATTCGATGGGTTGCGGTTGTTAAGTGACATTATGGCGGGCAAAACGGCTGGTGAAAAACTTCTCAAATCTTCCAAAGAAACAGGTGGGGCAAAGCTGGATGAGCCTGACGAAAATCTGATTGAACATCCCCATTTTGCGGATTCCCTGGAATCGGCAGTGATTCCCAAACCGCCTTTCTGGGGACGTCGGGTTGTGCAGGGCATTCCACTCAAGGCGATTTATCCCTATATCAACACGAGCGCCCTGTTTCGTGGTCAATGGGGATTTAAGCACGGCAAAAAGTCCCAAGATGAGATTGCGCAGATTGAGCGGGAGACCATTTTGCCGGTTTTCGAGAAATTGCAGGCTAAGGCGGAGCGTGAGCAAATTTTGCAGCCCTTGGTGATTTATGGTTATTACGAATGTCAATCCAGGGGCGATGAGTTGCTCATTTTCGGAAAACCCGGTGATTCCGTACCCGTTGAAATTCTCAACTTTCCACGACAAAAAAAGCCGCCTGGTCGGTGTATCAGTGATTATTTCCGATCGGCGGAATCGGGTGAAAGAGATGTCGTGGCATTTCATCTGGTGACCGTGGGAGAAAAAGCCAGCGCGTATACGCAAGCGCTATTTGCCGGGAATCAGTACCAGGAATATTTGTACTGGCATGGCTTTGGGGTCGAGACGACAGAAGGTTTAGCGGAATACTGGCACGCTCAGATTCGGAAAGAATTGGGGTTCGGTGATGAAGACAGCTCTGAGATCCGGGGATTATTCAAGCAACAATATCGGGGGAGTCGGTACTCTTTTGGTTATCCGGCCTGTCCGGATTTGAGTGATCAACAGGTGATTTTTCGATTATTACGGCCGGAGGAATTTGGGCTCAGTCTGACTGAAGAGTTTCAGATTGTTCCGGAACAGAGCACATCGGCGATAATCGTACATCATCCTCAGGCAAAATATTTCTCTGTGTAAGCAAGGGTAGTCACCGTTTTCAACGATTGTTGGTATAGATCAGCAGCCTGTCGTAAAAGCAAATTCACCCCTGGTTAATGGGTTGGGTTCCGTCATTCATATGATGCGTTTAGGTTGCCAACCCTTGGGTCAGTGTCGTGTTTCTATCTTTCCAGGTTTTTTTAAAAAGAACGGACGAGAGCAAGCATCCACCCGGTTCTGGGGCGGCACTTGGTTTGTCTGAATTCATTTCAAAGGATTCATCATGAATACAAGCGAAAAAATATGGCAAGCCTATCATCAGAAATTGGCTGCCTTCATAAGCAGTAAGGTTGCTGCAGATGCGGTGGAAGATCTCTTGCAGGATATTTTTTTGAAAATCCACAGACACATCAATTCCCTGAGGGAGGATGTGAAGCTCGAAAATTGGGTGTTTCAGATAACACGAAATGCAATATCGGACTATTACCGTACGAAAAAGATGGTAGAAGAACTGCCTGATTGGATAAAACAACCCGAACCTGATGAAGCCGAAATAATCAAAAAAGAGCTGTCATCGTGCTTAGTCCCGATGGTTAACGGGCTGCCTGAAAAATACCGTGATGCTATTCAAATGTCTGAGCTGGAAAATAAAACTCAAAAAGAGGTGGCCGAACAGGCGGGTATATCATTATCCGGTGCAAAATCGCGCGTACAAAGAGGTCGGGCATTATTAAGAACCATGCTGGAGGATTGCTGTCAATTTGAGATCAACTTGAAAAACCAGGTCGTCTCATATGAGAAAAAGACAAGCCATTGCAAAGCGTGTTAGTCAAAAATTGTTTATTTAGTTTTATTGCGTCCTTTTCCTTCCCGGTCCGTCTACTAAGGTGTAATGATCTTTTTTAACTTTACAGGAGACTGAAAAAATGACACAACTGACTCATGATAATATTCGCCAGGCGGTGCGCGATCAATATGGTAAAGTCGCAAAATTGGAAAATACCGGGTGCGGATGCTCGACAACCTCATCATGTTGCGATGAATCTGGTTCCGACGCCAAAATTGCCTCAATGGAACTTGGCTATTCAATCGCCGATGTGACCCATGTGCCGGAGGGTGCAAATATGGGATTGGGTTGTGGAA
Source organism: Fidelibacterota bacterium CG1_02_48_14 (assembly GCA_001872685.1). Classification (GTDB taxonomy): domain Bacteria; phylum Fidelibacterota; class UBA8477; order UBA8477; family UBA8477; genus UBA8477. Next base: position 10,556 of record MNWS01000006.1, read on the forward strand.
ATCCCCGTGCAATCGCCTCATTGAAACCGGGTGAAACGGTCCTGGATTTGGGCAGTGGTGGCGGATTCGATTGTTTTCTGGCAATTAATGAAGTCGGTCGTGCAGGGAAAGTTATAGGCGTGGATATGACGCCGGAAATGATTAGTAAGGCCAGAGCTAATGCCGAAAAAGCGGGCTACGAAAATGTGGATTTTCGCCTTGGAGAGATCGAAAACCTACCTGTAGCTGATGGCGTCGTTGATGTCATTATTTCCAATTGTGTCATTAATCTGTCGCCTGAAAAATTGAGAGTGTTTCAAGAAGCATACCGTGTCTTGAAGCCCGGTGGCCGACTGGCGATTTCGGATGTGGTGGCGACTGCTGAGCTACCAGAATATGTGAAGAATGATATGGCGGCTTTTACCGGGTGTATGTCAGGAGCATCTGCCATCTCGGAAATTGAATCCATGCTCACTGCGGCGGGATTTGAAGCGATTGAAATAAGTCCGAAACTGGCAAGTAAAGCGTTCATCCGAAATTGGGCTCCAGGCAGCAAAATAGAGGATTATGTTGTTTCCGCGACGATTGAGGCAGTCAAACCAAGGGTGTCATAACCGCATTGCCCGGATTGGCTAATATGATTAATGCTGCGGAGACTGGTAAGTCGGATTGTTGAAATGAGATATTTCATATAATTCCATCTGAAAACGCTAAAAAAAAATAATGGCGATTCCCGTGAATGAGGTATCTTCCAGACAATTTTGGAAGAACCTTACACGATAGAAGTGAACAGATATTATGAAGGTATTTTTGGTTGCCGCAGCATTACTCATGACCATTACCGGCAGGACTTATTCACAAACACCTGTGGGAGCAGACGGTATGTGGGTGACGCTGGGGCTAGGCCTTGCTCAGCCGAACACAGACTACGGTCTCGGTGCGAGCTATAACTTTGCTAAAAAACAAAATATCTACCGATTGGGGCTTGCCTCTGAGGCGGCTTTGACCTTGGGCAATAATCCATCGCATTATCGATATGTCCTGAACGCTGGTGTTGGTCGGCGCGCATTCGGTCGCTATTTCATGTTGGCTCAGTTTGTGGGTCCTGCGCTTGTTTATGCGGTGAATCGAACCAGCATTTTATCAGGCGATGGCGAATATCAGGATCATTTCGAACGAAAATGGACGCCCGGTTTGGCGGCAGATGCGCAGTTTTTTGTCAAACCACTGGGGTTCATTTTGCCGGAGGTTGGCATTGGTGTGGATTTGTTTGCCAACATCAACTTTGTTCAAAGTTTCTATGGCTTTCGATTATCACTGCTTTTCCATAACACGCTATAGTACCGACTGCGCAAAATACTGTGTACCAACGAACGCAACAACATCGGACAAATTTTTGACTCATATCCTCCCCCGAAAGTGCTTGGCGTAACACCCTTGACATCAGCCAGAAACTGTTTTCTCTTCTTCTTCCTTCTTAAAAATTCCTGACATGAAAAATGCAGCACCTGCCAGGGCAGTATCCTTCAGCAGATTTGGGAAATGCATCATGGCGCTGTCACCACCTTTCAGTGTGCCCGGTAGTTGTACCAGTAAAACGAAAGCCAGCAGCATAATGCCCAGTAGCAGGGTTGCCAGGGAGGTATATTTTTTGATCAAAATGGCTACGGATGCGGCAAGAAATGCCAGACCGGTGAGGTAAACCCAGAAAACGCCGCCGGGGATAGGGACCGCACCGGCCAGCATGCCGGCCTTTGTCAGATGAAATAGTCCGAACACAACAAGCGGCATGGCGAATAGAATCCGGGAAATGGTATCCATTAAGGCTTTCATGTGTAACTCCTTACGATTGGGTTTTAAAAAAAACTCAAACCGCTGTTTTGGTCTGAGTTTTTAGGTTGAAGTTGAGCTTGAAATCGTCATAAATCACCTTGTCCCCCAAATCCTGAAAAAATTTCCCGGAGTGATAGCGGATGTCCCACAAAGTACGATCCAGTGTCGTCTCACCGGTGCCATGCCATATCCCTGATTGTTGCTCAACCGTTAAGGGAAATGTCACCGAATGAGTTATCCCTTTGATGGTCAGATCGCCAGTAGCCTGATATTGACCGGGTTCAATGGGCGTCACCTGTGTTAGTGTTAAGACTGCGGTGGGAAATTGCTCAACATTAAAAAAATCGGCGTTTTTGAGGTGGTTCACCAATTTGGCATTCCATTCCGCCGATTCAATATCTTCATTGGTAAGGGTATTCATTTGGACCACCACCTCGCCCCCCGTCAGCTTGCCATTCTGAAAAACGGTGTATCCACCGGCAATTGCCACAGACCCAGAATGTGCACCGGTGACCTTGCTTGCCCACCAACCCAAACTGCTGGCTTGGGTATCTAACATCAGTGTATCACCCGTCGTAATTGACTGGGCACTATGATTCATTTTGGAAGTTTTTCCATGTTGCTGATCGTCACCATTACAGCTAATGAGGATCATGGCCGTAAGGATCAATCCCGGCACCAGCCAACTCCGGTGGGTCAATTGTGGCATTTTGGCTTTCTTAGTCGTTCGATTGTGCGTCATTTTTTTCAGTTCTTCTCTATTCATGTGTTGATTCATGCTTTTCGTGGTTTCGTTTTTTGAAAGAAGGTATCATGCTGATTCAAGTTCAGTTTTAGTCATGGGGACATCCAGCAGGAGCACCTTGGTCTCGTCGTTAGCTTCAAAGACTATGGGGGATTGGGTGTCCCAGATTCCCAGTGCGTCTCTCTGTTTTAATAATTGTCCACCCACCGTTAACTCCCCCTCCACCACCATGACATAGACGCCATTTTCCGGATGCTGAATGGTGTACGACAGGTTGGTTCTACCCTCGAGGTGACCTTGGCTGATCCAGGCGCGCTGAAAAATCCTGGCCATTCCATCTCCACCGGTGGGGGAAACCAGAGTATGCCATTGGTTTTTCGACAGTTCGTCAGGCAATCGAAATTGATCGTAACGCGGTTTGAGATGCTGTTTTTCCGGAATTATCCAGATCTGAAACAATTTCACTGGTTCATCTAGAGACGGATTCGCTTCTGAATGGACGATGCCGGTACCCGCCGACATAATCTGGATTTCACCCGCCTGAATGGTCCCGGCAGAACCCAGACTGTCCTCATGCAGCAGTGTCCCGGAGAGGGGAATGGTGATGATTTCCATATTGTCGTGGGGATGCATCCCAAACCCGGTATCCGGTGCAATGGTATCGTCATTCAGGACCCGTAGCATCCCGAAGTGCATTTTATGCCGGTCAAAATAATTCCCAAAACTGAAGGAATGGTA
>MNWS01000006.1:13908-15151 GCA_001872685.1 Fidelibacterota bacterium CG1_02_48_14
TGCATATATGGTTACTCGCTTTCAGGCGAAGGGGTGATTAATGATTCTGAGGGTATCTGAACTTGTGTACCCAGTTTTTTACAGAGTCGACTCAACTCGGCCTGCTCGACTTCAGACAGAACAGCAAATTCTTCCAGGATTAATTTGAGATTGAGCTGAAATGCCGGCTCAATGAGTGCATGACCTTTATCGGTCAATGCAATCATGACCATGCGACGATCGGCTTTTTCCCGGGTGCGGGTAACCCAGTCGTGATGCTCCAGATTGTCAATCACGGTGGTAAGATTTCCAGTGCTGAGCAGGACCTTTTCGCTGATAGTCCGCTGACACAGGGGCCCCAAATGGAGCAATGCTTCCATGACTGCAAACTGGCTGGGTGTTAAACCGTACTGGCGGGTTACTTGAAGGTGTCGTCGATTTACCGAATTGGTGGCACGATTGAGCTTGATGTAGCTGTCCAGTGCTAATTTCTCTTTTGTCGTTCCGTTGTAATGTGTTCCCATGGCGATAGTTTAATCTTAAATAGTTCGATGTCAAACTAATATTTTTGGGTTGTGCTCACTCAAGTTGTTGCCCCTTCGACAGGCTCAGGACAAGCCCTCGACAGGCGGAGGACAAAGCCGGGTGACATTCAGACAAGTTCGGTATAAAGTGGATTATCTTTCCTAGATTGCCATTAGTAGAGAGCTCGTCTTAGTTTTAATATTCAACACCGAAAACTCGATCATTTATGGAGTGAATTAGGGGTAAGAGAAGGAATTAAATCGTTGCAAATTAATAAAATCGTCGTCGCGGGCGGAACCGGATTTATCGGGTCGGCATTAGTGAACCATTTCGCTCACCGTGCAAATGAAATTGTGGTCCTAACGCGCAACTCTGATGAAAATCCCTTCGCCCATCACCCCAATGTCCGGATGCAAACCTGGCAGACAAATAATATAACCGGTTGGGCGCAAGTGGTGAATGGGGCTGACGCAATAATCAATTGTGCCGGAGCAAGTATCGCCGGACTACGCTGGACGAAAAAGAAGCGTCGGCAGCTTCTCAACAGCCGGATTCAGGCAACTCAGGCTCTGGTTGAAGCCGTGCGTCAGGCCAGCGTGAAACCAAACGTCGTGTTACAAACATCCGCCATCGGGATTTACGGCGAAAATGGTTCAGAAATCGTGACTGAATCTTCGAAAATTGGCACCGGTTTCATGTCTGAAGTCGTCCAGGCTTGGGAAGAAATAGCGGTCGGATT
>MNWS01000168.1 GCA_001872685.1 Fidelibacterota bacterium CG1_02_48_14
ACAACCTTCAGAGTAGTAACGATTACCAGAATGACAGCAAATTCCAGTTTGTGGTGAAATATTCCAACCGGAGTTCCGTCATCAATTTGGCTTTTAACCTCATTGAAAACTCCGAAGAGGTCACCCTGGATGGTCGTCGGTTGCAGCGGGGGTCCGATTATCAGATTGATTATTTTTCCGGGACGTTGACCATCCTCAATGAGGCCGCTCTCGCTCCGGGTGCCCAACTTGAGGTGAAATACGAGCAGCACGAGTTCTTTCAGCTTGATAAAAAGATCATTTTGGGCAGTCGGGCAGAGTACAAATTCGGTAAAAATCAGCAGTCATATATCGGTGCAACAGCACTTTTCTTCTCCAAAAGCAGCATTGATGAAAAGGTACGCATCGGGAAAGAACCCATTCAAAATTTTGTTTGGGATGTGAATACAAAAATGAGCTACGAGCTGGACTGGCTCACCAAGGCAATTGACTGGCTGCCCATTATCCGCACCGACAAACCTTCCACATTTAACATTCAAGGAGAGGTCGCTCAGGTTCGCCCCAATCCCAACACAGCCAATAACGCCGAGTTGGGGGATCGTGGCGTCGCCTATATTGACGATTTCGAAGGGTCACGCCGTGAAACCAATCTGGGTGTTCAGATGAACAATTGGAGCATGGCAGCACCGCCGGTAGACATTGGAACCAACCTGATTTCCAAAAACAATCACAAGCGTGGATTTGCTTATTGGTACAATCCCTATAATCGTATTCCCACCAATCAGATCTGGCCCAACAAGGAGACCAGCGCCCAGGCGCAGAATGACGTCACGGACATTCTGGTGTTGAATTTTAACCCCGATTCCTCCTTCGCCGTGCGTGACGATGGCGCTGACCCACGGGATTCCTGGGGCGGGTTTATGCGGTCGCTATCGTCCGGATATTACGACCAGTCCGAATCAAAATTTTTAGAGATGTGGGTGAGGGGTGAAGCTGGCCGGATCCATGTTGATCTCGGCCTGATTTCGGAAGATCTGCAGTCCGGTCCGGCGGAGCAATGGACGGTGACCATTGATGGGCAGGAATATCCAAAAGGTTGGAATCGTTTGGACACGGAAGATTTGCCCAGTGCGACGTCAACATTGGGTGACGGATTGGTTTCAGAAGTGGAAGATGTGGGTATTGACGGCTGGTTGCACACGCAACGCGACACCCTGGATTGGCACCCGAGCTGGGATTTGTGGTCTTTTGAGCCAAGTGGAACCAATATCGATTACACCCACGTGAATGGAGGCGAAGGAAATTTTAATGCCGAGGGGGGGCGATACCCGGACACCGAAGATCTGAATAATAATGGCGCTCTTGATACGAAAAATGCCTATTTCACAATTTCCGTGGACCTGTCCCAGGACGATTATATCGCCGGTCGTACGCAATACAATAATGGTTCATACACAGGCTGGAAACTGGTTCGAGTACCCCTCACCGAATTCGACATTGCCGGTGACGCTGGTTCGACGGTGTGGGAAAAAATTAAATTTGCCCGGGTTTGGATGGACGAAGTTGATACCACGACCATTTTACAGATCGCAACACTGGATTTGGTGGGCAACGATTGGCAGGAATCCGGAGAGACCGGCATTTTTTCATCCTATGACCGGGAGGAAATTCCGGCAGATACGCTTCTGACACATTTTGATGTGAGTGTCATTAACACGGAAGATAATCCGAACCGTTATAACCAGGAGTCTGCCGATCCTTACGCGGCACCGCCGACTGGTGTTCGGGGTATTCAAGATCCCATCACGGGTCTGCGTTCAAAAGAGCAATCGCTTGTCCTGTCCACAGAAAATCTGCCACCCGGATATGCCGTTTCAGCGCGTAAACAGTTCTATGAAGTCAAAGATATGAGCCATTATGGAACGCTGAAAATGTTCGTCCATGGCTGGGACCCCATGCGGGCGAATTATGAAGCGCTGAATAATTTTACCCGTTACGAGGTAGCAGGAACGGATTCCTCAAACCTGGAATTTTTTCTGCGCCTGACCAAAAACAGCGAAGAGGATTACTACGAAATTCGAAAACCGATCTTCCCGGGTTGGGACCCTCGGAATGAACTGAAAATTCCCATGAAGGATTTGCTGAATTTTAAAATTTCATTGGCTGATTCCACCATCCTTGATACCGTGATTGTTCAGTCAGGTACTGGTACAGATTCGACGGTTTACCAGACATTTAGTTGGAACACCTCCCCGAAAGAGCGGCAATATGCCACGAAGCGAATGGCTGATGGCAGCACCCTTGTGGTTCACGGTGCGCCCACGATTTCACAGGTAAAATACCTAAAAGCGGGGTTCCGCAATCTCAGTCAGACTGAAGAAATGACCGGTGAAATCTGGATGGATGAATTGCGTGTCACAGATGTTGAGCAGGAAATTGCAACCGCTGCCACCGTCAGTGCGACCATGCAATTTGCTGATTTGGGTGGTGTGACGGTAAGTCTCGAAAAGCGCGATGCGGATTTCCATGATGCTCAGACCCAATTCGGATCCGGCAATAATTCAATTAGCGCCAGTGTGAGCGGAAATGTCAATTTGAACAAATTCCTGCCGGAGAGCTGGGGACTTAACATACCGGTTAATAGCACTTATCGCTATACTCAACGACAGCCGAAGTTCTTGCCCTACAACGACATTCGGATCCAGGATTTGGATCCCAGCTTACGGGATACGTTGGCGTCGGTTACGGAATTGACCCAAAATTTTAACTGGAACATTAATCTGAGTAAGCGCAGTAAATCGGATTTCTGGTTGCCCAAATACACCATAGACAACCTGACCCTGACCCTGGCAAATGCCCAGACCGCCAGCCAGAGCGCAACCATTGCCAAACAAACCAATAGCTCAGTGACAGGCGCGGTGAAGTACAATCTGAATCTGGGTAAGAATTTTACCATCCAACCCTTGAGTTTCATGAGTGGATTTCCGTTGGTAGGCGAAAAAATTTCTGCCTTCACACTGGGGTATTTGCCCAGCGCTTTCAACTTTAACATGGATGGTGTGGAGACTAACAGCTTCAGCCGAACTCGAAATATCAATAGGACGGAGGGGACCGAGTCGAACAAATTGTCTCTGAAACGGAATGTCGCAGTCGATTGGCCGATTATGCCGACCATGTTAGCCCGCTACACCCGACGAATGGACAACGATCTTGATTCACTGATCGATAATAAAGCCGCAATTATCAAGACCGGAAATTTGGGTCATCTGGGTACGCTTCAGGAGGGATACTCCCTCTCCTGGCAGCCTCAGTTTCTGAAACTATTGGCACCGAACCTGTCCTACAGCAGCTCCTATCAAGCGACAGACCAGATAGGCGAGGTAACACCCGGTCTTACCACAGGAGTGACTGCCACCACCTCCACCAGTCTGAACCTGAAACTGACCGATCTGGTGGGCTTGGTGTACGAGCCCAAAGCCCAGAAACAAACACCGGCTCGGGGCGCATCAGCTCCACCCAAACGGGGGCGTCCAAATGCACCGGGCGCACGGAAACCCGAGCTCGCGAAACCGGAGGAGTCGAAAGAAAAGCCCGAGGAAAAAAAGGAATCCACCGGTAATGGCATTGAAAAACTGTTTACCGGTATTTATAACGTCATTGGCAAAGTGGATCCGATTTCAATTACGGTGAACAATCGTCAGGCTGAATCCCAGCAGCGTTTGGTGGTCGATGATTCCACCGAAATCAGCATGAGTGATGTTGATTGGCGCTATAAATTGGGATTGATTTCATCCCCGGGAGATTTTGTCACCCATTCGTCAGTGGCGGCTCCGGGCTCTCAAAATACCTCCCTGGATTTGACATTGCGGTCAGGCATCAAATTCACCAAAGACATTACAACGCAACTGACTTTCAACGCCAGTCAGCGTGAAGACAACAGTTATGGAACCCAGGGCATTACCAATAAAAAATCGAACGATTACTGGCCCAGTGGTAACCTGTTTGGTGTTCCGTCACGGGATTTGACATCCATCGGTGATCAGGGATTTGCCATTCCCTCCTACAGTATTCGCTGGTATGGTCTGGAAAAATTGAGTTGGGTTCAATTGTTTGCTTCCAGTCTCTATCTGGAATCTGCTTACCGGGGTAATCAGGAAACAAGCTACCAAAAGAGCGGTGAGTTTAATGGTCAGGTGATCAATGCGAATTTTTCACCGGTTTTGGGAATTACCATGACTATCAAACCCACCATTAATTTTAGTCTGAACTGGAACAACAGCCGGAATATCACCAATGGAACCGGTGGCACCACCACCATCAAACACGATCAATCCATTACGAGTAATGTTGGGTACAGTCGCCGCTCTGGTATTACGATTCCCATGCCCATGATGGATGACATTTACCTGGAAAATAATATCGATTTTCAATTGGGATTTACATACAGCCAGAGTCGGACATTCAGAGGTAGCGTTGATGAAACGGGCAGTCGTTTGAATTTTAATCCGCCTGAGTATAACAAACAATTGGTGATCAGCCCGAATATCAACTATTCGTTCACGGATCGCATCACAGGTAAGGTGGGTTATAATTACACACTGACGAATAATCATATTGCGGGTACCCGCACCGCGAATAAGCTTGAATTTGGCGTCCGGATACTCATTAAAGGATAATGATGACCAGAACCTTCATCAGTAAGATTTTCCTCACCGGGCTTTTATGGGTGAGTGTTTGGAGTCAGAAAGTTGATGCTCAGACCGGTTTTGATGGCGACGTCGCCATGGATTATCTGGAGCAGCAGTGTGATTTTGGTCCAAGAGTTCCGAACACACCAGCGGCACAGCAGGCGATCCGCTATTTTGAAAAACTACTGACTGAGTCTTGCGACACGGTCATTCTCCAGCGGTTTGATCAAGCCGATCCCTACAGTGAACAAACTCTGCATCTGGTGAATGTGGTTGGACGACTTGCCCCGGAACAGACGCCCCGGATCATTTTGGGCGCACATTGGGACTCCAGACCGCGTGCCGATCAAAGCCTGATTGATCCGGAAAAGCCGATCATCGGCGCGAATGACGGTGCCAGTGGTGTGGCCATTTTGCTGGAAATCGCCCGACAATTGCACGCAAAACCAGCCCGGATCGGTGTCGACCTCGTGTTGTTTGATGGCGAAGATTGGGGTAAGGAAGGCGACATCAATTCCTATCTGCTGGGGAGTCGGTATTATGCCAATCATGCCATTCCGCCCCGGGCAGAATGGGTGATTGTGTTGGACATGGTGGGGGATGCCGACCTGAGTATTCCGGTGGAACCTTATTCGCATAAACAAGCGCCGGAATTTGTCCGTCAAATTTGGGAGATCGCCCGGGAGTTGGGCTATTTCCAGTTCAAACCCTACCTGGGTACGCCGGTTTTTGACGACCACATTCCGTTTGTCGAACGCTTTTATCAAGCGATAGACATCATTGATTTTCAGTACCCTAATGCGAATGAAAATTATTGGCATACCCACGAAGACACACCGGATAAATGTTCTTCCGAGAGTCTGGAAGCCGTTGGTAATACAGTATTAACATGGATTTACAGACAATGAACACGGAGGCTTTGATCAAAACACCATCAAGCTGGTTCCTGGTGAATGTCACCATCAAACCGGAGTGGCAGGAATTGGCCATTGATTATGTCATGAATGCGGGCTGTGATGCCGCAGTGGAAACACCCACCGGATTCCAGTGCGCTTTTCCGGAAAATGCCGACGGTGAGAAGACGATCAATGAATTCCGTCAATTCCTGACTGAGATGGGTGCGCCCAACGAACTGGCGATCACGACCATTGTCCAAACCGATTGGAACGCCAACTGGAAGCAATTTTTCAAACCGGTCCATATCGGTGAGCATTTGTGGGTTTTCCCGGAGTGGGAAACGATTGATGCACCGGCTGGAGATTTGGTGATCCGTATGCGTCCGGCCATGGCCTTTGGGACGGGCACCCATGAAACCACCCAATTATGCATGAAATTTCTGGAGCATAACATTCGCGGTGGCGAGGTCGTGCTGGATATTGGTGCCGGTAGTGGCATTCTGGGAATGACCGCCATCAGGTTGGGTGCGGAAAAATCGGTGGGCATTGAAATTGACCCGGATGCCAAAGATAATTATTGGGAGAATGCTGAGCTCAACCAGCTCACAGGCCAGATGGAATTACAAATCACGGGTACGCCGGAATTGGCCCCACAATCATTTGACATCATCGTGGTGAACATGATTCAAACCCGGTTGGAAGCCGCGTTGCCACACTACTGGGATGTTGTGAAACCATCAGGGAAAATCATCATTTCGGGTGTGCTCAGTGCTGATGACCTGAGTTTTCGTAAGTTTTTGGAGCATTCTCCATGGCAAATCGTTGCCTTCAAAACGCAGAATGAATGGATAGGATACCAATGTATCGTGAATTAGGAAAAAGTAGTCGCAGGTTCATGGTCCTTTTTCTGACCATGCTGGTGGCTTTATTGTGGGGTGCTTGCGACCAGACGCCAACATCGGTAAAGGATCAAAAAACATCAAATCCCTTGGCGGGTGAGCAGATCATCGCTTCCGTTCTGTCGCTGGATTTCGATTACCTGAATAATCGTTTTCATGTCACCGTCCAGTCACTGGCTGTAGACAGCGTCGCGGTTGTGGTCGGCGAATTCCTGCATAATGACAGTATTTATTACACGTTGAATCTGATGGATGATGGCTTAGGTGACGACATTCTTCCAGAGGATCATTTTTATAATGGCGTTTGGACACCGGCGAGTATTGATCCGGCCGTTGACCGGGATTGGACATTTCGTGTAACAGCTCTCTCTGTGAATGGTGATTCTGCCGTCGCCGCAGATAACATTCGGTTGACGCTGCCGGTTGCGCCGACGATAGATTGGGTTACGGTCCCGGATACCTTACAGCAAGATGCCACTTCATGGGTATGGGACACACTGCGGGTGAAGGTTTCGCATCCGGAAGGTCTGGACGAGATTCGGGATGTGAATTTTTGGGTGAAGGTGCCCGGAACATCCTCGTACGGACCGGCAAATCTCATGTACGATGATGGTGGCGCTATGAATTTTATCGTCAATGACACCCTGAGTGTGAACACATTTGACGATGTTGCCGGAGATGGTATTTATAGCTATCCAGTCGGGAAAAGTCCCTCCGGTGTCACCGGTTTGACCTATATCAAATTTGTTGCCCGGGCCTGGAATGGAAGAAGTAGCGCGGAGGTCATTGACTCCATGTTTGTCAAACCCGCCTTATCGCCGCCCTCGCCTGACCCCGAAAATCATGTCACTTCAACTGCTCAGGCATTTCCGTGGAATTGAGGTGGCTGTGTTTCTAAGATGGAATCGAATGATGGTGATGGTTGTTTTTGTGACGTTATCTGGTCTGAGCATTTCCACGGCGTTTGGCCAGCTCATGCGCCCCAGCACCTATGGTATGATGGCAGGTGATTCGACGCTTTCCGGACTCATCGGGACCGGGATCAGCGATATAAAAGAATCGAGTAACGCGATTTGGCTCGGCTCAGGTCATGGGATCAGTAAAACCACAGACGACGGGGAGACTTTCCGGAGTTTCTCCCGACAGTTTTCAAATATCAGTTATGGTGGTGTTTCCGCCATGGCAGTCCAGGGCGACACAGCCTGGTTTGCCTTTGCCATTGATTCGCTGGTGGGTGAGGAAACGATGCAGACCGGAACCGGCATTGCCCGGACCCTGGATGGGGGTCAAAATTGGACGCTTCTACCGCAACCCATGGACTCCCTGCGTTGGATTTATGAATGGAATTCTGACCACACCGCGATCGTTGATTCGTCTTCGGAAGTCTATTCCTCGATCCATCTGTTCGGGCAGGTTCTAGATGCGGTGGATGTGGTAACGCCGATTAAGAATGTCACTTTTGATCTCGCCTTCGACGGAAAACGACTCTGGGCGTCGTCATTCGCCGGCGGCTTGCGGAAATCCTATGATTTAGGCGATACCTGGGAACGGGTCCTTTTGCCCTGGGACGATTACACGGAGTTGGATAGTTTGCTTTTGGTGAATCTCCAGTCGGAAATCATTGCCGATAGCTCCTCCCATTATTTTGTCATTGATCCGGTCCTGCATCTGAATCATCGCGTGTTTTCAGTGATTGCCTGGGGTGACACGATTTGGGCTGGTTCGGCTGGTGGTGCCAATTTCTCCAGGGATGGTGGCAGGAGTTGGAAACATTATTCCAGTTCAACTTCCAACATGAGTGGAAATTGGATCGTAGCCATGCATCGGCAAAATCGAAATGATGGCAGCACGGTGATCTGGGCCTCAACCGTCACCACCGGCGGCAGCGAAGTCACGGGTTTGAGCTATTTCCGGGAGGATGAAAAATATTGGTATACAACCATGCCCAACAAACGCTTTCATAATTTCGCCAGTTCCGGTGTAGCGATTTATGCAGCCGGCGAGGATGGCTTATTCAAATCCAAAGATGGGGATCATTTTGCAGTATTTCCGCCCATCCAGAGTGCTGATGGTTCAAGCAATATATTTAGCGACGCGGCCTACAGCGTGTTGGTTCGTGATGATGGCGGTGTCTGGGTGGGAACCGGAGATGGTCTGGCCATCACCTATAATGAGGGATTGACCTGGCAGATCGAAAAGGCGCAAGCACAGTTGTCCGGACAGACCCTGATTGCTTTCCCGAATCCATTTTATCCATCTTTGAGCAAACAGCTTAATAATGAGGGACATCTCATTATCCAATACGATGCCTTAGTCGGGCAGAGCACCACCGTGAAGATTTTCGATTGGGTTATGTCAGAGGTTGCGACCTTGCAGGATGGGAATTCAATCGCCTCAAGTGGTTCACAGGAAATTTACTGGACGGGGCGAAATTCAGCCGGACAGCTTGTCTCGAATGGGACCTACTTCGTTCAACTCAAAGCTGGCGACGACATTAGCTGGACGAAAGTGATGGTGATTAATTGAGTCGCGGTAATTGGTTGGCCATGGTGGTGGTGTTCACGGTTATCTCAGGTGTTGGCAACCTGCAAGCCGGGACTACGGGCGGTTTTACCGGGACATTTATGCGCCTTACTCCGGATGGCATGAGTGCTGGGTTGGGTGGTGTGACGCTATTTGAAAATGCCTCCGGATACGCTTTTATGCACAACCCCGCGTCATTGCTGGAAACCGATCGTCGGATTCACGCCGGGGCAGTGAAGCTCTCGCTGGACCGCTATTTCTATGGCATTAATGTTACAATGCCTTTGCCGCCCACCGCTCATATCGGAATCGGAATTCTGAGTGCCGGCACGGATAATATTCCCGGCCGCGATTCACGAGGCTATTACACCGGCGATCTTCAGGATGAAGAACGACTTATCGGGGTCTCATTTGCGAATGACTTTTCCAGTCGGGCATCGGTTGGCATTGCTCTGCAAATTGTGCAGCGTGTTTTCACCGGCGAGCAAAACAGTTGGGATTTGACCGCTAGTGGATTTGGGGCTGGCGTGGGGATGATGCTTAAACTCACCCCGGGTATGACGCTCTCAGCATCGGTTCAGAATGTTGCCCTCAAGTACAACTGGAACACGCAAAACCTGTTCACCTCCGGCCAGGGACAATCCTATACCGATGAATTTCCTAATTTGGTCGCGGTTGGGATTCGCCAAAACCTGGGAAATCTGCAGATCATGTTAGAGGTAGATGATTATTTAAACCAATCTGAAATTCAATATCGTGGCGGTCTGGTTTATTCCGGTTGGGGGAATCTGATACTCCGGGGTGGCGGTCAATTGATGGATGACGTCATTCTCCCGGGAATGAGTGCCAGTTACCTGCTACCGTTTGAATTTGGTCCGCAAATCCAGATAGATCTTGGGTTTGTTGTTGGAATTCCCGGTGAGGGTGTTAGACAATATTTAAGCTGGGAAATGGAGTTTTAATGCGATTGCGTCTGATCCGAAACCCTATCATAATCAAAATAGCGTTCCTGGTGTTTTTCTGTGTAATGCCTATGCTGGCATCTGACGGTAGCCTTGCCGTTCTCCAGTATCCAGTTTCAATTCGATCGGCAGGCATGGGACAGTATTTTGAGCCTACCAGCACACCGACAGCCATTTACCATTTGCCCGATCGACGGGCGGAGGTCTCTTTCTGGCAATGGATTGGTGGTGTGAATGGATTAGCGCTGACGGTGAATCGTCTACCCATAGCGGTTACCGTAAATTACCTGAGCATTAATGACATTGAATATCGGACAGAGGTCCCCAGCGAGTTATCACAATTCAACTTTGGCTATTCAAACGCAGCCATTGGATTGACATCCGGACGAACACTGGGAAAATTTCATACAGCAATGACCGTTCAATATTTGTGGGAAAAGACACTTGATTATTCCGCGCGCGGGATTGACATCAGTCTGTCCGGTGATTTTGATTTGACCAATTCGCTGTATGTAACCGCCGGATTCCGGCATGCCGGGTTCATCTCAGCGTTGGATCAACAATCGAGTCATCTGCCCTTCGCGGTATTCGGCCAGGCAGCATTTCACCGGAACAATTTTGGCGTAACCGGCGAGTTGACCACGGGTGATTTTCCGGTCAAACTCAGCGGTGAGTATACATTTATGAGTATGATTCATCTGTATGGTGGTATTCAGGTGAGTCAGAATGTCAATGGTACCGGAACCCAATTTTACCCATCCACGGGATTTGAAATTGACTGGCAAACCTTCACACTCGGGTATGCCATGTACCAACTCAATCATCCGGTAAATTCGCACCAGTATGCTTCCATCGCCTGGCGGTTTTAGTCAGACCCCCCAAACCTATTCTTCGGGTTGAACTGGATTCACCTTTTGTTTTAGCGTTGTTTGAATTGCGTCGTCATTTTATCCAACAGGTCGAGATCTTCATCAGATAGTTTGAAACCCATTGCAGCACCATTCGAACGGGCGTGCTCCATTTTGGAGGCACCCGGAATGGCCACCACCGTTTCGCCGTGAAAATGGATCAGCCAATTCAGAGCGATCTGACCTGGCGTGGCATCATACTTCTCTGCTAATTTCTCCAGTTGCCCGAGCAGTGGCGCACTTTTGGCCAAACCTTTTTCCTTGAATGTCCGGAGATATTTACGCGGACCGCGACGCGATTTGATCAAGTCTTTGTCTGCGTGAAATTTTCCCGTGAGAATCCCCTGTTCCAAAGGAGAGTAGGCGATGATTGTGACGCCCAGTTCCTTAGCCGCAACCATCACACCGTTTTGATCAATCCGTCGGTCCAGTAAGCTGTATCGCATTTGGTTGGATGCCAAAACATGCCCGCGACGGGCAAGTGTCTCAGCGGCAACACGCATGGACCGGGCACAAAAATTACTAATCCCGATACTTCTGATTTTTCCAGCTTCAAGCAGGTCAGCCATTCGGTTCATCTCGCTTTTTACACCGGAAAATCCGTAGGGCTGATGGACCTGATAAAGATCAATGGGGTACGGATGGAGTTTCGCTAATCGTTCACCAATGGATTTGAGAATATGACCGGATGTCCGAAACAGTGGCCACCATTTTGACGCAATTATGACAGATTCAGGTGCGATTTTCAGTGTTTGTAGGGCTTGTGCTAACGCTAATTCTGAATTCCCGCGTCCATAAATTTCAGCGGTGTCGAACCAGTTGATACCCAGTTTCAGCGATTCGTCCACAATGTTTGTCATGGTTTGCTGAGCCAGGTTTTCCCAGTAACTGCCAACGATTCCGGATCCATTTGAGAATTGCCAGCAACCCAAACCAATTGGAGTTATCGGAATCTCTGTCTGTCCCAACTTGCGCATTTCCCGATCCATTTTTAAATCCTTATCCTTGCTTATATGGTTTTCAAATTCTGTGGTCTATTTACAAAAAATATCTGAATTAAACAACAAACGGCAGCTCGATGGCTGCCGTTTGGATGATGAAATCAGAAAGCTCTATGAGCTAAAAGGATATTATTTCATGTAAACGAGATGCTGGGTAATGGCCTGACCGTTCGTACTGACCCGCATGAGATACGCACCGGATACGACAGTGGAGCCATGATTGTCCAGGGCATCCCAAATGACCTGATATTGACCGGCAGCTTTGTAGCCAGCATTCACAAGGTTGCGAATTTCGCGACCCTGCATGTCATAGATCGTTATGCTGACAGGACCGGCTGCCTCTAGGGTGTAGTTGATCGTCGTAGTCGGATTGAAAGGATTCGGGTAATTGAATGCCTTCAATTTTTCAGGAGCCATAGAATTGGCCGGTGTTTCAACGGACTGATCATCCTGCGCCATCGCCTCTTGCAACGGACCGGAAATGCCCCACTCGAGTAACAATGCATCCACTGCAGCGCGGATTTCTTCCGGTGTTGCGCCGGCATGACGCATGTCCCGAATCATGACTTGTAGCTGATGTCGCTGTTCGATCGTCAACTGCGACCAAAATGGCGGATGATTGCCATTCCCGCCTGCACCCGGAGGTGGTAGTTCAATTCCCCATTCGGTTAGCTGGGCTTGAACGGCAGCATGGATTTCTTCCATAGTTGCGCCGCTGTCATGCAGCGATTCGATCAATGCCTGAAGTGTGGCTTGCTGTTCGGGTGTTAGCTGACTCCAAAAGGGTGGATGTCCGTGATGTCCGCCGTTTCCGCCACCACCTTCTTCGGGTGGAGTGATTCCCCATTCAAGAAGTTGGGCTTGAATCGCATCGTGAATTTCCATAGGTGTCGCACCACTTTCATGCAGGGATTGAATCAATGCCTGAAGTGTGGCTTGCTGTTCGGGTGTCAATTGATTCCAAAATGGTGGATGTGGCGGATTACCTGGTCCACCATTTCCGCCGCCGCCTTCTTCTGGCGGTGTAATGCCCCATTCAATTAATTGAGCATGGACAGCGTCGCGAATTTCCACGGGTGTCGCGCCACTTTCATGCAGGGATTGGATCAGTGCCTGAAGTATTGCTCGCTGTTCGGGTGTCAATTGATTCCAGAATGGCGGAAATCCGGGTTCGTGCATTCCCGGGCCGCCGTTCCCACCGCCACCACCGGGGCCACCATTGCCCGGCTGAGCGATCAAAGAACCATTCAATGCTAATGCTAAAACAAAAAGCATCAGGATGTTGAGAGAGCGTCGCATGTTTGAACTCCTTATCTGTACAATTTTCAAATCAGATCGACTTGCCTCGTGATGGAATAGGGTCAGGTCGTTTGGGGTTTAGACGACGGCCTTTTGTCGAAAGTTAAGACCAGATCGGTGGAGCGCCGGAAACAGTCTATTCCAAGGCGCAAATATCTTTAATAACCAATGTTTTCTGGCCGCCGGGAAGGGTTACCTCGACCTTATCGCCCTTTTGTTTCCCAAGGATTTGCCGGGCGAGCGGTGATTGGGTTGTGCAAATATTATCGTACAATTCCATTTCATATTCGGCCGATCCGGCCACGGCCACCGTAACCAGACGCACCCCATCGTGATAGGTAACTTTGGTACCGAAGGAGACTTTGCTCGTATCAATGTCCGACTGTTCAACAATTTCGTTGTGTAAAAATTGCTCGTAGCGCTGAAGCTTATCGTGTAGTAAAACCTGATTTTCCTTGGCGGCATGGTATTCGGCATTTTCCTTCAGGTCTCCAAAATCCGCAGCGCGTTTGATGTCCTTGCTGTTTTGCTTGATCTCCTTTTGGATATTCTCAATTTTCTCACGAATCAAATTAAATGTTTTCCTGTAAATCATCTGATCATCCTTGATTAAGGGAGGTTGATATTAAATACAAATTTTCCCAATAGTCTGTTTAGTCACAAAGTATTGGCGGGTTAGCCTCTGGGTAGGATTGAAAATTTCATATGGGCGAGTATATCATTGGATTGAATCAGATGCCAATGGAAATGGCTCGAACCGTGCAATTTTGATGGGTCCGGGAACATGAAAAATCTACAAAATCGAACCTGCGGGCGCCCTTGTTTCGACATTTGAGATGTGATAAAAATCCAGCATCAAGTTCACGATGCCGTTGCAAAAAAGATGCGCGACAGCTCGTTGCGGTGATGAGCCGTTATTCCTGAATTTGGGCTATACGGATTGGGTTACCTGGAGCAGGGGAAACCGAATGCTGATGACCGTCCCTTTACCGAGGATTGATTCAATCTCAATTTTACCAAAATGCCTACGGATGGTGCCATAAACCATTGCCAGCCCCATCCCGGTACCGTCTTCTCCTTTGGTGCTAAAGAAGGGTTCCAGCGCTCGCTTCCTGACCTCATCACTCATTCCGATTCCCGTATCTTCAACAGTAAAGAGCACCTGATCGCCTCGATTTTCCGTTTGTAAGATCAGCGAACCCCCATCTGGCATTGCATCATAAGCATTAAAAATGAGATTCATAATTGCTTGCCTTAGTTCAGCTTGATTTCCCGCAATAAGCGCTCGGGCATTCAGATTGTGAACCACCTTCACGGTATACGTGGCATCCAAACGGTGTTTTGACAAATCAATTGATTCCGAAATAACCTGATCCAGATCAACCGCGTCCAGTTTTTCAGTCTGCTCTATTGGTCGATAAAACTGCTGAAGTCGAGACACAATCTGTTCAGAATCACCGGCGGCTGATCTGATTCGGCTCAGATTCTCTTCCATAAAGGTCAAGTCCGTCCACTTCTCTTTATGCATCAACAGGAGATCACAACTCCCAAGGATAGGCGACAGATTGTTCCGAAAATCGTGTACAATCCCGCTGGCCATTTCGCCCAACGCTGAAAGTCGCTGGTTTTGAATGAC
>MNWS01000157.1 GCA_001872685.1 Fidelibacterota bacterium CG1_02_48_14
ATCCTTTTTGTGCCATTTTTTATGTGTATAAAAATCGCTCAAATCTACCCGGAAAAGAAAATTTCAAGCTTGCCGACCTCCCGCTTTCCACTTATGGCGCAATGAATCAGGGTTTTTCAGGGACGACTACTTACAGGGACGGAAAATTTAACCCAGAAGGAGTGCTCTCCTAACCAATTGAAATTATGGAACTTCTAACGCGACACTAGTGATGCGCTACTGAGAAATTAGAAAAGTGTAAGTCGGAAATTCGACAGCCGCCTGATTTTATCTGTCGCCCGGTACCGGGTGATTTTTTTATGGACAGGTGCCGGTCACATCAAAAACAGGTCAGTCCTGATTTAAGATCGTCCGCAGTTGGGCAGCCAATTCTTTCCGGGCGAAGGGCTTCTGAATGAAGTTCATGTCAGCCTCCAAAATTCCCCGGTGCGAGATGACATCGGTTGTGTAGCCGGACATGAACAGGATTTTGATATTGGGGATGATTTCCTGAATTTGGCTCGCAAGTTCGCGACCATTCATCTCCGGCATAACCACGTCTGTAAGCAATAATTTGATTTCACCGGCATTCTGGTATGCCAGCTCCAGTGCCTGATTCGGTGTAATGGCCCCCAGGACGTTATATCCTAATGTTTCAAGGGTTTCCTTGCTCATTTCCATGATTGCCACTTCATCTTCCACCACCAAAATCAGCTCGTGATTTCCCTTGGAAATGGATTCCTTGAAGCGTCCCAACTCGCGAGGCGGTTCGCTGGTCTGGCATGGCAGGTAAATTTTGAAAGTTGTACCTTCACCGAGTTCACTGTAGACGTTCAGGAAACCCTCGTTCTGTTTGACGATGCCAAAGACAGTGGCCAATCCCAGACCGGTTCCCTGTCCCAATCCTTTGGTGGTGAAAAAAGGTTCAAAAATTTTCCCAAGAAGCTCCTTATCCATGCCGATACCGTCATCACTGATCGCCAGCATCACAAATTCACCCGGTCGGGCTTCAGCGTGGGCATCACAATATTCCTGGTCAAATGTCACGATTCCCGTTTCTATGGTAAGTTTACCAATTCCACCAATGGCGTCACGGGCGTTGACGACAAGATTAGCCATGATTTGATCCACCTGAGACGGATCCATTTTTACCGATTTTGGCTCATGGCTGGGATGCCAGTAAAGTTCGATGTCTTCACCAATTAGTCGCCTGAGCAAACTCAGCATATTCTCGACCGTTTTATCCAAATCAAGCATTTGGGGTTGAATGACCTGTTTCCGGGCGAATGCCAGTAATTGGCGGGTTATCTCGGCAGAACGCTCACCTGCTTTATAAATCTCCTGTAGACTCGAATGGAGCGGATGATTCGCCTCCAATTTCTCCAGCGCAATTTCAGTATGCCCCAGAATCACACTTAGCATGTTGTTAAAATCATGAGCCACACCACCCGCCAGGCGTCCGACAGATTCCATTTTTTGTGATTGTTGTAGCTGTGCTTCAAGGCGCGCTTTGGTTTCCTCAGCCTGATATTTTTCAGTAATATCTAAAAATGTCCATAATCGACCGACCAACCTGCCCTTAGAGAATAGCGGGGCGGAAAATCGCTCAAACCTGCGTCCGTCTTTAAAAAGGAGGATCCCGTTGCTGGGCAATTCTGATTTGGATATTTCATTGATGGTGGCAGTAGCGACTTCCGGGTTTTCGACCTGATGCTTAACTGCATCCACCAAAACATTCACTTTCAGCGTAGAGACAACGGATTTTGGGATACCCCACATATCAAAAAAGGTGGAATTTGCTTTAATGACCCTGCCTTCATTATCCACAGCGAGGATACCCTCCCAACAGGATTCCAGGATGGCCCGGAGTTGAGACTCGCTTTCCAGCAATGATTCTGCAATCTGTTTGCGCTCGGTGATGTCCCGGGTGATGTTCAAAACATGTGGGACACCATTCAATTCAATGACGGAAGCAGACATGAGGCCGTACAATCTTTTCCCGCTTTTGGTAACAAATCTCGCCTCGAGGTTCTGGATTTCGCCGTGCTCCCGCAAAGCGGCTACCAGTTGAGCCCTGTCTTCGGGATTATCCCATATATTGATTTCAGGATATTTTTTCCCGATAATGTCCTCTTCCGTATAGCCCGTGACTTTTGTAAACCCTGAATTAATAGATGTATACATGCCATCTTCAAGACGATTGATATTCACCGAGTCCGGGCTGGTCATAAAGGCTTTCCGGAATTTGTCTTCAGATTCCCGTAACGCTACTTCGGAATTTTTGCGATCATTAATGTCAATACATGACCCGATATAGCCGACAAAATTTTTCCCTGAATCAAAGAGCGGGACTGCTGTGTCAAACACCCAGCGATATTCACCGCTAAAATGGAGCAGACGGTATTCCATTGAAAAACCTTCCCGTCGCTCTGAAGCCGCCGTGTAAATTTCACGGCATTTCTCAGCGTCCTCCGGGTAAATACCTTTTGCCCAACCATTGCCTAGTTCTTGTTCCAGAGTGCGTCCGGTAAACTCCAGCCAAGACTTGTTGAAATAATTACAGACAGCATTCTGATCGGTTGTCCAGATAAAGACGGGCGCCGTATTTGCCATTTCCCTGAATCGTTTTTCGCTAACACTCAGGGCCAGTTCAGCCAGTTTTCTTTCGGTAATATCTTCAAAACTACCCACGGCACCGACAACGGCATGATTCTCATCGAAATTGGGGGCAACAACATAACGGATGTAAACGGACTTACCCCACTTTGAGGTGTATTCGATCTCATTCTCCAGAATCGTACCCAATTGGATAACCTTTTTAATGTCATCGCTAACGCCGGCTTTTATAAGCAGTGGAAAATCGAATAAATTGATCGCCATGGTGGCTTCAGCAGAAGGTGACCCAAGAATTTCAAGTAATTTTGGGTTAACCTGCAAAATATTTCCCTCGGTGTCGGTGGACATAATTCCAAGCGGTGCAAATTTCACCAGCGTCCTGAACCGCTGTTCACTTTCCTCCCGGGCCTTTACCTCTTTTTTCAATGCTTTGTAGTTTTGAGCATTGGACAGCAATGTACTCAGGTAGATCCCGAGGATGTTTCCGGAGGTTAATTCATTGACTTCAAACTGGGCATCCTGCCGCAATAGGGCGATTACGCCCGTGGGTTGATGATTACGATCCAGCATGGGGATCACCATAAGGTGGTCATCATGTTCAACGGGTGTTCCGGGAATTTGGTAGGCACCCGGTTGCTTCGTGGCATCGTTGAAAATCATACCGCGTTTGGCTCGAATAGACCTTCCGGCCAGACAATTATTCACATTCAAACTGGTTTTTAAAATTTCTTCAGTATTCGGAGGTTCGTCGCAAAAGACAGGGTTCAGGGTCTCGCCTGACGGGTCAAGCATATAGATTGTCACACCAATGCACTCAAAAAGGGCTTTGATCTCGATTGCCAATTTTTCAAAAAGTACATTCTCTTCGTAATGGGTGATCAAATCCTGAACAATCTCCAATAAACGCTCTTGCCGTCTTGAAAATTTGACCAGGTTCGAACGAGCTTGTCGTCTGTTTTCTTTATCTGAATTGGAGTGATTTTTACTCAAAAAGCTCAACCTCTGACTTTATTTCAATGCTTTCTTTTATTTGGGTGCGAACGATGCTGATTGGGAATAGCAAAAGCATCGTGCTATGATTTTCAGGGCGAAACTTAATATAAATTTGATTCTCATCCTACGACTTAAGGGGGCGGGGTCATCGGGATCGTGTATGGGTTTAAAAAGTGATGATTTAGATTCAGTGTTGATATTCTGACAGGCAAGTCAAGAGTCCGGGAGAGTTTGAATTTTTTTTTATCCGCATCGTGTTGATTTTTTAAAAAAAATTCGATGTGGTCGTCCAATTTGACCCTGTATTACCAACAGAGCGAAAAGACTCACGGTTACCGCCATTTCTGTGAACAAATCCGGGCTTTGATTCAAGATTTTATAAGCGTTGCAATGCAAGGCGGAGGCTAATTAAATTCGGCCTATAACGGGGCGTAGCGATTAACATGATGAACCACAATTATTATAAATCTTGAATCCTTCCAGACATATTTGCCACAGGTCATATTTTTGATCGACATCCGACACAAATTAATTTCGAAACTATCCGTACCACTGCGGCAACCAATCTGGCGAGCCCTGTCCTGGAGCTTGCTGTTGATCACGACCGCTGCAGCTCAAACCCCGGGCTTCCGGTTATCTCAATTTTCTTTAGACCAGGGTCTGTCCCAATCCACAGTTGAAGCGATCATTCAGGATAGTCGGGGCTATATGTGGTTCGGAACGACGGATGGGCTCAACCGTTACGACGGCAATGGACTTAAGATTTATCGGAATAATCCTGATTCCCGTGAGACATTAAGCGATAATTATATTCGCTGTCTGGTGGAAGACCGTCAACAACGACTCTGGGTGGGGACTGACGCCGGTGGTCTTAATTTTCTCGATCTGGTTCAGGATCATTTCCACCAGATTCCCCTCTATCTGGACAGTATGGAAACCTCCCAAACCCGGCAAATTTGGGACTTGTACCTGGATCAGGATGACAAACTCTGGGTCGCGACCTGGAATGGCCTGTTCACCATTGACCTGAATGATGACCACCCCAAAGCACAGCACATCCCCACTCCAGCCAAGCAACTGCGCCGATTGGCGAAGGACGATTCAGGTAATATTTGGATTGGCACGGAGAATTCTGGTGTCATACGGTACCCGAAACCATTACCCCCTGATTTCAAACTTTCCCTACCGTCAATCACCGGAAATAAGCGAATTCTGGCTATCGAAATTGATGATTCACAAACGGTTTGGATCGGCAGGAGGGGCGAATTAATTGAATATCATCCCGATTCTAATGAGCTATTTCAATATCCTTATCTCGATGCATTTGGTGAAAATGATGAAGTCATATCGCTGGTCGCAGACCAGGATAATATTCTCTGGGTAGGCACCAGTACCAACGGTTTGATTCAATTTGACCGAAGCACCAAAGTCCAACGGGCTCATACGCCGTTGCCCAATCTACCCTGGGGAATTTCCGGGTCCACCATTTTTGAGATTTATCGGGATGGAGAGGGACTTTTGTGGCTCGGCACCAACGGTGATGGTGTACAGTATTTTGACCCCCGATCTCCTTTTAAATATTATTACCACCAACCCCATGATAACTATAGCCTGAGTAACAACAGTGTCAGATCAATCCTAACCGATAAAAGCGGTAATTTATGGGTGGGGACCTACGGTGGGCTGGATCGCTTCAATCAGGCGAATCAATCGGTGCGGCATTACAACGCTCATAACACACACGCAGGTGGACCTTTCAACCCGAATGTTTACTGCCTGACCTTTGATCCGGATAGCAATCTTTGGATTGGAACCGAAGGGGGTGGTTTATACCGGATGGATTATGGCACGAACATCATTTACCAACCGAGCACCATGTTTCCGGACAGCCATTCCGTGGATTTGAATCTGGTCTTCGAATTATTCACCTGCCCCGACTCTGGATTACTGATCGGAACCGGTGCAGGATTATTTTATCTGGCCCCCGGGAATAATTATCGTGATCCCTGGAAAAAAATCGATCTCACAACGACCGCACCTAAAATTCGTGATGAGGCAGATGTGCTGGCCATCCTTCAGGATAAATGGGGTCGCACCTGGGTTGGCACGGATGGCGACGGTCTCTACCTGTTGAATCGCGACTATTCCATTCAAAAAAACTTTGAGCATTCCACAGATGACCGGTTTTCACTCAGTAACAATCGGATAAAATCATTATTCATTGATTCTCACGATAAACTCTGGATAGGGACCAATGGCGGTGGCCTGAATTCCCTGGATGAGGAATCCGACCATTTTACCTATTACAACCAGAATAATGGGATGACCGACAATACGATTTATGGAATTCTGGACGATAGCGCTGGACGGTTGTGGCTAAGTACCAACAACGGGATTTCTGTATACGATCCCAGCATAGATCGGGTGGTCAGTAATTTTGGTGTGGCCTATGGTCTGCAAAACAAGGAGTTTAACACCGGAGCATTTTTCCAGGCGCCGGATGGCGAGATGTACTTTGGTGGGATCGGTGGGCTTTCAGCATTTTACCCGGAGGAGGTATTATCTCAAATCAAAGCGAGACGAGTGGTTTTGACCGCCCTGCGGGTTGAGAATATACCGGTCAAAACCGGACAACCTTATTCAGGAAATATTTTACTGCCCAAAGATATTAGTATCCTGAGCGAGCTGGAATTGAGTTACCGGGAGAAAATCGTCAGCCTGGAATTTTCCTCCATGAATTATTTAACCGGTCCGACGGATGAATATCGTTACAAACTCAGTGGCGTAAATGATAATTGGGTATATACCCACGCGACCAATCGGCTGGCGACCTTCACCCATCTCCCTTCCGGGCGGTACGCTTTTGAGGTGGAGGCTCGCAGCGCTGCTAGTCTGAATTTCGGACCGACGCGTAAGCTCTTTTTAACCATTGAACCCCCACCCTGGAAAACCTGGTGGGCTTATGGCATCTACATCATTCTGCTCGGGCTGATATTGGTGACCCTGCGTCAGAATGAGATCAAAAAAATAGTATTAAAAAATGAACTGAAGCGCAAACAGGACGAAGCAACCCGACTCAATGAAATTGACCAGATGAAATCCCGTCTAATCGCTAATGTCTCCCATGAATTACGCACACCCCTTACACTGCTCGATAATCACATTGATGAGTTGGGTCAGGAAATTGGTCCGGTACTCAGCAATGTCGCGAAGAAAAGTCTGAAAAATGTCAAATCCAGCCTGGTGCGGGTCAATAATCTCAGTGACCAGCTTTTTGAATTGTCACGATTTGCCGCTGGAAAGGTCCGGTTAAGTGCACTTAAAACGGATGTCAGACAATTGTGCATCGAAATTGGAGATGAATTCCGGCATCATTTCAGTAAGCGTGAACTTTCCATTGACTTCCACACACCCGAACAGCCCGTATTCATCTATCTGGACCGCCCCAAATTCGAACAAATCATGATTAATTTGTTGACTAACGCTCAAAAATTCAGCACACCGGGCAGCGCTATCAAGTTGGAATTACTCGATGATCAGCTCTCCGATGATCAGGGTCTCGGGTCGTTCGTCAAGGTGCGTATCACGAATGTGGGCAAAGGAATCGGACCACAGGCGATCCATAATGTTTTTGACCGACTGTTTCAGGTTGACAGTAATGACATCACCGAAAAGGGCGGCGTAGGAATCGGTCTGGCCTTGGTGAAGGAGCTGGTGGAATTGCACGGCGGAACCATTCGCGTTAAAAGTACGCCTGAGAAAGAAACGGTGTTCGAATTCACCTTGCCGAAAGGATCCGGACATTTAATGCCGGATGAAAAAGTGGCGGTGGAGGTTTCGGCGGTATCATCATCGTCAGCAGCAGCATCATCCGCTGCGACCGTTCAGTCCCTGATCGAACCCGGGAGTACCCGAGTATTGGTTGTTGAGGATGATGATGAGCTAAGGGACTTTGTTTGCGACAGTCTTTCCGAAAGTTATGCCATCGTTCAGGCATCGAATGGCCGGGATGGTTACAAGCTGGCGTGCGATTTTTTACCCGACTTGATTGTCTCCGATGTGGTGATGCCCGGCGGAGATGGGTTGGAACTTTTGCAGGCAGTCCGCGCCGATTCTGTTCTGACGCATGTCCCGGTTATTTTTCTCACCGCCCAAAGTAGTGGTGAAGACCGGTTGCAGGGCTACGAAGCAACTGCAAATGATTACATCATCAAACCATTTAAGATTGATGAACTGCGGATCCGCATCGCAAATATTCTCGAAGATCGTCGCAAATTAATGGAGGCTTTCCGGGAAAATGACGCCTCTGGTATGTTAAGCCAGAACCAGATCGGTAAAGACGATGAAAAGTTCTATAACCAGATTAAGCAGCAGATTCTCACCAATCTGGATCAGAGTGAATTCAATGTCGATCAATTGGCAAAAAATATGTTCATGAGTAAACGCCAGTTAGAGCGCAAACTCAAAGATCTGACCGGTTATCCACCCGCCGAGTTCATTCGTCGAATGCGATTGAATCAGGCCCATAACTTTTTGCAGAATGGTTCGTTCACGACGGTTGCCGAGGTGGCCTATGCGGTCGGATTTAAAAATGTGAAATACTTCTCCCGCCTCTTCTTCCAACAGTTTGGCAGCCATCCTTCCGAATTATTCAGTCTCTAACCGAATTTAAAAAACCACACCCCGATACTTAAAATTGTGGCAGAAATAACAGGCGCACCGACCTGCGTCACTGATTTTTAGCTGCGATTAATCCTACAATCACCCACTGATGGGGTATAAATGCGCCATTGTTGGGGCACGGATGCGACATTTGAGGTCGGACCTCTTGTCTTTTGCATATTCCTCTGTATAATGGCGACAGAATCAATCATCTATCGAATGGAGGATAGGCAAGTGAAATCAAAAAAGCGTTTAAATCAATTTATTTTAAGTCTCGTGTTACTGAGTTTCCCACTGGGTATGTGGGCGCAGAGCGGTAGCATTAGTAGAACCCCCTGGGAGATGCATTCAGGGTTAGAGGTTACGACAAGTAATCCTTATGGGGTATTGCCATTTAACTCGCAAGGATACCCTCATGGTTGGTCAGGAGAGTATGCTGTTGCGACTATTCCAGGTGCTACGGATCCAGGTTGGGGTGCGGCACCGAACGGAGAAACCATCGGTTTCACTGGACAAGGCGCTTCCGGAACGTCACCTTCTTTGATTGACGATGCCGGGTACGGCTGCCAATCTGCAGTGGATTTTACCTACTTTCAAACTTTTGTAAACGTTCCTTCCGGTACTGCGGTTACTCAATTCACCATCAATTTCTCTGGCATGGATGATGGTAGTCGGATAACGATTTACAATGCCAATTATCCAAGTGGTGTCGTCGATCCGGGTAGTTATGTCTATCTGGGTGGATCTGGTACAGCAGACCTGGCAGGCTATGTCACCGAAGGTCAAAACCGCGTTGTCGTTACCCAGGTTGACGATTGCCCCGGTGGCAATCAACTTCAGTCTGCTGTTGTGACACTGAATGGTCAAGCCGTTCAGACCGTCTGCACCCCCACTGAACAGACATTCACCATTTTTGGCGCGAATGGTAACGTTGGCGACATTGATCCTTACAGTCAATCATTGCCGGCAGGTGCCACCGAATGGCAGCCCGTGTATTTGACCGGCGGGCATCCCTGGGGCCTCATTCCCGGTACCAACTCATGGGTAAATTTTGACGCCAGCAATATTATTGGTTTGAA
The DNA here is from genome assembly GCA_001872685.1 of Fidelibacterota bacterium CG1_02_48_14. GTDB lineage: Bacteria > Fidelibacterota > UBA8477 > UBA8477 > UBA8477 > UBA8477. Next base: position 9,330 of record MNWS01000157.1, read on the forward strand.
TACCCGGACGCCCTATCGGATCCGTTTCGAGGTTCCTGCGGATTTCAGCAATCCCTCCATGGTCTTTAACCTGAAAGCTGACAACCGCGCACTGATCTGGATCAACGATACCTTTATTGATAGCGTCGATGGTCAGGGGTCACCCAGTATTGATGCCACAATTGCTGAACCCGCGCTCCACCCCGGTGTGAACGAAATCAGACTCATGATGGTTGACTGGGGCGGCATTGTCAGCTTTAACTACCGCATTGATGTCACCATGACATCCTGCGAAAACATCGCTGATGCCGTTCTGACTCCGGATGAAGCAGCGGTATTAAATAATGCTCCAACGGCCGATGCCGGTTTGGATCAGACCAGTGAAATTACCTCCATCACCCTGGATGGATCGGGCTCAAGTGATCCTGACGGAAATCTTTTATCCTATAGCTGGAGCCTGAACGGAACTGAGATCGCAACCGGCGTCAGCCCGACGATCTCATTGGCTGACGGTTCCTATACGCTGGTGCTCACCGTCTCCGATGGCGAACTGAACGACACGGATGAAGTGAACATTGTCGTTGCAACCAATCAGCCCCCGGTCGCCGATGCAGGTGCAGACCAGACCTTTAGTTGCATCGTGGGTGGAACCAATGTTTCCCTGGATGGCTCTGCCTCCAGCGATGCCGATGGTGATGCCCTGACCTACAGTTGGTCCCTGGGCGGTTCAGAAGTCAGCAGCGCAGCCAGTTTCACGGACTCTTTGGGTGGCGGCGTTTATGCCTATCTCCTCACCGTGAGCGATGGCCAGGCCGAAGCCACTGATACTGTCGTCGTTACCATTATTACGGACGACGAAGCCCCGGTGATTACCCTGGCAGGTGCCAATCCGGACTCTGTCGTATGTCTCTATTCCTATGCTGATCCAGGTGCTTCCGTGGCGGACAATTGCGATGCCAATCCGGCAATGACGGTTACCAGCACGGTGGATACCAGCTTGGTGGGTGAATACACCATCACCTATTCTGCCGTGGATGCCAGTGGCAATCCGGCAACCGCCGTTCGGACTGTTAAAGTCATCAACAATGCACCGGTTGTGGATAACCCCGTCGGCGAAGTCGTGTTGTCTTATGGCGATGCCGTGCTGAGCACGACGATTGACCTAAATGGTGTGTTCAGTGATCCGGATAGTCATGTTCTGTCATACAGTGCAGCTATTGCCGACCCATCAGTGGCAACCATTGGGTTAAGTGGCAGTGAATTGACAGTGACGCTGGGATCGCTGGGATCCACAACGGTCACTGTGACTGCTGATGACGCATGTGGTGGCACGGTTCAGGATGTCTTTACGGTAATCATCAATGTCACGGGTGACCTGGCAGAATCAGTCCTGTTCTCCCTGACCGGAACAGATATGAATCGTGGGATTGATGTGACCTCAGGAAACGTGATTGTCAATGACATCCCCTCATCCTCTTCAAATCACCATGATGACGATGATGAGGACGATGATGATGATGATGACGATGACGATCATGGAGACCATGACAGTGATCATAACGGTGGATCTCAATATCAATTGAAGATTGGCCGTAATGTTACAACTCCGGCCGGATACTCAATCCGTGCCAACGCCATCAAGATCGAACGGCAATCCAGTATCAATGGGGACGCCTATTACAACGAGTTGAATAACCGTGGTTCCATTGCCGGGACGGAAGTTTCGCCAATTGCGATTCCCCAGTTCGTCAATCTGCCGCCGTTTGCACCATCTGTCCCTGGCACACAGAATATCAGGGTACAGCGCAACCAATCACAAACGCTTGACGCTGGTGATTATGGCAAGATCGAAATCAAACAACGCGGCACCCTGTTGTTAACCGGTGGTGTCTACAATGTCCGGGAATTGAAGGTCGGAGAACGCGCCTCACTGCTGTTCGCGGCGGGTGCCGAGGTTCGTATTCTGCGTAGATTAACAGTCGATGAACGGGCTGTGGTAGGACCGAGCGATGATGCAACCATCACTGCAGCAGACATCTTGCTGATTGTAACAGGAGTTGGTAGTGGAAACGGGCATGGTCACGATGATGATGATCATGACAACAACAATATTGTCACCTTTGATCACAACAGCACGATCTCAGCCAATGTCTTCGCGTTGTCCGGGTCATTGAGGATGAAAGAAGATGTCGTGGCGACCGGTGCATTCTGGGCGCAGGACATCCGGGTTCACAATAATGTTACCCTGACCCTCGACAGCCACTTCGCACTGGGTGGTGGAAATCTGGCAAAGTCCACACTCGGTTCACCGGCTGGTGATGCTGGCAACAGCATTATTCCTGCCGAGATGGCTCTGCTACAGAATTACCCGAATCCCTTCAACCCGAACACGACAATTGCCTATAATCTGCCACAGGGCAGTGGTGTCAACCTGAAAGTTTATGACATCACGGGTCGTCTGGTTGAGACATTGGTCCAGGGTTACCAACCTGCAGGAAGTTACCGGGTTCAATTCGGTAATAGCCAGTTGAGCAGTGGTACCTACATCTATGTGCTGGAGGCTGGCTCCTACAGAAATGTGAAACGAATGGTGTTCCTGAAGTAGGTGGAACTGCAACCATAAGATTTCTCTCCTGACCTGAGAGGAATAAAAAGAACCCCGGATCTCTTGCCAGAGGATCCGGGGTTTTCATTTTGTCTCAGTTTGATTTTATGAGGTTTGTTATAATGACCCTGGACTCAATTCGAGCATGAGATATTGATACTCAGGAGAGGACATCATCCTGAAAGACTGCTTCGATGGTCAATCCAAATAAGCGCGCTATTTTGAAAGCCAGCGGCAGACTCGGATCGAATTTTCCGGTCTCGATGGCATTAACCGTTTGCCGGGAGACCTCCAGCGCATCGGCCAGTTGTGCCTGTGTCCAGTCCCGTTCCGCACGCAGTACTTTTAAGCGGTTCTTCATTGATAACGCCGGTTTCCGGTAAAAAGACCAATGGCATAAGTGGCGGCAATTAAAATGACCAGGTGTGATATCTGCGGCTGAAAGCTTATGAGATGGATGTCTTCGAGTAATTCATAGCTTAGTCCGGCCACAACGGCAACACTCAGAGATAATGCTGTTGCTTCGAGTTGAATTTTTCGCTGCAGATCATCGAGGTCGCTTAGATTCTTCTTATTGGCGAAAATCCAACCCATGCCGGCTGCAAGATTCAGCAGCAGAGCTAATACGCCGGGAAGGGTGGCATAATCCCAGATGAATTTGGGTCCGAATGCCGCCAGGGCTAAAGTTATTACCCAGGCCAGGGTCCAGTAACCAAGGCGAATCGTATTCTTTTTTAAGCGGTCAGTCCAGTTACCGGGTGTTGTGTTTGGTGGGTTCATCGGTATAGTTCCTTTGTCATATTGTTAAGTGTCCTTTACTTAATATAGCCACCCAAAACAACATGTCAAGGATGTTTTACATAATGTGTGGGATGTTTGACAATTAAATTAATGCCTCTGACCTGCGGTAACCGGTGACAATACCGGCATAATATTTGCGGAAGCAATTTTAAATAATTTGGCGAGTTAAATCGCAAAGTTTTCGAGGAATTGAATCATCTAACAAACAAAAAGAGGGAAAGAAGAATGAAATCGAGGAAACTGTTTATTGCATTTGTAACCGCCTCAGTACTTTTGGTACTAGGCATTTTTTCATGTGAAGAACCTGAGGAAAAAGATCCAACCACAACAGAACCAGAACTGCTCACCATTGAAGTTACACCAAATAGCATAAGTTTAACACCAGGTGATACATTGTCACTCACTGCAATAGGCAAAGATGTGGAAGATAGCACACTTGCTAATATTGAATTTACCTGGACCTCTAATAATCCAACGATTGCCGAAATTGATGGTAATGGACTTCTAACAGCCATTGCAGCCGGAAGCACTTATGTCACAGCCGGATCAGGAGACATAGTAAGTGACCACGTCAGTGTGACGGTTACTCAAGCAGTGGCCACAATAGAGATCCTGCAAACGTCCTTATCTGTTTATATAGATTCAACAGACCAATTTACAGCAATTGCAAAAGATTCAGATGGCAATGAAATATCTGGTCTTTCGTTCAACTGGGCATCCGATAATCCAGCGATTGCTAGTATTTCAGGCGACGGAACTGTTACGGGAATTTCACTGGGCACCGCACATATTACCGCAACTAGTGGAGATATTTTAAGTGCCGAAGCGACTATCAATGTCCTTGAGCCAACAACAGGCACAATGACTGATATTGATGGTAATGTTTACCAAACCGTTAAAATTGGAGATCAATGGTGGATGGCCGAAAACCTGAGAACCACTCACTATAGAAACGGTGATCCCATAACAAGAGCAAATAATGTCCAGGAATGGAGTGCCCTATCTGTTTATGATGTTGATGCGGCAGATCATGTCAGGGAAGGGGGCTATACTTTTTACGACTATGATTCTACCAATGTAAATACATATGGACTTTTATATAATTGGACGACTTTTGGCGACCCAACACCTATGGACGGGAATGCTGATTTTAATATCGTAGCTCCTGAAGGCTGGCGAGTGCCAAATGGGGGTGATTGGGCAACCCTGAAACAAACTCTTGGAATGACCATTCAGGAGAGCATGACTGACGGTCGTTGGGTTGGTACAAATGAAGGCAGCAAGTTAGCAGGAAATGCCGATTTATGGGAAGCTGGTGCTTTAAAAGATGATCCTGAATTCGGGGCTTCAGGATTAAATTTGATACCAAGCGGTGGATTAGGAACTGATAATATAGGGATGGTAGGATACTATTGGAGCGAAGGAATAAATAACAGTTTTACTGATCCTAATGCGCAATGGAAGCCCTATGCACAGATTGTGCAATACAACGCCACCTATGTTGCCACACTTAGTGATGGTAGTGTCAGACTGGGAAGTGGTTTAGCCATTCGTTGTGTTAAACAATAAGGCTATTAGAAAATAGTCATAATGTTCAGTATGTATTGCGCCGGATTCGTTTTTGAGTCCGGCGCTTTTTTTTATATCTAAATTGATGTTCGATTAAAGCAGATATTCGACCAGCAACTCTTTCGCACCCAAAGCCCGTTAACCCTATCTGTGCAAGGGTCTGCAGACCACTTAAAATCCCCGTGCCTGTCCCGTCGCAGTTCGTAGGATGAAGATGGATCGGTGGTTCAAAGAGGTGGACCCCAAAAATTGGAAAGTGGCTTAGGTGTTTAATTTGGGGAAAAAAACAAGCGTTGCCTGCGCCCTCGCCTCTTCTTGTCACCTGCCGCCGGCAGACGACTGCATGGTGAACCCAATCGCCTTTCAAGTTGCCCTGATCCAAAAAAAAAACGAGAAAAGACCAGCGGGTGCTGATCTCTTCTCGTGGTGGGCCCACAGGGAGTTGCTGTCGTTGCACGCCAGCTCTACTTCCTCATCTAACGCTGTTAGATTCGTCGTGGTGAACCCAATCGCCTTTCAAGTTGCCCTGATCCAAAAACGAGAAAAGACCAGCGGGTGCTGATCTCTTCTCGTTGTGGGCCCACAGGGACTTGAACCCCGAACCTGCGGATTATGAGTCCGTCGCTCTAACCATTGAGCTATGGGCCCGAATGCCATTATTTACGGCGGCGCTAAAATAATCGGCAGCCTGGGACACTCCAACCGGAATTGGCTTTGACTCTCCCCTTGTTCATCGCGCCGCATTTTCAGTCCAGGTCACGTCGCCACGCGGCAACAACATGGGTCGATCACCACTGCCTGGATGCTCATCTGAGACCACCTCTTGCGATTTGTCCGTCGTATTAAACCGCCATAAAACCTTCAAATGTGCCAATAATTCCGCATCAAAATGCTCCGTAAGTTTTTCAATGTGAGTGCCATGGAAGATCAGTTCATCGTCCGTCAGGGCCGTATCCCACAATCGAACTTCATCAAAAACCCCAGTCCAGC
>MNWS01000032.1:0-13682 GCA_001872685.1 Fidelibacterota bacterium CG1_02_48_14
CCGGACCATGTCTGATTATGGCGCTATTATTTCATTGGACGACAGGCTATTTACCAAGCGCTACGGTAGTTATTTCATCAATTCGACGCCGATTCCACACGTTTCCACCCGAACCCGACAAGATTTGGTGAGTGGTGTCATTAATTGGCTGGCGAGTCATCACCCACTGCCACCGAAGCAGGTGAAATGACATGACAGAGAAAAAGAAAATGCTCATTCTGGATGGCCATACCATCACCATCGGTGACATCATCCAGGCAGCATCAAAACCCACGGCGATCAGTTTATCTTCCGAAGCAGAGCATGCGATTCTGGTCAGTCGCCAAATTGTGGAAGAGATGCTTAAAACTGGTGATGTGGTTTATGGAATCAATACAGGTTTCGGTAAATTAGCCAATCAGCGAATTTCTTCAGCCGATTTACAGCAACTGCAAAAAAATCTTATCAGAAGTCATGCTGCAGGCGTGGGTTCCTTTCTGTCACCCGAACTGGTGAAAATCATTCTGTTATTGAAAATAAATAGTTTCGCCCGTGGGTACTCCGGCATTCGGCTTCCAGTCGTTAAAGGGTTGATCGATTTTTTCAACCTGGGACTGATCCCGGCAATTCACAGCAAAGGCAGTGTTGGAGCGAGTGGCGACCTGGCTCCCTTGGCAGAATTAGCGCTGACAGTGACCGGCGAAGGATCCTTCCTGAGGGCGGATGGTACGATTCAACCCGCTTCGAAAGTATTGGCAGAATTGAATTTACCACCGCTAATGCTTCAGGAAAAAGAGGGGTTGTCGCTCATTAATGGCACACAAGTTTCAACGGCTCTGGCGATTTCAGGATATGAGAAATCACTCAATCTGGTGAAATCTCTGACGCTTTTGGGCGCATTTTCCACTGAGGTCATGTTGGGGACTGATCGCGCCTTTATACCTGAAATCCAGACAGCAAGGAATCAGATTGGTCAAAAACGCGCGGCTGCGATGCTTTTTCAAACGATGCAGAACTCAGGATTCCGGCATTCGCATGAAAAATGCGATCGTGTTCAGGATTTTTATAGTCTGCGATGTATTCCTCAGGTTCATGGTTCAGCAATGGATACACTTGATTATGTCAAATCAATTCTTGAGCGCGAAATAAACAGTGCTACCGATAATCCGCTTACCATTTCTGGTTTGAATGAGCTGGTTTCAGGTGGGAATTTCCACGCCGCCCCCATCGCACATATGCTTGATTTTATGGCAATTATCCTGGCTGATCTGGCAAATATGAGTGAGCGACGGATTGCCGCTTTTCAGGAGACGACTCAGAGTCAGGCACCCATGTTTTTAGTGAATACGCCGGGTTTGAATTCAGGATTTATGATCGCTCATGTGACGGCTGCAGCGTTGGCCAGTGATTGTAAAATGTTGGCGCATCCGGCTTCAGTGGATACGATTCCCACCAGTGCGAATCAGGAAGACCATGTCAGTATGGCGCCTAATGCCGGCCGAAAATTGCTTCAGCTTGTTGAAAATGTTGAATGGATCGCAGGGATCGAATATTTGTGCTGCGCACAGGCTGCTGATTTTCATCGCGATTTGGCATTGGGACCCATTACTCAAAAATTCTATTCTAAATTACGCGAGCGCGTTCCATTTTTGGACATGGATCAGGTCATGAGTGAGCACATGGAAAATAGTACCGAACTCATCCGCAAAGGTGAACTGGTCTCAATTTGGGAAAGTGCATTGCAAGCCGGATTCCCGGAATAATCGTTTTATAATCTGCACGATAGGTTTATTGTTAGGCAAATGAATTTAAGAAGAGGCGTCTCCAGAGTTGTCACCGAATCCATGATTCGACAGCTTGCTCGAAAAAAAGCACCGCTTTTACTTCGGGATGACGCCATCATTACACCGGCTGCAAAAGATCTGATTCGCGAATTAAATATCCCCGTCATCAAGGAAACTCAAACATTGGGCGGTGTGGCACCCGTGATGAAGGATGCGCCGGCTGATAAACTTCGAAGTCTCAAGGTCGTGGCCATTGGTGCGGATCACGGCGGATTCAAAATGAAAGAATCGCTTAAAAAAAATATACGCGATATGGGATATGAAATTGAGGATTACGGCACATTCAGTGAAGAACCGGTTGATTATCCGGACATTGCTGAAAAGGTGGCAATCTCTGTTGTCCGGGGTAATTCCTGGCGAGGAATTGTCATTGACGGAGCCGGTATTGGCAGTGCCATCGCTGCCAACAAGGTTCCGGGCATACGAGCCGCCAATTGTGTTGATGTGACGACAGCGGCAAATGCCCGTGAGCATAATGATACCAATGTTTTGACGCTGGGGGCTGGAATCATCGGCAATCAGGTGGCTGGGCAAATCGTTGAGACCTGGCTTAAAACAGCCTTTGCCGGCGGTCGTCATCAGCGGCGAGTGGACAAGCTGATCGCTTTGGATCAAGCGCGAAATAAACCCTTTGGAACCTGACGTGGAATTAATACGGTCGCCTTATGGCGACTTTTTTGTAATATAAATCGCAACCTGGAGCTGTAATCGAGAGTACCATGGCACGAATATTAGACTTATCTGGACTGACTTTTGACGATGTTTTAATCGTTCCGGCCTATTCTGAAGTACTACCGCGGGATGTGGATGTGCATACGAGATTTTCCAGGGGGATCGAATTGGCTATTCCCCTAATCTCGGCCGCCATGGACACCGTCACTGAATTTGGCATGGCTGCCACCATTGCCGCCCTGGGCGGAATTGGTGTGATTCATAAAAATATGACCATTCATGAACAGGTGGCTCAGGTGCTTCGGGTTAAGTCCCTGGGAATTCCTCATATTGCACCCATCATTCTGGCTTCTGGTGACCAGAGCATTGGTGAAATTATTTCTGCACCCAATTATGAAAAAGCGGTGGGAGTGGTGGTCGTTGAAAATGAGGAATACCATTTTCATCCCAAATCAGATTTATCTGCTGTCCGTGATCAGGGGAAAAAACTCGGATCATTTCAAAATTGGGTTCACGTGGTCATTAATAGTGAACTGGATGTCCGTCTTGACCAGGTTTCCGAATTAAATAATCATCAAGATGCCGTTCTGTTATGTAGGGATTCAAATCATGAGATTACCGGCGTTTTTGCACCGAAACATCCCTATAAAAATTACCACCGGGCAACGTTAAGCGACTCAGGTTCTCTCCGAGTTGCAGCAGCGATTGGTGTGACCAAAGATTCCATCGAGCGTGGTGATGCTCTTCTCGCTGCCGGCGTCGATGTCCTTGTCATCGATACGGCGCACGGCCACTCGGCTGGTGTCATAAATACCGTTAAAGAGATGCGGAAACATTACGGCAGCGCCCAATTGGTTGCCGGTAATATCGCGACAACAGCCGCTGCCGAAGCACTCAGCAAGACGGGTGTTGACGGCATTAAGGTTGGTATTGGTCCGGGTTCGATTTGTACGACGCGTATCGTGGCCGGTGTCGGAATCCCGCAACTCACCGCCATTATGGAGGTCGCGAAATGTGCCGGACCTGCCGATATGCCGGTCATAGCGGATGGTGGCGTGAGGAGCAGTGGTGATTTGGCCAAGGCGCTGGCTGCCGGATCAGACGCGGTGATGATGGGTGGCATTTTCGCCGGTACGATGGAAAGCCCGGGCGAGACACTTGAAAAAGATGGTACGATGTATAAAAATTACCGGGGGATGGGTAGCATTGGTGCGATGATACAGGGAAGTAAAGATCGCTATTTCCAGGAAGCACAGTCTGAATCAAAGAAGTTGGTCGCCGAGGGGGTGGAGGGTTATGTACCACTACAGGGTTCAGTCAAGGACATCGCATTCCAGTTGATTGGTGGATTAAAATCCTCCATGGGCTACTGTGGCGCTAAGGACATTCCAACCTTTCGAAATCATGCTGAGTTTATCCAGGTGACACCCGCCAGTATTCAGGAGAGTCATCCTCACGACTTGTTTTATATCAAGGATGCGCCCAATTATAAAAAATAGCCGGTTAATTTGGATTCGCGCCTCCTTTCGATTTTCCCATAGCCTAAAAACCTTTGTCCCACATGGGTTCCCGGCTATATTTGCGTGCTTTTTTCTAAAGAGCCCCTGTAGCTCAGTAGGATAGAGCGACGGTTTCCTAAACCGTAGGCCAGGCGTTCGAATCGCCTCAGGGGTACGGTAGGGATGTTGGCTGAGTTAATAATATTGATCAAAGACTGGACTGAAAGTCATGCTGCAACCAAGAAAAAAATTGACGAAAAAAGAGATGCGTCGTGATCCATTACTGGAATCGGTTGAAAAAGGACGCCATTTCTACGAGCGAAATAAACGCAACATCAACGCAGGTATTATTGTATTGATTGTTTTGATTTTATTGGGTTGGGGGTGGCAAAATAACAGAGCTTCATCACGGGACGAAGCGCTTTTTGCATCGACAAAAGCAGTCGCAGCCTACATGAATGGAAACCAGGCGGGTGCCCAGGATGCGTTACAATCGGTTTCCGACCAGTACAATGCAAAAGACGGCACCGCCCTGAGTGTCTACTTTTTAGGTGTCACGAAATTGGATTCCAATCTCTACGATGCAGCCACGATTCAATTTAATACGCTTGTTCAAAATACAGATTCCCCGATTCTCAAGGCCGCCGGCCTACTCAAACTGGCTTATATAAAAGAGATTCAGGAAGATTTTACCGGTGCGGCGCAACTGTATGAAAAAGCGTCGAAAATTAGAGAGTATGCTTCCAAAAATGAAGCGCTCATCGCGGCTGGTTATAACTACCAGCGAGCTGGCAAAATGGACGATGCCCGACGTGTGGTCCAAACTGTAGACGATAAAAAAATGACGACCAATTTACTCGATTCATTCCGGTATCTGCAGGGCATGATTGGGAGCTAAATCATGCAATATCATCAGATTTTGAACTTGCAGAAAGACGGGGCAAAAGATATATTTCGCGGCGAAAGTGGGTTGACAGACCCACTTTCTTGTTTTATGAAACATTGGGGTTGGTAAAATGGCAATGGAATGGCCGGATGAAACGATTCTGAACGCAATCAAATCCTGTATCGAGGATGAAAGTATTTTCATCGTTGACTGGACGCTTCAGAACCGGCGCGGTGATTGGCAATTGAATCTGCGGTGTGATGCCGATAATGGAATCACAGTGGATCAATTGGCGAAAGTGAACCGGGCAATTCGGGATGGTTTCCAATTGTCTGGACTGGATACTGAACTGCTGGAAATTGAGGTTGGCTCACCGGGTCTGACTTTTCCAATTAAAACGGTACGACATTTTAAACGGTATTCCGGTCACCAGTTAAAAATTGAGCATGATTTACCCGCTGTTGAAAATCCGATCATTGGAATTGTGGATAGTGTTGAGGATGATGCGGTATCAGTAAATACCGGTAACACCTCAATCAAAATTCCGTTAATCAATATCCAGGCTGGATATGTGCAACTAAAGTGGTAACAGAAGGAGTTCGCTCTTGATCAGCAAAAATATCATTGAAGCCTTTATTCAGGTCGCAAAAGATAAAAATATCGACCGCAAAGAGCTTGCTGGTATCATTAAAGAAATTTTCATGACGCTTATCCAAAAGAAATATGGCAATGTTGACAATTTTGATGTCATCGTGAATATGGATAAGGGTGAGATTGAGATTTATCAGGAAAAAGAGGTCGTGGAAACGGTCTTTGACTCAGATTTTGAGGTTGACCTGGAGACCGCCCGCCTGGTTGCACCTGATTTGGAAATTGGTGATCCCTATATTGATGTGGTTGACCCGGATTCATTTGGCCGACGGCTCATTACATACGCTCGCCAGACATTGAATCAGAAAATTCAGGAATTCGAAAAAGAAGAAATTTTCAATGATTACGCTGAACGCGTTGGCGAAATCATTCTGGGGGAGATTCACCAGATTCGCCGGGACGCTCTATTCATCAATATTGACAAAGCTGAATTGAAAATGCCTCGCGATCAGCAGATCTACAATGAGCGTTATCGTCGCGGTGACAGTATTCGGGCGATAATCAAAGAAGTACGAAAAGATAAAAAGAATTACGAAATCATCATTTCCCGGGCCGATCCCGCATTTTTAATAAAACTGTTTAAAACTGAAGTTCCTGAAATCGAAGATGGAATCATTGAAATCAAGGCCATCTCCCGTGAGCCGGGTGACCGCACCAAAATCATCGTCGAATCGAATGATAAACGCATTGATGCTGTTGGCGCTTGCGTTGGTATGAAGGGGTCAAGGATTCAGGTTATCGTGCGTGAATTGAATGGTGAGAAAATTGACATCATCAATTACAGCAGCGAACCTCAGTTATTGATTCAGCGTGCGTTGTCGCCTGCCAAACCCTACCATGTCGAACTCAATCAAGCACGTAATCGCGCCCTGGCATTATTTGAAGATTCCGAAATCAGTGTGGCAATTGGTAAGTCTGGCCAGAATGTCCGGTTAGCGTCGAAAGTGACTGGTTTTGAAATTGATGCCAAATCACGCTCTGAAGTTGAGGGTACCAGTGATGTGGATCTGTTCCTGGTTGATGTGGAAAACCTGCCAACCCGAGTAGTCAATATTTTGGTTGAAAATGGGATTGAGACCGTAAACGAGGTTGTTAATACCTCGCGGGAATCCTTGCTCAGCATCAAGGGACTTGGGGAGAAATTGCTGGATGAATTTCTGGAAGCACTGCATGAAGAAGTTGAGATCGAAGAAGTTGTTGAAGAGGTCATGGTTGATGTGAGCGAAGATGATGATGAAACCGCTGAGGAGGTTGAGGCAAATACAGATCAAGACGAGAAAGACTCGGAGTAAAACTGGATCAGCATAAGACCCAGTGGAATTCAATTTTGAAAAGTATCAAACCGGCTAAGGCAATACGAAGAGGCATTTTTTGAGTAATCCAAAACGCATTTACCAGATCGCGAAACAAATCAACATTTCTCATCAGGAGATCATTGACTTCTTACGGAATGAGGCTGGCGTTGAAGTTGCCAATCACATGGCACCGGTTGAAGAAGACAAATACGAACTTATTTTAAAAAAATTCGCGGGTGACCTGTATCAGATTGAACAGGATCGTAAATCTGAAGAGCGTCGTGCGGTAGAAGATTCAAGACGTCGTGAAGAAGAAGAGCGGATCCGGCGGGAAGCTGAAGATCACAAACGCAAAGAAGAAGAAGAGCGTTCTCGACGCGAGGCTGAAGGTCAGCGTCTCAGAGAGATTGCGGATACCCAAAGACGCAGTGGTGAGATTAAAGCACAAGCCGTAGCGGATGAAAAATTTAAATCCCAGGAACGTGAGCGACGCAAAGCTGAAGCCGAAGCGACAATTGAGCTCGAAAAAGAGGCGGTTTCTGAGAGCGAACTCTCAAGAGAGAAAAAAGCGAAGCAACCGGATCCACAGCCAGTTGCAGAATTAAAGCTTCCCAAGAAATTTGAAAAGAAAACCGGTCGGGTTGATGCAGCGGATGAACCCGAGACTGGCGAAAAAATTCCTGTTCCCCAAAAAGCAGCCGAAGCACCGATTCGTGAGAAAATTGTCGCGAAAAAGGTTGAGCGCAAAGTTAAACATGTTGTTCGTGCCAAGACGGATTCGAAGGAAAAACCGGGCAAAAAACAAAAACGTCAGGGACCGCGCTTCACTGAAAAAGAAGTTGATGCTTCAATCAAGAAGGTCATGACCTCGATTGATGAAAAACGACGCGGCAGGAAAAAATATACCCGCGGTTTCCACGAAGAGGTTGCCGAGGATGATGTCTTACGCGTTTCGGAATTTGTCTCCATCCATGATTTTGCAGAATTGATGGGTGTTGATGTGGCTGATATTATTGGAAAATGTATGGAAATCGGGTTGATGGTGACCATCAATCAACGCATTGACAAGGATACAATTGAGCTGCTTGCCACAGAATTTGATGTCAAAATCGAATTTGAGGAGGAAATTGATGAAGTTCTGGAAGAAAAGAGCATCGTCGAAGATCCCGCCAAATTAAAGCCTCGTCCACCCGTGGTGACCATCATGGGTCATGTGGATCATGGTAAAACATCGCTGCTCGATTTTATCCGCGAAGCAAACGTCATCGCCGGTGAGGCTGGTGGTATCACGCAGCACATTGGTGCCTATGCTGTTGAACTAAAAGATGGTCAGCATATTACATTTCTCGATACGCCGGGACACGAAGCCTTTACGGCCATGCGTGCCCGTGGTGCACAGGTAACGGATATTGTTGTCATTGTCGTTGCCGCTGATGATGCTGTCATGCCGCAAACGATTGAAGCCATTGATCATGCCAAAGCGGCCGGCGTTCCGATGATCTTCGCCATCAATAAAATTGATAAGCCAGGCGCAGACCCGGAAAAAGTACGCAGGGAGTTAGCCGAGCGCGATATTCTGGTGGAAAGTTGGGGTGGTAAATTCCCCGATGTTGAGATTTCGGCGAAAAAGGGAACAAATGTCCTTTATTTGTTGGAAGTCATCCTACTCCAGGCTGAGATCATGGAGTTGAAGGCCAATCCGGACGCGCGTTCAAGTGGCGTTGTTATTGAATCCAGACTTGACAAAGGTCTCGGTGCCGTGGGGACGATTTTAATCGATCGCGGTACACTGCATACAGGCGATGCCTTTGTTTGCGGTGATTATTCGGGTAAAGTCCGGGCGTTATTGAATGAACGTGGCGGACGGATTAAAGATGCCGGTCCTGGAACGCCTGTTCAGATTTTAGGCTTTAGTGATGTACCGCGTGCCGGCGATAAATTTTTAGTCGTTGAAAACGAGAAAAAGGCCAGAGAAATCAGTCTCGAGCGTCAGCAAGTCAAGCGTGAACAGGACTTTAAGCGGATGCGTCTGCAAACGCTCGATGAGATTTCAAGGCAAATTGCCGAAGGCAAGGTTAAAGAGCTTAACATCGTGTTGAAGGGTGATGTGGACGGCTCGATTGAAGCATTGGCAGATTCTTTCATGAAACTTTCCAATGATGAAGTTGCCGTGAGTATCAAGCACAAAGGCATTGGTATGATTAAAGAATCTGATGTTCTCCTGGCTTCCACATCGAGCGCTGTAATCATTGGGTTTAACGTCACCAGTGACAGCAAAGCCAGACTTTTGGCTAAATCCGAGCGCGTTGAGGTGAGAAATTACACCATCATTTACGATGCTGTCGAAGACATTCGCAAGGCGCTGGAAGGAATGCTTGAACCGGAGCGCATTGAAAAAATCATTGGTACAGCCGAAATTTTGCAGCTCTTTAAGGTTCCTAAACTGGGCAATATCGCCGGATCCAAAATTACCTCAGGTGTCGCAATACGATCGGCACATGTCCGGGTCAAACGCGAGGATCGGGTTGTATTTGAGGGCGAGCTAGGCTCATTGAAGCGTTTCCAGGATGATGTCAAAGAGGTCATTGAAGGAAACGAATGCGGAATCGCGGTTAAGGGTTTTGATAAGCTAAAAGTCGAAGACATTCTGGAATTTTATACGGTTGAGGAGCAGAAGCGAACACTTCAGGTGTAACGCATCGGCATAAATGGGAAATTCCCGTAAAGAAAAGGTTTCAAAAGCCATTCAAGCTGCAGCTGCTGAATTTCTAGCTCGTTCGATGACTGAAGCCACACCCGGATTCGTCACTGTGAGTCATGTGAAAATGAGCGAAGATCTGAAGATCGCTTCAATTTACTTTTCGATTATTGGGGATGAGGCAAAAGTCAAGGCCAGCCTGGCAATTCTGGAAAATCATAAAAGTCGGTTCCGGTTTCATATCGGGCAGGAAGTACCCATGAAGTATGTTCCTGAAATGCGTTTTTTTATAGATGATACGATGGCTTACCTGGATCACATGAACCGAATTATACGGAAATTGAACTGAATTGAATCTGACTGCAGACAATGTTTTCAACATTGATAAGCCGATTGGTTGGACCAGTTTTGATGTGGTCAAGAAAGTCCGGGGAATCACGCATATCAAGAAAGTGGGACATGCCGGCACGCTCGATCCATTCGCCACAGGTGTTCTGCTGGTGCTCACAGGGAGTCAAACCAAGCTCCAGACAACTTTCACTGATTTAAGAAAAGTTTATGTCGCGACTGTCAGCCTTGGCAGTCAGACCGACACGGGTGACTATACGGGAAGTGTGATTTCTGAGGATACTGTTCCCAATATGACACGGGCGGAACTCGAATCAAATTTTGGTTCATTCGTTGGGGATATTTTCCAGGTACCACCCATGTTTTCTGCGAAAAAAGTCAATGGACAAACCTTGTACAAACTTGCCCGCAAAGGCAGGACGGTAGAGCGTGAGCCGCATCCGATTTCGATTTTTTCCATAGAACTGATTGATATGCAACTGCCGAACTTTACCATGAAAGTTCATTGTGGTAAGGGGACATATATCCGGACATTGGCAGAGGATATTGCGGTGTCGGTTGGGACAGTTGGTCATCTGACGGCACTACGCCGACTGGCGATTGGTGAATTTGTGGTTGAAGATGCTGAATCGATTACAACTTTTGAGGAACGATGGAAATCCTGCGCCGCATAGAATTGGCTGACACCTCCGTCGGTTCTGTTGTCACGATTGGCAGTTTTGATGGTATTCATCGGGGGCATCAGGCGCTTTTGCAGGAGACTGAGAAAATCGCCACCATGAATGGCTACAAAAGTGTGGTTTTGACATTTGATCCGCACCCGCAAATATTACTGCGTGCCAAAGATAAACGACCTATTCGGATACTATCCTCATTGGAGGAAAAAGAATTCCTCATCACCCGATTGTTCGATATTGACATTTTTCTGGTGCTTGATTTTACAGCCGGCTTTTCGGAAATGACAGCCCAACAATTTGTTGAAGATATATTGGTTAACACGCTGAATGTCAGGCATGTAGTCATTGGTCACGACCATCGTTTTGGTCATGATCGGGTTGGTGATTTTGATTTTTTAAAAGCCTGTGGCGAATCGTATGGATTTGAAGTGACCTCAATTGGTCCCATCAAATATGACGATGAACCCACGAGTAGTACCAATATTCGCGATGCCATACAAAACAATGACCTTGAAAAAGCGAATCGCCTGTTGGGGCATTCCTACACGCTGTTTGGTGAAGTCGTGAGAGGTGCCGGGCGTGGTCATAAGTTGAATTTTCCAACCGCCAATATTCAGCCGAAAATTGAAAATAAATTAATTCCGCCCCGGGGCGTTTATCTCGCGAAAGCTACCGTAGCTGGTTTGAAACGATATGGCATGTGCAATATCGGGATTCGACCGACATTTGAAGACCATTTGAGCCACGATGTGGTTGAAATAAACTTGTTTGATTGGAAAGGTGACCGGGACTCCTTATATCATCAGGAGATACTGGTTGAATTTTATCAGAAAATCCGGGAAGAGAAGACCTTCGCCAGTCCTCAGGATTTAATGACCCAATTAGAACAGGATAGAGTGGCATGTTTAGAAATCATCAAGAACATATAAAGTTTGCTAAATAGGAGGAGTTATGACACTCACCAAAGACGAAAAAACTGCGATCATCAAAGAGTATGGACTAAGCGAAACCAACACGGGTTTGTCGGAAGTCCAGGTCGCTATCTTGACCGAGCGCATCAAGCGTTTGACCGAGCATCTCAAGGTTAATAAAAAAGATCATCACACAAGCCGCGGCCTCCTCAAAATGGTTGGACAACGCCGCCGTTTGTTGAATTATGTGATGAAACAAGACTACCAGCGCTACAAGGCTTTAATTGAAAAGCTTGGTATCCGTAAGTAAGTCGTAGGAGGTTTTTTGATTCGTAAAGAAATGAATTTGGGGGGGCGACCTCTCATTTTGGAAACCGGTTTAATGGCCAAACAAGCCTCCGGTTCCGTTTATGTACAATATGGCGAGACATCGCTCTTAGTCGCTGTGACTGCTGCTAAAACACAAGACGCAGGCCGCGATTTTTTCCCTTTACAGGTTGAATATCGTGAAAAAGCATATGCCGGTGGAAAAATACCCGGTGGCTTTTTTAAACGCGAAGGGCGTCCTTCCGATAAGGAAATTCTCGCCTCGCGCCTGACAGATCGCCCGATACGGCCTCTGTTTCCGGAAGATTTCATGGCAGAGACACAGGTTTTAATTACCGTGCTCTCAGCAGACGGAGAGAATCCTGCCGATATTCTGGGTACTTTAGGTGCCTCTGTCGCACTTAGCATTTCCGACATTCCCTGGAGTGGACCTGTCGCTGCGGTGCGGGTCGGGATGATTGATGGTCAGTATATTCTTAATCCAACATTTCAACAGTTGGTTGACTCCAAACTGGATGTCATTGTCACCGGCACCGCCACGGATGTGGTCATGGTGGAGGGTGAATCGCTGGAAATCAGTGAAGAAGAATTGGTTGGTGCCATTGAATTTGCACAAAAATCAATCAAAGAGGTCATTGATTTCCAACTTGAACTGATAAAAGAGATCAATCCAACCAAACGGACCGTTGAAGTTGACCCGATGAAGGCCGAAATCACAAAGGCTGTTGATGCAGCCATTGATGAAGCCCGTCTCACGGTGCTGAATACGACAACGGACAAACATGATCGTTATACCAGTCGTGATGATTACGAAAAAGAGATTCAGGACCAGTTCACCGAGACCTATCCGGAACAGGCAAAACTGATTCATGAAATCTTCAGCAATCGTCTGAAGAAAAATGTGCGTCAGCATATCGTTAACGACAAAGTCCGGATTGATGGCCGCGGATTAACCAATATTCGCCCCATTGATGTCCAGGTCAATGTCTTACCTCGCGTCCATGGTTCCGCGCTGTTTACCCGCGGTGAAACCCAGGCCTTGGTTGTGGCGACATTGGGTACGAAACTGGACGAACAGATTCTGGATAATATCGAGCAACCCGAGACAACCAAGTCCTTCATGTTGCACTATAATTTCCCGCCCTACAGTGTCGGTGAAACGCGTCCTTTGAGAGGTACAAGCCGTCGGGAAACAGGTCATGGTAATCTTGCCGAACGCTCATTGAAGTCATTCATGCCGGATAAAAATGAGTTTCCTTACACGCTCCGTATTGTTTCGGAAGTGCTGGAATCCAACGGATCATCCTCAATGGCCACCGTTTGCGGAGGGTCATTGGCTTTGATGGACGCTGGTGTTCCAATACCTCGTACCGTTGCCGGTATCGCCATGGGATTGATCAAAGAAGGCGATAAAATCGCTGTTTTGTCAGATATTCTCGGTGACGAAGACCATTACGGCGATATGGATTTCAAGGTTGCAGGGACCAAAGATGGCATTACGGCCATTCAGATGGATCTGAAGATCGATGGAATCAACCAGGATGTCATGCGTCAGGCTTTGGCTCAGGCTAAAGAGGGCCGTCTGCATATCATCGGCAAAATGGAAGCTGTATTACCCGCTTCACGGGAGAATATCTCTCAGTATGCGCCGAGAATCATCACGCTGAAGATTCCTGTTTCCAAGATTGGTGATGTCATTGGACCCGGAGGCAAGACCATTAAAGAAATCTGTGCCGCGACTGAATCGAAAATTGATATTGATCAGGACGGAACGGTCTTCATTTATGCTCCGGACACAGCCCATTGTGAAGCTGCCGAAAAGTATGTCTACAATTTGGTTCGCTCACCGGAAGTAGGGGAAGAGTTCGAAGGCAAAGTTGTGAGAATCATGCAAT
>MNWS01000032.1:13691-14132 GCA_001872685.1 Fidelibacterota bacterium CG1_02_48_14
TCGTGAATATCCTGCCCGGTCGTGATGGCTTGGTGCATATCAGTGAATTGGCATGGGGTCACGTGAACCGTGTTGAGGATGTGGTTAATATTGGTGACACACTCAAAGTGAAACTGATGGAAATTGACGACATGGGTCGTATGAATCTGAGTCACAAAGTGTTCCTGGAGAGACCTGAAGGTTATGTCGAGCCACCACCGCGTGAAAAGCGTGATAGTGGTCCACGCGGGCGCGGCGGCGATCGTGATCGTGACCGGGGTGGTAACCGCGGAGGCCGTCGGTATTAATTTAGAAGCGCTTAAGCGCAAGGATACGGTGTTAGCGAACGGTTTGCGTGTTGTTTCAGAACATGTGCCGACCGTTCGCTCCGTGGCCTTGGGCATTTGGGTTAAGACCGGAAGTCGATATGAGCCCGCTGACATCAGCGGGATTTCTCATTTT
>MNWS01000032.1:14188-14594 GCA_001872685.1 Fidelibacterota bacterium CG1_02_48_14
GGCATTGGAAAGTGTTGGGGGGATGGTGAATGCCATGACATCCAAAGATTATACCTGTTTCTATGCTCGTTTTCTTCAACAACACCTGGAAATTGCTGTTTCGCTTTTGACAGACATTATGTTGAATCCGACTTTCCCTCCGGAAGAACTGGAGCGGGAACGCGGTGTCGTTCTGGATGAATTACACGATGGTCAGGACATTCCCGAGGAAGTCGTTTTTGATGCTTTTGAAGATCATGTTTTTCCGAACTCTGGTCTGGGCAGACCTGTAATTGGATTTGAAGAGACGATCAAAGAATTTTCAAAATCAAAGTTGGACGACTATCGCCATACCCATTATTATCCTGAAAATATGGTGGTCACAGCTAGCGGATATATTGACCATGATGAGTTGGTTGGGTTTCTG
>MNWS01000111.1 GCA_001872685.1 Fidelibacterota bacterium CG1_02_48_14
ACCCGTACGGGCTAATACCGCGGTGATCGCTGCTGTTAATGTCGTCTTACCATGATCAACATGGCCGATTGTGCCTACATTGACATGTGGCTTCTTACGTTCATATTTCTGCTTTGCCATGAAAGTCCTCCAAACCCCTAGCTAGGATTTTTTTCCTTTAACTTTCTCTAAAATTTCATCCGCAACGCTGTTGGGCACCTGATTGTAATGGTGGAACTGCATTGAATAGACAGCACGACCCTGAGTCAGTGAGCGCAAATCGGTCGAGTAACCGAACATATTGGCCAGCGGCACAAAAACCTCAACGACTTGTGCATCTTTGCGCGGTGTCATACCCTGAATCTGACCACGGCGAGAGGTGGCATCCCCCATAACATCGCCTAAGTACTCTTCCGGTACGACAATCTCTACTTGCATGATTGGCTCCATTAAAACAGGTGAAGCCTTTTTACATGCTTCCTGAATTGCCATGGAACCTGCAATTTTGAAAGCCATTTCTGATGAATCAACATCGTGATAGCTTCCGAAAATTAATTCGACGTGGACATCTTCAATGGGATAGCCAACCAGAACACCGTTCTTCAGGGCTTCCTTGATACCACGATCAATGGATGGGATGTATTCCCGAGGGATAACACCTCCAATAATTTTATTCTCAAAAATATAGCCCTTACCAAGTTCACTGGGACGGACTCTGATTTTTACGTGACCATACTGACCACGACCACCCGACTGGCGGATGAAGCGCGTCTCCTGTTCAACTTCTTTGGTAATGGCTTCGGTATATGCTACCTGTGGACGACCAACCCGAGCGTGAACTTTGAACTCACGCAACAAGCGATCGACAATAATTTCGAGGTGCAACTCGCCCATACCTTTAATAATCGTTTGTCCGGTTTCGTGATCAATATTGACATGAAATGTCGGATCTTCATCGGAAAGCTTCGACAGACCTACCGACAAGGCGTCATTATCCGCCTTCGATTCCGGTTCAATGGCAACAGAGATAACGGGTTCGGGGAACTCCATGGACTCCAGGAGAATAGGACTCTTCAAAGCACAAAGTGTGTCACCGGTACGGACATTTTTCAATCCGACGATCGCACCAATTTCCCCAGCATCCAAAAAGTCACGATCTTCGCGCTTATTGGCATGCATCACCAGCAGACGACCAACTCGATCTTTTTTGCCCTGGTTGGTGTTCAGGATAGTTTCGCCTGTTTTGATCTGACCTGAATAGACCCTGAAAAAAGTCAATTTACCCACATACGGATCGGTCATGATCTTGAATGCTAATCCACAGAATGGTTCATCGAGACGGGGATGACGCAAGACTTTTTTCTCCACATCATCCGGATCAACACCTTCAACAGGTGGCAAATCAACAGGAGATGGCAGATAGTCCAACACAGCATCCAACAAGCGTTGAACACCTTTATTTTTGAACGCTGAACCGCAGAACACAGGAATCATGGCACCGTCAAGTGTTGCCTTTCGAATCGCCGCCTTCACATCATCTTCGGGCAGCTCCTCACCTTCCAGATACTTCTCAAGAAGTGCATCGTCGTATGAGGCGACCTCTTCCATCAGGTGATGTCTATGTTCCTTGACGATCTCCAGCATATCCTTCGGAACTTCACCGTACTCGAAATGTGCGCCTAAAGATCCATCATTATAAAGAATGGACTTCTCGGAGATCAAATCAACCAGGCCGTTGAACAGTTCACCCGCACCAATCGGTAACACGATTGGAACAGGATTCGCGCCCAGACGCTTCTTAATCATGTCCAGGACATTATAAAAATCAGCGCCAACGCGATCCATTTTATTGACAAAAGCAATGCGTGGTACGCCGTACTTGTCTGCCTGGCGCCAAACCGTTTCACTCTGGGGTTCTACACCACCGACGGCACAAAACAGGGCAACTGCGCCATCCAACACACGCAGTGAGCGCTCGACCTCAACTGTAAAATCCACGTGTCCGGGGGTGTCAATGATATTGACGCGATGCTCTTTCCAGAAGACAGTCGTTGCGGCAGAGGTAATTGTAATGCCGCGTTCCTTCTCCTGCTCCATCCAGTCCATCGTTGCTGCACCGTCATGGACTTCTCCGATTCGATGCAAGCGGCCGGTATAGTAAAGAATACGCTCGGTCGTGGTTGTTTTACCGGCATCAATGTGAGCCATGATGCCAATATTGCGAACTTTATTTAAATCAACTGCCTTCAATTTCTACCTGATAATCCTTCGAAATGCTATTTATTAGCGAAAATGAGCAAAGGCTTTGTTCGCATCAGCCATTCGGTGGGTTTCTTCCCGTTTCTTAACAGCACCACCATCACCACCGGCTGCAGCGATCAACTCGGCTGCTAATTTATCGGCCATTGTTTTACCGGAACGATTCTTTGAATAATGAATAATCCAACGATGAGCCAGCGCTGTCCGACGATCCGAGCGAACCTCTACAGGAACCTGATAAGTGGCACCACCAACCCGTTTCGAACGAACTTCAACCACAGGAGCAACATTTTCCACTGCTTTGCGGAAAATGTCGAGACCATCTTTTTTGGTCCGCTGTTTAACGATTTCAAGCGAGGTGTAAAAAATCCGTTCAGACAGACCCTTTTTGCCTCTTCGCATGAGATTGTTGATAAATTTTGCCACCATCGAATCTCCATAAATGGGATCCGGCATGACTCTTCTTTTTACTGCTTTGCGTCTGCGCATTTTATATCACCACTTATTTAGGCCGTTTGGCGCCGTATCGGGAGCGGCTCTGACGCCTCTTGTCAACACCCGATGTATCCAGTGTTCCGCGTATGATATGATATCTTACACCCGGTAAATCCTTCACACGACCGCCTTCAATCAAGACGATTGAGTGCTCCTGTAAATTGTGACCTTCACCCGGAATGTAAGCTGTTACTTCCATACCATTAACCAAGCGAACGCGTGCAACCTTCCGCAGAGCCGAATTCGGTTTCTTCGGGGTGGTTGTGTAGACGCGTGTGCAAACCCCTCTTTTTTGGGGATTACTCTTTAACGCTGGTGCTTTCGGCTTGCGCGACTGGGCTTTTCTACCTTTACGCACTAGCTGATTAATCGTTGGCATTCATACTCCTTTTAAAAAGCCGCCAATAATAACCCGAGACCATAGGTCAGTCAAGCGCATTTTAGACAGCTTCTTCATGCTCTTCAACTTCACGCATAACAGCTCGTTTTTGCTCTTCCCGAACTTTTTGAGCTTCCAAAATCTGCAAAGCCGTTTCGTTGCTGGGACCGTCAACTGTTATTGAAGTGAATTTTTTAAGACCCGTTCCAGCCGGAATGAGTCGTCCTACAATGATATTTTCCTTCAGACCGCGCAGCAAATCTCGTTTGCCGTGGATGGCAGCATCCGTGAGTACCCGTGTCGTCTCCTGGAATGACGCAGCAGAGAAAACACTTTCCGTATTCAAAGAAGCTCGTGTAATTCCCAGCAGCAATGGCGTGTGTGTGGCAGGGTCTGCATCCCGAAATTTCGGAATATCGCCACCCTCACTCTTCATTCGTTCAATAGACGCGAGAATTTCATTCCGGTCAACAAGCTGATTTTCCATGTATTCGGAATCGCCGGCATTCTCCACAACAACACGTTGCAGAATTGCCTCATTCACCAGTCGGAATTCATGGCGATTAATTTTGTCCTGAGGCAAGAAGTTAGAATCACCCGGTGATTCAACCCTGACCTTCTGCATCATCTGGCGCACGATGACTTCAATATGCTTGTCATTAATACGCACACCCTGCAGACGGTACACTTCCTGAATTTCATTCACCAAATATTCCTGAACCTGACGCTCTCCACGAATATTCAAAATATCCCGCGGTGCAATCGGACCTTCACAGAGACGATCTCCCGCGTGCACGATGTCGCCATCATGGACGATGACATGGCGGCCGTAAGGAATCGTATACTCGTATTTCACATTTTCAGGTGTTTCAACATAAATCGTCCGAACGCCACGCTTCAGTTCACCGTAGCTAACGAAACCATCGACTTCCGTGACGACAGCAGGGTCAACGGGATTACGCGCTTCGAAAAGTTCCGCAACCCGCGGTAAACCACCGGTGATGTCCCGGGTTTTCACCTTTTCACGCGTGATCTTGGCCAGTGTCCGACCAGCTTCTACCTGCTCACCATCATCAACCATGAACACAGCACCAACGGGCAGAACGATTTCTTTCATCACCACCACGCCGTCTTTGTCCAGTAACTCGATACGCGGCGACATTTTCTTGTCACGCGCATCAATAATGGTGCGTTCTTTACGACCCGTCTCACCGGATTCAACCGTATAGGTGACATCCTCTTCCATTTCAACGAAATGGACAAAACCGTCGCTATGCGCGAGAATCAGATCCACCCGGGGATCCCAGCGGAACAAGACATCGTCTTTCTTCACCACCGCTTCATCCCGGATTGCAAGTGTCGCACCGTAGGGCACTGTCGCTCTTGAAAGTGTGCGATTATCACCGTCCAGAATCTCGAGATACGAATTTCTTACCAATGCGATCTCGTCGCCATTATCTGAAATCTGAGTGCGTTTCAATGATGATGCGAATTGGATTTTACCGGCAAATTTAGCCCGTAATTCACTCTCTTCAATAATACGCGCCGCTGTACCACCGATATGGAAAGTACGCAGAGTCAACTGTGTACCTGGTTCACCAATGGACTGGGCAGCCATGATCCCCACCGCTTCGCCAATGTTCACCAACTTACCGGTTGCCAGATTACGGCCGTAACATTTGGCGCAGACACCGAATTCACTTTCGCAAGTAAGCACCGACCGGATTCTGGCAGCTTCGACGCCTGAATCCTGAATTTTGTCTGCCAGATCTTCGGTCAAAAGTGTACCGGCTTCAACGATCAAATCGTCTGACAGCGGATCGTAAATGTCTTCCTGAATAACACGGCCGACAATACGGTCACGCAACGGCTCGATAACATCTTCGCCCTGTTTCAGAGCAGTGACATCGATACCATTGATGGTTCCGCAATCGATCACGCGAATCACCACATCCTGCGCCACATCTACCAGACGACGCGTCAGGTAACCGGCATCAGCCGTTTTCAACGCCGTATCAGCCAAACCTTTACGCGCACCGTGTGTGGAGATGAAGTACTCCAGAACCGACAAGCCCTCCTTGAAATTGGAGGTAATCGGCGTTTCAATAATTTCACCGTGGCCACCCTTAATGGATTTTTGGGGTTTGGCCATCAAACCACGCATACCCGCCAACTGCTTGATCTGGTCCTGAGAACCACGAGCGCCTGAATCCGCCATCATAAAGACCGAGTTGAAACCATCCTGATCGGTTCTCATTTCTTCCATCATGTGGAAGGCAACCTGATTGGTTGTATGGGTCCAGATGTCGAGGATTTTGTTGTATCGTTCACCCTCAGTGAGTAAGCCATTTTTACGCGCTTCAATGACGCGGCCAACTTCACGGAAAGCACGATCCAGTAATTCCTGCTTTTTACCCGGTACGATAACATCCGAGATTCCAATGGAAACACCGGAGCGCGTGGCATATTCAAACCCAAGCGTCTTTAAGCGATCCAGGAATTGAACCGTCTGGAAATTACCGTGTATTTTGAAGACATCACCAATAACGCGTTCGAGGCGTTTTTTGGTGATTAATTCATTGACATAGTCTGCGCCTTCAGGCATCGCCCGGTTGAATAAAATCCGACCCGGCGTGGTTTCAAGGATAACACCATTCCGGCGAACCTTGATCTTGGCATGCAGACTGGCATATTTATTTTCAACAGCCATCATGGCTTCATTCTCTGAACCGAAAATCATCCCTTCACCAACCACGCCAGGGCGTGCTTTGGTGATGTAGTAGGTACCGAGAACCATATCCTGCGATGGGATTGTAATTGGATTACCATGTGCCGGGTGGAGAATGTTGTGACTCGAGAGCATCAACAAACGCGCTTCGGCCTGGGCTTCCGGCGAAATAGGCAGGTGAACCGCCATCTGGTCACCATCAAAGTCAGCATTGAACGCTGAACAAACGAGGGGGTGCAGACGAATGGCACGGCCATTTACCAGAATCGGCTGAAATGCCTGGATACCCAAACGGTGCAAGGTCGGCGCACGGTTCAGCATAACCGGATGATCTTTTACGACAAACTCAAGGACATCGTAGATCTCCGGAACCTTGCGTTCCACGGCAACTTTCGCCTGCTTGGGTGTCTTGGCGTATCCGCGCACCAGGAGCTCGGAAATGATATGTGGTTTGAAAAGTTCAATTGCCATCTCCTTGGGGAGACCACATTCGTGCAGTTTCAATTCCGGTCCGACGATGATGACCGAACGACCGGAATAATCAACGCGCTTACCCAACAAGTTCTGACGGAACCGCCCCTGCTTACCACTCAGCATGTCCGACAAGGATTTCAGCGGACGACGGGTACCACTTCGTACAGCACTCAGTTTGCGACTGTTATCAAACAGTGCGTCAACCGATTCCTGGAGCATGCGTTTTTCGTTCCGTAAAATGACATCCGGCGCTTTGATTTCCATCAATTGACGCAGACGATTATTACGGATAATGACACGGCGGTAGAGGTCATTTAAATCAGACGCCGCAAACCGACCACCATCCAGAGGAACCAGTGGGCGTAATTCTGGCGGAATCACCGGCAAAACTGTCAGGATCATCCATTCCGGCCGATTGGGAACTTCATTGGCGGGTGTATCGAAAGCCTTGATGATCCGGAGTCGTTTCAGCGCATCAGATTTTTTCTGGGCACTGCGGGTCGTCTCAACGATCCCTTTCAACTCAGTCATCGTCCTTTTTATATCAAGATCCTGAAGCATCTGACGAATGGCTTCTCCGCCGGTTTTTGCCACGAAGACATTTTCTTCATCAGCACCAACAGCGTCCGGTCCATAGACGGCATCCAGTTCGATAAATTCTTCTTCATCGAGAATGTCGCCGACATGAACATCCGCTTTTCCGGACGAAATCACCACGTAGGATTCGTAGTAGATGATGCGTTCAAGATTCTTGGTGGATATTCCCAATGTATGCGCAAGTGTGGAGGGAATCGAACGCAGGTACCAGGTATGGACCACGGGTACAGCAAGGGTAATGTGTCCCATGCGCTCCCGACGAACCTTTTTCCTTGTAACTTCCACACCACAGCGATCACAGATAATTCCTTTGTACCGAATCCGTTTATACTTGCCGCAATGGCATTCCCAGTCCTTCACAGGTCCAAAAATGCGCTCGCAAAACAAGCCATCTTTTTCCGGTTTGTAGGAGCGGTAGTTAATGGTCTCCGGTTTTAATACCTCACCATGGGACTCGTTGAGAATTTTCTCAGGCGCAGCCAGCCGAATGGTGATTTCGGAAAAATCGTTGAATGTTTTATTAATCAAAGGATTACCCCTTTTATTTGAGTTCGACGTCTAAACCCAATCCCCGCATTTCACGCAAAAGGACATTGAAGGACTCTGGTGTACCGTACTCGGGCATATTCTCGCCCTTGACGATTGCATTGTACAACTTAGAGCGGCCTTCCACATCATCTGACTTGACCGTGAGCATTTCCTGCAGGGTATGTGCGGCGCCATATGCTTCCAACGCCCATACTTCCATTTCACCAAACCGCTGTCCACCGAATTGAGCTTTACCGCCCAAAGGTTGTTGCGTGATAAGTGAGTAAGGACCGGTGGAGCGGGCGTGAATCTTATCATCAACCTGGTGACTCAGCTTCATCATGTAGATAATGCCAACAGCCACTGGATTTTCAATAAAATCACCTGTACGACCATCGATAAGTTGGGTTTTGCCGGTTGCCGGCAAGCCGGCTTTTTTCATTTCAGTTTGGACATCTTCCACCGTGGCACCGTCGAAGACCGGGGTTTCATAATGGACACCCAGAATGTCACCGGCCCAACCGAGCATGGTTTCGTAGAGCTGTCCCAAATTCATACGGGAGGGCACGCCGAGTGGATTCAATACGATGTCAACAGGTCGGCCGTCAGGCATGAAGGGCATATCTTCTTCCGGCACAATCGCCGCAACCACACCCTTGTTACCATGTCGCCCGGCCATTTTGTCACCGACGGAAATCTTACGCTTCGTGGCAATCAGAACCTTCGCCAATTGAATCACACCAGGCTGCAGATCGTCGCCGACCTTCAGCTTGTAGACCTCGTTCTCATACGTCTGTTCAATGTCATTATACAGACGGTCGTATTCGTTCAGTAAGGCAACGACTTTTGCATTGACTTCTTCGTCCTTGACGATAGGTTTGGACCGATCAATCCGCTCCACATTCAGTGCCGCGATACTCTCTTTGTCCAAAACCAAACCGGCTTTCACAACCGGGCGACCATTACGATCAACGGCCAGGTCAGTGATTTGTCCCGTAAGCAACAGATTCAATTTTTCATTGCGACGTTTGGTCAAACTGGCTTTATCCAGTGTTGATTTTTGCCGGAGTGAATCCAACTTGCGTTTTTCTTCTTTCCGGGATTCACGACCTTTGCGTGTGAACAACTTGGTATCAATAACAACGCCATTAATACCCGGTTCAGCGCGCTTGGAAGCATCTTTGACGTCACCGGCTTTTTCGCCGAAAATCGCCCTCAAAAGCTTTTCTTCCGGTGTCGGATCGGTTTCACCCTTCGGCGTCACCTTACCGATGAGAATGTCATCCGAGGTCACTTCCGCGCCGACGCGAATGATGCCATTTTCCTGGAGATTGCGCGTGTCTTTTTCACTCACATTCGGAATGTCACGCGTGAGTTCTTCTTCACCACGCTTGGTTTCCCGAACCTCCAGCTCCACCTCTTTCATGTACAAACTGGTGAAATAATCATTTTTCAGCAGCTTTTCTGAAAGGACGATGGCGTCTTCAAAATTGTATCCGCGCCAGGGCATGAAGGCTACCATGACATTGCGACCCAGGGCAAGTTCACCGTTGTGGGTACTCATCCCGTCTGCCAGAGGATCACCAACATTAACCTTATCGCCAACCTCAACCAACGGACGCTGATTGATGGCTGTATCCTGATTGCTCCGGGCGAATTTTTTCAGGTTGTAGGAGACAAATCCGGGTTGCTCTTCCAGTGTAATTTCCTGGTCAACCCGTTTCGCGACCTTGATGACGATTTCGTCAGCCGAGGCTTTTTTCACAATGCCTTTGACACCGGCCATTAACATGGAGCGGCTGTCACGGGCAACAATTTCCTCGAAGCCGGTACCCACGATTGGCTCTTGTGGCCATAACAAGGGGACAGCCTGGCGCTGCATATTCGAACCCATCAGGGCACGGTTCGCATCGTCATTTTCAAGGAAGGGAATTAATGCAGCTGCCGGTGATACGATCTGCAACGGGGAGACATCCATGTAGGTTACTTCCTGTGGACTGACCATGGGGAAGTCACCGCGGATTCGAACCCGGACCGGATCTTCGACAACATAGCTATTCTCATCAATAACGGTGTTCGCCTGGGCGATCATGGCCCGGTCTTCATCATCAGCCGAAAGGTATTCGATCTGCTTGGTGACACGAGCTTTACCATTGTGATTAATGAGTTTGCGGTATGGCGTCTCAATGAAACCCAGCTTATTCACCACGGCATAAGTTGACAGCGATGAAATGAGTCCGATGTTCGGACCTTCCGGGGTTTCGATGGGGCACAACCGACCATAATGTGTATAGTGAACATCCCGAACTTCGAATCCGGCGCGTTCACGGGTTAATCCACCCGGCCCGAGTGAGGACAGGCGGCGTTTATGCGTAATCTCAGTAAGCGGATTGGTTTGATCCATAAACTGCGAGAGCTGGTTCGTGCCAAAGAACGAGTTGATCACGGATGTCACAATTCGTGAATTGATCAAATCCTGAGGGGTTAAATTCTCAGTATCACGGACATTCATCCGCTCTTTGATTGTGCGCGCCATGCGAGTGAGAGCGACTGAGAACTGATTGCCAATCTGCTCGCCCACGGTGCGTACCCGCCGGTTGCCCAAGTGGTCAATATCGTCCGTACCACGTTCACCCTTGCGCATTTCGATCAAATAATTAATGGTCATGATGAGGTCGTCTTTGGTCAGCACGCGCTGTTCCATCGGCACATCAATTCCAAACTTTTTGTTCATCCGGTAGCGACCGACTTCACCGAGATCATATTTTTTAGGATCGAAGAACAGACGGAACAGGAATTTGTCCGCCATATCCAGATTCGGTGGTTCTCCGCCGCGCATTTCGGTGTAGAAAATCTTCAGTGCTTCTGCCGTGTCGCCGGATTTGTCTTTGCTCAGGGTGTTGGCCATGAGGTCGAATTTGAGATCGCCCTGGTCTTTGATTACCCACACCCCTTTGATGCCCTGATGCTTCAGATCGCGAACTTTTTCACGACTGAGCTTTTCACCGGCTTCCATAAACACTTCACCGGTTTCGGGGTTAACGACATCGACCGGGAGCGGTGAATCATAATAATCTTTCAAACCGACATTATCCGCCAAACGAAGTTCGCGAATAACATCAAAGGCTTGTAAAATTTCGGCATTGGTATTGTAACCCATCGCACGCAGTAACAGTGTCACCGGGAATTTCCGGCGACGATCAATCAAGACATGGATGACGTCATATATATCCGTAGCAAAATCCAACCATGAACCGCGGAAAGGAATGAGTCGGGCAGAATACAGACGTGTACCGTTTGGATGTTCAGTTTGTTCGAAGAACACACCCGGAGAACGCTGGATCTGTGACACAATCGCGCGTTCGGCACCATTTATAATAAACGAGCCGCGATCGGTCATGTATGGAATATTCCCGAAGAATATTTCCTGCTCGATATGTTTGCTGTATTGCTGAGCTTCTGCACCCTCTTCGGTGGCATGCAGAATCAGCTTAACCTTTATGGGAACCGCGAACGTAACACCGCGGTCTAAGCATTCTTCAATGGTATACCTGGGTTTCCCAATCATATAGGAAACATATTCAAGCATATAGTTACCGTGTGTATCCTCTATGGGAAACACGGAACGAAAAATAGCTTCAAGCCCTCTCTCAGAACGGGATTCCGGATGAATATTTTCCTGTAAAAAATCAGTAAACGAACTGACCTGTACATCGAGTAAATCCGGTAAATCTAATTTCGATCCCAATCTCGAAAAGGAATGTCGCTGAATAGTAGTTGATCGTGACAAATGCCACCTCCAACGTTATAAGTGGAGAGAAAAGACGACGTCTAATTCTATGCTGGAAAGCTCGTGGCCGCACTTCGCCCACGAGCTCTCCAGAAGAAAACTGTGTGAATGGTATTTATTTGATAGATACAGTCGCGCCAGCTTCTTCCAACTGTTTTTTCAGTTCGTCGGCTTCCGTCTTGCCAATCGCTTCCTTCACTTTGTTGGGAGCGTTATCAACCAAGTCTTTGGCTTCTTTTAAACCCAGACCGGTGACCTGACGGACAACCTTAATTACATTGATTTTCTTCTCGCCAGCCGCTTCAAGCACCACATCAAATTCGGTCTGCTCTTCGACTTCTTCGACAGGAGCAGCCGGGGCACCAGCAGCAATTGCTACCGGAGCGGCAGCGGTGACACCGAACTTTGTTTCAATATCTTTGATCAGTTCGGAAATTTCCAACATATTGGCCGTTTCTAGATAGGCCAGAACATCTTCGCGCTTTACAGCCATGAGTGAATTACCTCCTCAGGTTAATTCTTGGATTCATTTAATGAAGTTAACACGCCAACCAGATCTCTCATCGGAGCTTGCAGCACACTCATCACGCTCTGCATTGGAGACTGCAGCCCACCCAAGAGCCTAGCTAACAGTTCTTCTTTGGTCGGCAAATTGGCAATGACATCAAATTTATCGGCACCATAGACATCACCATCGAAGATCATGCCTTTTACTGCCGGTCTTTCTTTGACCTTGCCCACCCCTTTTAAGAAGTCTTTGATCACACGCGCAGCCGCTGTCGGATCACTATATCCTAATGCAACAGCCGTGGGTCCTTGTAAAATATTTTCGAGGCCTTCGAAACCGAGTTTTTTGGCGGTATAGGCCATTAGGGTGTTCTTAACAACCCGATATTCGATTCCTGCCTCGTGAAACTTGGTACGCAGAATTGATAATTCTGCTGAATTCAAGCCCATATAATCGGTGAAAAAGGCAGAACTGGCCTTACTCAATTTTCCTTCGAGTACTTCCACTGCCTGTATGTTTTTTGTATTCGGCATAACGATGCTCCTCAGTCCGCGCTTAAGCTTTTACCGTCGATTTGTCAATTTTAATCCCCGGACCCATGGTGGAGCTGACTGTAACCTTTTTCAGGTACTGACCCTTGGCTCCCGGGGGTCGCATACTCACCAGGGTATGGACGAAGGCATTGATATTGTCAGACAACTTGTCTTCGGCGAAAGAAATTTTGCCGATACTGGAATGAACAATACCAAATTTATCCGTACGAAACTCAATCCGACCAGCTTTGGAAGCCTGGACAGCGGACGCGACATCCATCGTAACCGTGCCACTCTTGGGATTGGGCATTAAGCCACGCGGTCCCAGGATCCGACCTAATTTACCAACCTCGGACATATTGTCCGGCGTGGTGATAATGACATCAACATCCGACCAACCGTCCTTCAGTTTTAGAATATAATCGTCAAATCCCACATGATCGGCACCGGCAGCCTGAGCTTCCTCGGCTTTGGGTCCTTTCGCCAACACAAGAACGCGGGTAACTTTTCCCGTTCCATGCGGTAGCGAAACCGTACCACGCACCATTTGATCAGCGTATTTGGGATTCACACCCAAATTCACTGCGATTTCGACAGATTCGTCGAATTTTGCTGTGGCGCTGTGTTTCAGCAGCCGAATCCCGTCTTCCAGGGTGTATTCGGCAAACCGGTCGATATCCTTCCGGATTTCTGAATAACGCTTTGAATGCTTCATGCTAACGCATCTCCTTAATCTTGAACCGTAATGCCCATGCTACGCGCCGTACCCTCAATCATTAGCATGGCATGCTCAATGTCGTGCGCATTCAAATCTTGCATCTTTGTTTGGGCGATTTCCCGTACCTGTGTTTTTGTCACTTTGCCGACTTTAACGGAATTGGGATTTCCGGATCCTTTTGGGATACCGGCAGCTTTTCGCAACAGTACCGGCGCAGGCGGGGTTTTAGTAATAAATGTGAACGAGCGGTCAGCATACACCGTAATAACGACCGGTGTGATCATGCCGCGTTCGCCTTGTGTTCTGGCATTAAAAGCTTTGCAGAACTCCATGATATTCACACCAGCCTGACCCAGTGCGGGTCCAACCGGTGGTGAGGGATTAGCCTCACCTGCAGAAATCTGCAGCTTTATCTGATTGATGATTTTCTTGGCCATGTAACCTTATTCCTTTTTATCCTACTTCTCAGGCTCCACCTGCAGGAAATCCAATTCGACCGGAGTGGGACGGCCAAATATTGATACCATTACCTTAACTTTCTGTTTCTCCTCGTTCACTTCCTGAACGAAACCGGTAAAGTCAAGAAATGGACCGTCAACAACCCTGATTGGGTCACCAACTTTGAAAGCGGTCCCAAATATTTCCCGGCCGTCACGGTCTTCCACCTCACCTAAAATCCGCCGAACTTCTTCATCCTTCAATGGTGCTGGTTCACCACGCGGACCCACAAACGACATAACACCCGGTGTGTTTTCCACCAGATATCGCGTCTCCTTGTTTAGTTCCATCTGAATCATGATATAGCCCGGGAAAAATACCTTGTTGCGGACATATTTTTTCCCATCCCGCATTTCCACTACATTTTCAGACGGTACCAGGACTTCCAAGACTAATTCGTTCATGCCAGCCATTTCGGCTTCGTGCAGAATCATGTCTCGAACTTTTTTCTCTTTTCCGGAAAATGTTCGGATGCTATACCATTTAGCTGCCATTTTAGCGTCCTAGTATTACCCCGAGAATCAGGGCAGACATTAATTTATCAATCATAAATAGAGCCAACGCTATGAGACCCGTCAAGGTTAACACCATAATGGTTGAGCCTTTCAGCTCACTCGATGTCGGCCATGATATTTTCTGGAACTCAAACTGGACGTCTTCGAAGAAGGTTTTTATTTTCTGTACCATAAGAATTCTTTTGCTCTCTACTAAGTAGTAAACATCAAAGAGTTAGCGTAAAGCAGGAGAGACAGGACTCGAACCCGCAACCCTCGGTTTTGGAGACCGATGCTCTACCAATTGAGCTACTCTCCTGTACATTCTTCCGGACCAGGTTACTTTGTCTCTTTGAAGATGACATGTTTTCTGATCTTGGGATCGTATTTCTTGTACTCCACCCGCTCCGGATGAAGCTGCTTGTTCTTTGTCATCACATAACGATAGCCCGTACCTTCGGTACTCTCGATCTGGATAATGACCCGTTTACCTTTTTTAGCCATGGGACTTCAACCTTCGCTAAGGGAGTTAATTACTACTCTATAATCTCGGTTACGACACCAGCGCCAACAGTATGACCACCTTCACGAATCGCGAAGCGGTTCTCCTTCTCCAGAGCAACCGGGTAAATCAGCTCTACCGCTAAATTCACCTTGTCTCCCGGCATCACCATCTCGGTGCCTTCAGGAAGGGTACAAACACCCGTCACATCCG
>MNWS01000132.1:0-9198 GCA_001872685.1 Fidelibacterota bacterium CG1_02_48_14
TTGGTCCAACTGGTTCCATTGAATGAATAATACAGCTTATAGCCAGCCAGATCGGGCGCTGCTGACGGTTGCCATTTAATCATCATCTCGTCTGCATCATTCAGTCCGGCAAACTGAAATACCGGTGCGTCCGGGGCCATTAAATCCTCATCGGTAAAACGAACCGCTACATAGGTGGTGTCCCGATTGTTGCGGGTATCTGCCGATATGACTGCGATGACATAATTTCCGGGGTCATAAGCGTCGCAATTCAGGAAACTGTTGGAATAAATGCTATTTGTAACGATGTGAATGTACGTGCTGGTGCTGCTGCCCGGTGCGTATAGATTGTTGATGTAATTGGATGAATAGAGTGCATCGGATTGAAAGCGATAGTACGGACCTTCCAGAACAGTGGCGGTGTCAGGGCTATACAATGCCCAACCAATTTTGTACACACCATTATTCATATCGATTGAGGATTCCAGATCGGTGGTATCCGCCGCCTGCGCCCAAATATCCACGTGTCCCGACAAATCAGTGCCGGTAAAGCGTGTATCCGTCCCGTCCATACGGAATGTGATAACCGGTGAGCGCGGGTGGTAAGGATCAGAGAATGGTGTGATGCCGCCCTCGCGTAACGAATTTGCATAGGCATACCCACTGCTCCCACCGCCATCATTCAGGTGAATATGATTTTGATCATTGGTCCAGCCAACCACCGCACCCTGGGCTACATAATCCCCAACATTCAATGCCGGATTGGGGGTCACATGGACATAAGCATACCGTCCCACGCGTATCCAGGCATTGATGCCAACAGGGTCAAAACCCGTAACCTGTCCGGCCTCAATGGATAGTACAGCGCCACCTTCGGCTAATGGCAAGTCAGTACCACTATGGAAATGGTCCCGGTCTTCACGACATTCATCAAATGTTGCCGAAATCCGATGCTGTTCATTCATGGGAGCCAGGGGCCAGGGAAAATTGGCCCATAAAAACAGGGGTAACCCGAGGAGCAGTCCAAACCAGTTTCTCATTGACTGACCTCGCGCCAGAGTTGACTATCGCCCAGATAGAATCGTGTCCCATCTGTCTCCAGATGCAATTGGTCCTGATAGACACCACTGGTCTTCACTTCGAAAATCTCATCCGTCACCAATTTGATAAATTTGATCTGGTTGTTTTTAAAAATTTCCAACGGATGGTAATTGGCATTGCCAACGATGAGTCCCAGCATGGTTCCCTCGTTATTAATGGCTAGATCATGAATGAATTCTGAATCGCTTTTATACCTGAATTTTTCAAGCTTGCCTGAACGCAGATTGATCCTGAAGGTTTGCTCGGAATCCCCCAGAACCGCAAGCCAACGACCATTGGGTGATACAGACATTGATTTCGCAGGAATTCCCCACTGGTGACGATCATTCGTTTCTTCTGGATTGACCCGAATCAATTCATGTCTGAATGATCGCTGGGTGTCGGTGTCCGACCAGTCGTAACCGGCAACAAAAATCCCGCTGTCGTCAAACAGAGCACCTTGAATTTGCGTCAATGCAAACTGGTTCTGCCCAACACCTTCGCCGGTTGAATTAAATACAAACAGCTCAACATTCGCCGCGTGTTCAGCCTGAAATGCGCGTTTTTCCAACACAACAAAAACCCGATTACCGATCCATCCAATCCGGCCTTTGCGTTCCAGATTAAACACACTCGTATTTTCAGCCATTTCATCATTTTTAATCAATTTCTGTTCAACCACGATTTTCCCATTGGGCGCGATGAGTTTGAATCGTGCGTATCCCGGATCAATCAGCGCCAGAAAACCCGCATTGCTGATGGCTGATTGCCAGCGTGTTTCATCGGCGGCATTATCCTCATCCCATTCGAAAAGCGTGCTTCCGGAGTGATTCATCACCACAAAATGGGTATGCATAGACTGTGCAAGTCTGGAGTGGTAAGGTTCGTGTTGGGCAAGCAGTACCAAATTACCATTGGGAGAGGTGACGGCCTGGCGTACACCCTGAATTTCTTTCAGGTGCATGTACCCGCTGTCCTGTTTGAGGAATAACGCATTTTGAGTCACAAAAGCCCATGGCTCACCACTGTTAGTGATCCAGAACCGTACAGGATCTGGTGCTTTTGTGAGCCCCAATATTTGTCCGTCACAAAGAGATGGTATCACCATGAGGATCATCAGAATTGGACCCAATTTGCGAAAAAGTTGAATCATCACACCCTTGCTCCGGTAAAAGTTCGTTGTGCTTCGAATAAATATATGGTTTTACCAGTAAGGATAAAACTAACCAATACTTCACCTATGAGAACCGGGGATTGAGTGTCGGTTATTCCCCGGCAATCAATCCCCGTTATATTTCATCAGAACTTTCCGTTAAAATTCAAGATTGACACTAAACCGCTGTACGCGATCCAATATGCCAAAATCGCCGAAACTATAATCCAGATAGAACCGCGTGTTCCGGGAGATCAGGACATTGACTCCGGCTCCGACGCTGAAACCTTCCGGCGAATTGGGATCACCATTTTCATCCTCATCGTTCAGGTAGAATTTTTGACCACCACGTAGGTAAATCAAATCCATAAGAGCGTACTCAAGCCCAAACTGCACACTTTCGTTGTAGTTATTGGGATGATTGGCGTCAATGGCTAATGTCAGCCGCTGGTGATTTCCCTGGTATAGCTCGCCAGCGACACCGACCCGGAAAATTAGCGGTAGCGAAAATGGGGCTGTGTCAAGATGTGCCGGAATTTTGGAATTATTGCCTTCTTTCGTTTCATCAATGTCATGGGTGACCTGGGTGTCACGCCCCTCCATTTTCAAACTGGTGCCAAAGTTGGACACACTCATGCCAATGCGCATGTCATTGAACTGGGTGCGAAAAAGGGTTCCGATGTCTACCGCCAGCGCTTGGGCTTTTGAGTGCCAAATTTGTTCTTCGATATACTTTCCGGCAGCTCCAAAACTAAATCTGTCTGTGAACCGCTGTGCCCAGCCGATACTCATGGCCATACTGGAGGCGCTGAACATTTCACCGGTACCTTCCGGATAAAAAACTGTCCGAACCTTGTCTTCACCTATGTTCAAGGAGGTCAATGAAGCTGCAATTGTCCCCATTTTCCCAAGTGGAAACGCACCTGCCACATGATTAAAGGTAATGTCTGCCAGCCATTGGGTATGAATGAATGTCACCTGGTTGCGAGGGACTATGGCCAGACCACCGGGATTCCAGTAGAGTGCGGTAACATCATTGGCTACACCGACATAAGCCTCACCCATTCCCATTGCCCGGGAACCTATACCGATTTCCAGGAATGACGCTCCGGTCGTGCCGACTTTGGAGACATTAGTAACAAATTGTGCTGGCAAAGTGGTTACACTGGCAACAATCAAAACAACGGAGATAAATAATTTTTTCATCATAGCCTCCTACTTGATCACTGCGAATTTGCCAACGTGAGTCCCAATGCCGGGGGCATCCACATGGAAAATGTAAATTCCATAAGCGATCTCCAATCCATCCCGGGAGAGCATATCCCAACTTTCAGCCCCATTTTCACCCGTGGCATCGTGTTCAAAAGTATCCACCAACTTGCCACTCAAGGTGAAAATTTTGATGGTGCACTTGCTGGGCAAATGAATGAAGTCAATCTTCCGGGTTCCGCGTCCTGATGAATACAGATGCTGAGGCTCCCAACTCGCGGTGACGACATAAGGATTGGGAACGACCGCAATATTCTTCAAGGCCGATGCTGTGACATTTTCCGCGGTTTCAGGACCATACGCTGTGAAACGAAGTGTGTCCAGTGCGGAAAAGGGCTTGGTCGTCCGCACAACATACTGGTCGCCCGGCTGAGGATTGAAATTGTCCCAACCAAGTGTGGTCTGATGCGCCACATTGTATTTTGTACCCAACCAGAAATCAGAGTCGGTGATATAAATGGCCTGAATGACATCACTCAAAATGTCGGGGTCGGTTGCCCGGGAGATTCTGCCGGTATAAACCACATTATCCTTATCCACATACTCCACCAGATCAACACCCTTCTTTGTCCCGATGTAGACCTTGTTGTCGGCACCAAAGCGAATCTCATTAATCGCTTTATCCGCGAGACTGTCTTTATTGCTGTATTCCACCACCCCGTCGGTGATGTTGTAAACGGCAAAACCCTGGAGTTTCGTCCCGATAAAGACACGATCGCCGCGACGACGCAAAACCGTAATGTTATTGTCAGGCAGATCGGAATTCGTTTTGTTGAGTACCGTGAATGAATCCAACTCAGGATGGTAGAAACTAATGCCTCGACCTTTACTGCCAACCACGACGACGCCACTGTCCAGTGCGACGACACCCACGTTACTTAACTGTGCCAGACCATTATAGGTATCATCATAATTGGTCCAGGAAATTTGGGTCAGCGGTGTTTTGAAAACACCATCCGGGCTGGAAGCCCACAGGTTGCCTTCCGTATCAATCGTCAGGCTGTTGAATTCCGTTAGTGCGCCCTTGTCACCTTTCGGAATCGTGTAGGATTCCCAGCCATAAGGCGTTTGTAAATTTAATCCAGCGGTAGTGGCCACCCACAGACGATTGGACGGGTCAATCAGCAGATCGTTGATTGTATTCGCACCAAGTCCATCCGCTATGGTCACCGGCAGCCAATTTTCTCCATCATACATAATCAATCCGCGATCGGCGGTACCGAAAAACAGGACATCCTGCCACTTGATAATGCGGGTGACATTTGCAGCCTTGGCTATGAATTCCATCTGCACACCCACGCGGGATTGTCCTTCAATCTCGATGTAGGGATAGAGTTTGGATCCATCTTTTACAACCGTGTCATTCTCAATGGGAATAAAGATAAATTCAGAGTAGTTGTTGTTGGTTTGGTCAAAAAGTGTGAATGCCGTCGGCTTGCCATTTTTTGCCATTCCGGTAACCGTCTCGGTAACACTCACAATGTAATCAAACGGCATCGCAACAGCCTGGAAGTTACCATAATTTAAAAGTGCCAGGCGGGTGCTGAGGTTCATTCCACTGCGCGACCAACCACTGGCAGGCAAGTCCAGACCGATCACATCATTGGTCAAATTGATCTGTAGTCCCTCTACGATCTCGCCCCGTTTCTCCCCGTTTAATTCGGTCTGGTTCGACAGCAGCAAGGTTCCCGTCGTTATATTCACCAGATCGTACCAAGAGGTGTTACGGATGATTTCATCAATATCGCGCATATCCAGATGCGATTCCCCGGCGTCGGATTTACCATTTGCCTGCGTTCCGGTTCGATTTACGGTGGGATGCCAGTTATCGCCGTTCGGATCGCTGCCCGCTACAAAAGCAGCATTCAGCGTGTCCAGGCAGCCACCCATACCGTCTTCGTATTCATCAATACAACCATCCGTCCCAAGGTCGTCATAGAGATTTTCCATGCCGTTCCAAATCCCCAATGTCGGAACCTGCACGAACTGTGTATCCGGAATCGTAACAAAGTAAAATGGCGTTCCGTTGGAAGTGTCCACAGAGACAACTGTCGTCTGCCAGTAATACCCGAAGGCGGCAAACCGCCTGACATCCGGACCGGTGACATTCGCACGATTGCCGCTAAATCTGATGTTGAGCGTGTCGGAATTTGGGGGAATAATCATGGTCAATGTCGGACTCATGGTAATAAACAGCGAATCATCGGTGAAGGTCTGCCAGTCACCGTCATTATCCACCGCGTCATTCGACCAGTCTTTGAATTGGATTTCATAGTCATTGCCATTCCGGATCGCTGCCGGATCAACCGGGTAAATTTCAAAAGTGCCGGTGCCCAGGGTCAGACTTGTATCAGCCACCACCTCCGGGGTGATATAATCAATCGCCGGCGCATTGGGAATCACACCGATGGTGTTGGTGTCATAACCAATAACACGCCCGGAAGCGCTAACCTCAATTTTTTTATTCGTTTCGGAGGGTGTGATCTCCTGGAGGTTCTCCAGTACACTGATTCCCCGGTCGAAAAAGTCATTCGCATAGCCCTGATCATAAGCCACCACGGCGTAATAATATTGCTGACCATTTTCAACAGTGGTATCTGTCCAGGAATGGACCAAACCATTGTCCGTTCCCATGTCCATCTGCAGGCCATTCAACCCGATGGGATGGGGTCCGGTGAGTCCATTCACAATATCAAACTGCGCGATGGGTTTGTTGAATGTCCGGTTACCATAGGCATCTGTAATCACCCAACTCTCCGCAAACGCGGGATCAGTAGCGCGATAAATTCGATAACCTTCGAAATCACGGCCATAAATCGGGTCCAGACTGAGTTCGGCTTTTGAATTCCAATACAGCGTCACCCGGCGATCACCAGCCACCGCGGAAACGGTGGGTTTCAGGGGTGGTTTGGCGAAATTGTAATCGCTGTTGTAAATCTGCTGCATGGTCTGACTGTTCCTGAGGATGTCCGGGAAATCCTCGCCAAAAACCATTGCCACGGCGAATTTCCGCTCCTCCTGGACAGGCAATTGGAAATATGCCGACCCATACATGAAGGTAATGTCAACCGTCTGGACGATTTCCGCGAATGTTCCCGGAATGAGTTGCGTCCAGGTGGCTGCATCATCTTTCGGATTGATGGCCGGATAGGCCGCGGCTGCAAAGCTGGTGAGACCTAATTGGTCCGATTCGTCATTGTCAGTGAACTCGAAATTGGGCTCACCCACATCCGGTAACCCATTTCCTTCCGTTCCGTCGGCATCTGGTCCGGTATATTCCTGATGCTGCGGACCCAGGCCATCGGATCCCAAATCATCCACCCGGGAATCCCAGTCCCCATCGTTGTCAATGCCGTCCATTTGGCTTTCATCCACCATACCGTCTTCGTCATTGTCAATACCGTCCAGGGGATCGCCGGGAGATTCAAGATATTTCCAGCCAAAATAGGCCGGGACGAACCCACCTTTGGCATTGGACCACATATTGTGATCCCATTGGTAAACGATGTCACTTTGCGTCTCGAACATGGAGTCATCATCGCCCTGGTCGCCGTCATCACCCACATCGGCATCGCCGTACATACCAAAAACAAATTCCGCATAATCCTTGTCAGAGAGATTCTTGATCCAATAGGTGTAAATCAAAATATCTTCCGCTGCCGGATGCGCCCATTGGTAACCCCGAACGCCGAGATCCATGCCCAGCCCTCGTTTAATGCCATTCCAAATGGTATAACCGGCGCTCGGGATGTCAACCGTAGCGGTGGTCTTGACAGAGAATAGTCGCAGTGTATGCGCGTCCAAAACGGCATCAACTTCATAGAAACGGTCATCGACAATTTCCACAACATCCGGGCGATCGCTGCCGCGCGTATCTATTTCATTCGCAGTGGCCCGATCAATCACACCTTGTGTGAAATCAACATTGGGATCCGTGAGATAGGCATATTTGTTACTATCGGATTGGGTGAATGCCACCAGAGACCCGGTCAAATCCCCAAACCCGGTGCGGATGAAGGGATAATATTTGAATTCATCGTTGTTGTAATCATCAACATGAAAATAGCTCTCCTGATCAGCACGATTGTATTGACCATATTGACCATTCCATTTGCCCTCCCAGTCCAAGGGTTTGTCCGGCCAGGAATCCGGCCAGGATATAGAATCATCGCTCATAGCCACCAGTGAATCGTTGGGATTGGCGTAACCCAATACCGGTTCAAACTGGTACAGATAGCCACTTGGCGCAATATCTTTGGCGGAGGCAACGATACCATCGCTGATGATACTGGCATGAAGTCCACGCGTATCTCTCACCTGCGCCGCAACCAAGGGAGTGAACTCGGCCAGGTACGAATGACCTGATCCGATGGGATAAATTCCGCAATCATAACGACCGGGAACGGACCAGTTGGAAATTGCTCCATAATTGTAGAACCGCGTTAAAATTCGATTCCCGTCGTGCCAGGCGATCTTGCGCAAATCGTGATTGTTCGCATCAACACCCAAACCGGATGACCGGGACCAGGAACTTCTCTTCTGGAGTGGTTGTTGATTGGCAACACGCGGTCCGCCGGCCCAGACCAACAGGGGAACCAGCGCTATCAGACTAAAATATTTTGCAGAAATTAGCTTCATGGGATTCCTCATTAAAATGATGCTGATAGACCAACTCTGACCTGTCGGGGCGCTGAATAATAATCCGGACGATACAGGTATTCCGACAAGGTGTTAACCCCCTGATCTTCCGGTGTATAGGTCGGTATCAATGAATACCCGGAGCGACCGGTATCGGAATAAACAATGACCTCGTTGCGACGATCCAAAAGATTATAAATATTGAAATTGAATGTCCAGAGAGTTCCGATCATGTTGAAGGACTTGGTGGCACGGAGGTCCAGATTGATTTGGGAGGGACGGCGTTCACTATTTTCAAATGAGGTCCGGGTTCCGGCAAAAC
This sequence comes from Fidelibacterota bacterium CG1_02_48_14, assembly GCA_001872685.1. Lineage (GTDB taxonomy): Bacteria > Fidelibacterota > UBA8477 > UBA8477 > UBA8477 > UBA8477. The sequence continues at coordinate 8,442 of MNWS01000132.1, forward strand.
TGGGTGTGTAGGGCAGTCCGGATCCGAATGAGCCAATGAAGCTGGCGGTGAAATCGTAAGGCAGACTCAGTGTGACTGAACCATTCACCGTATGACGTTGATCCCAATCGAGATAGACCAGTTGTTTTTCAGGTTCGATTCCCGCCGTCGCGTCAAAATAGGCTGAGGCCGGATCGGAGGCATTGCCTTCTGCAACACTGAAGGTATAGTCAATATTGGCTGCTAATCCGTCGCTCATGCGCTTGCGAACGGCGACGGTGATGCCGCGTGTGTTGCCATAATCACGATTCACATACAAGGCGTAAGAATCGCCGGCGTTAAAGGTATCAACGATTTTTGAACCCAGCAAATTCCGGATGTCCTTGTAAAATCCGGTAATATCAATGCCAATATTCTCTGAAATTTGCTGCTGCAGACCCACTTCATATTGGACGGTGCGCTGGGGTTCCAGGTCCGTATTGCCCATGGTAGTACTAATCCCCGATCCCCGTTCAACCTCAAAATTCGGATTGGTATAAAGGTAGGAATAGGCCGGAATTTGGAAGAAATGACCATAACTGAAGTGCAGCGCCCCGCGATCCGTAATCGGGTAGGCCACAGCAATTCGGGGACTCATCTGATATTTTTTCTTCGCCGTTTTAAACCAGTACTCCAACCGATCAGCCGTTGTTTTCGCGTTACCGGCAACCGCTTCATTTTCCGTAATGGTCCCGGAGCCATCCAGATCGAAGTATTTATTCGTGAGTTTAAGCGGATC
>MNWS01000132.1:9218-14444 GCA_001872685.1 Fidelibacterota bacterium CG1_02_48_14
GGTCTGACAAAACACCACCATCCGGTTCAAAGACTTCGAACCTTATACCGGCATTCACGATCATATCTTTCAACTCGATTTTATCCTGAAAATAGGCCGATAATTCCCAGGGAAATTTGGCCAGTTCATCAAAGTCACCACTGATGGGTTCAATGGAGGGCCAGATGACTGTGGGTATTTCATACTGACCATTTGGATCGTATAGAATCGAAAAACTTCGAGCCAGAATCGCATTCTGACGATACTCACCTCCCAATTGCAACAAATGAATGTCACTCACCTGACTTGTCAGATCGAACTTATAGACATTCACATGGGTCATGCGCTGGGATTGGCCACTGGAAATGCCGCCGATGTAATATTTAGAACCGGAAGAAGCGTTAAAAATATCGCCGTTGACGGCATACTGAGCCAGCTTGACGGAATCGACATCAGATTCGCCGGGAAACCAAAATTGGGTCAGATTGCTACTCTTGCTGATCGCCGGCGAAAACAAATTATTAAGTAAAATACGGCTCCAGTTTACATCGAAAATATTGAAGAGATAACCCCGGGTCATGTTCACCACTGAGGAGGCTTTTAAGGTATAAAAGGTACTTGGACTCAGATTGTGCTGTAATGTGATGCCGAGATTCATGTTGTCCCGAAATGAACTTGCGCGTCCATCCGGATTGAATTTCCACTTATGCGAATACCCTTCACTGCTGGTGGTGCTGTAAAGCGTATTTATGGAGAGTTTGATGTGATTGGTCAATTTGAACGCCAGTTTTCCCTGTAGTGAAACCTGCTGCGTCGGACTCATGGAAATGACACTGCCATCTCCAAAATCGCTGGTCCACATGCCATCATTGTTGGAATCGTAAAAAATCTCGCCATCAATGATGCCGTTACCATTGGCATCCACAAATGTCAGACTGTCGGTGACATCCCAATCGTTGTCACTTTCGAAAATGCCATTACCGTCAGCGTCACGAAACCACATGCGACTGGGAACATCGTACAAGATGTTATCGCCATAATAGGCGACGTAGTCACCACCATCCCAATTGCCGTTACCCAACTCACCTTCGTCAAACCGGCCGTTCTGATCGGTGCCACTGGGATTGAAGAGTGGATCCCAATTATCACCATTGGGGTCCTGACCGCCACTGTTCGTGGGTGTCGGTGAGCAGCCATTCATGCCATCCTCGTATTCATCCGAACAGTTGTCCAACCCAACATCAGCATAATCCAGGTAGAATTCCGTATTGGGAATGGCCCGGGAATCCGTCACACTCCAGACATAGCTATCCGGGTTAAATTCACGAATACCATAGAGATAGCCGTCACCCTGATAATATCGGCCAGAAAGGTAAAATGAAGCTCTGTCCCCCATCCCGGGAATGGGACCATTAAAACTGCCCTGAATGTCATTCAACAATTTGGGCGTAAAACCGGTGCCGGTGCCTAGTAAATCCACCTTATCGGTTCCGGATTGTTGATGCAGACTGTCCGGAATCTGGCCGAAATAGATGCTCAGATCGTTGGAGGCATAGCGACCGACCCTGAAATCAATCGTGCCGCTGTATTTTTTCATATCACCTTCCTTGGTGATAATATTGATGATACCGGACATGGCTTGTCCGTATTCAGCATTGAACGTACCGGATATAAGTTGTAATTCCTGAATGGCATTATTTTCAACCTCAACCGCCATCGTCGCATTGTAGGGATCGGTAACCGAAACGCCATCAACCATATAGCCAACTTCCGAAGCGCGGCCGCCACGGATGTGAATGTTACCATCGGCGTCTTGCACCACACCCGCCTGGAGGGAAATGACCTCCTCAAATTCTTCCACCGGCATGGCGCTCAATTCGGCTGAGCTGATATTGGATTGTGAATAGGTAATGTCCGCCTGTACCATGGAGCGATCTGCCGTGATGGTGACAGACTGGCCTTCGATAATGCTGGTTCCGAGTTGAACATCGAGCGTCGTGGTGAGGTCAACCATGACGCGGTTGCCTTCTACTTTCTTGCCCTCATACCCGATCATGGAAAAACGGACATCATAGATTCCCGGCGGGATATTCATGATGACATAGCGACCATCAAGACCAGTGGCTGCGCCGGTTCCCAAATCGGTGATCATCACATTTACACCGATGAGGGGTTCGTTGGTCTCAGCGTCTGTTACCAATCCGCTGATTTTGCCGGTTGTTCCGGCCCAAAGGAACAATGGAAAAACCCAGACCATCAAAAAAGTGAATATCCCTGATTTTTTCAACATAAAGCCCTCTCCCAGAAAATAAAAAAATCCGGCAATGAACCGGATTTTTCTCGTAACGCTTCCATGAAAAACTGATAGCGGAGACTTAACACATTAACCAATTGAAATCTCGCGTCCTTCGTCATCAATATTTATATATCCTCGGAGGTAAGTCCCTCGCCCATGACGATCAATTAAAAATAGAGATTGACCGTAAAGCGCTGAGCATTTTTCAATCGGCCAAAGTCCGCAAACGAATAGTCAAATTTCAACCCGGTCGCTGCCATTAGTGGGATATTGACACCCGCGCCAAGTGTAAAACTCTCCTCACGGGTCTCCCAATTTTCGGAAGCTGAGGTCACATTCGTCTCCACGAAGGGTGTTTTCCAGCCACCCCGAATAAAGACCAGATTGGCAATATTCAGTTCGGCACCCATATTCAAACTTTCGTAATTGTCATTGGGATGCAAAGCGTCCAGTGCGATGGTGAGTTTTGATGAACCCTGGCTCCAAAGCTCCATAGCCACTCCCACCCTGAACATCAAGGGCAGGTCCCATTTATCCATGGCCAGGTAAGCCGGAATCAGCGGATTATTACCATCTCCCACAGGATCAGGATCGTAGGTTACGAGGGCATCCCGACCAGTCATCTGCATGGTGGAGCCATAGTTTGAAATACTCATACCCAACCGCATATCGCGCCATTGGGTTTTGAAAAGCGTACCAACATCAATGGCCATACCGGTGGCCGTCATGTGCCAAATGCTTTGCTGGATATATTTACCCGTAAATCCAATACTGAATCGGTCGGTGAGATTTCTTGCCAGGGTGACCTGCATGGCCATGTCGCTGGCGGAGAATTTCTCACCAGTTCCTTCGGGTTGATAGGGTGTCCGCACCGGCATGTCAGCCATGGTCAATGCTGAGATACTAGCGCCCACAGTCCCCAATCCGGCTACCGGAGCAATAACAGCAACATAATCAAAACCCATATCGGCAATCCATTGGATATGTTGAAACATGAGTTCGCCGTGTGGCGCCCAGGAGATTCCGGCGGGATTCCAGAACAGTCCGGAAGCATCATCACTCAGGGCAACAAATGCTTCGCCCATACCGTTAGCCCGGCTGCCGACACCGATTTTCAAAAATTGCGCGACCCGGGTACCGGCATTATTCTGAGCAACCGCAACACTGATCAGGCCGGCGAACAAAACGAGTAGAATTTTTTTCAATAACATCTCACTCAGCCTCCTTATTTAATCAGTGCCAGTTTGCCGATAGTTTCTGCGCCGGAGGCTTTTGACTCGATGTGGTACACATAGATACCATAAGCCACCTCCAGTTTATCGTTGTTTAATAAATCCCAGGGCTCGCTACCGTCGTACACGGAGTTAACATGTTCAATTTTGCGAACCAGTTCACCACTTACTGTGTAAATCCGGATGGTGCACTCTTCCGGCAGATTAATGAAATACACTTTCCGTTCACCGCGACCGGAAGCCAGGTAGGGTTTGCGCTCCCAGACTGCCGTAGCCACATAGGGATTCGGTACTACCGCGACTTTGTCCAGGTCTTGTTTCACCAGTGTGTTGGATTCGTACCCGCTGGATGTTTCAAATTCAAAGTGATCCAATGAACTGAAGGGCATGTTAGTCTTGTACTGAAACACATCGCCGGGTTCGGGACCGAAAGAATTCCAATGATTCTCACTTATCCGTTGTTCAATTCCAAAGGCCGTGCCGAACCAACCAATGTTATTTTTGAAAAATATTGCCCTTATATCCTCATCCTGGGACATGGTTGAATCTCCGTATCCATCTTTAAACTTCTCGGTGACCAGGTTAGAATAGTCACTGTTGACACTACCCATATCAATAGATGCAAATCCCTGCTTAGTGCCAACCCATAGGGTGTCTCCCGTTTCCATCTCATCATAGTAAAAGCAAAATACACTTGAATTGGGGAGATCATTAACCACAGAAAAGTGGTCATTTATTAAAAAGGCTGCACCACTTGATGTACCAAATACCATCGTACTATCTGGCATTTGATAAACTGTATAGATGTTGTTACTGGGTAATCCATTAGCAGTACTCTTCCGAATAGTGTTCCAGGTGTTGTTATTAATGTCGTAGGAAATAATTCCGACTTCTGAAGCCAACCAGAGCACATTGTTCAGATCAATGTACATGTCTCTCACAGGTTTAATACTTAGACTGTTCGGCAACGAATCCGGTAGAAATACTCTTGCTATATCATCATCAAGGCTGGTTTGAATGGTGCCCTGTGTATTAACTCTCACTAAACCATTTATTTCCGTTGCAAACCAGATTCTGCCTTGCTGATCTTCCTCAATGGCGATGCACTTTGCATAAGTAGGACTGAACTCGGGATTGGACCAGTCCTTCCCGGAATAATCGGTTATATCGAAAATCTGCTCTAACCGATAATTACGATACCAACGACTTCCATCAAATGCTTCCGGACCAAATCCTGTGGCAATCCACCAGTAACCACCGATCTCCTTTATATCGTAAATTGTATTGTTAATCAAATTCCCACCTGTTGAAGCATGCGACCAGGTTTTCCACGCTTTGGTTTCGAAATGGTAATAATGTAACCCATTCCCGGAGTATATGGGACGAGGGCTACTTGTTCCGCGAGTTCCCATCAGGACACCGCTATCGTCAGAGAGAATTGCAGATATCCCAGGTGTTCCAGGTTTGAATATTAATTCCCAGGTAAATTCTTGAGTTCCGGTTTTATTTTGACCTTCATACTGTAAAGGGTAAATCTTGGAATTAGGACCGAGTGTTGATCCATCCAGTTTAAACGCCCCTAGATCAAGTGTATCATTTGTGAGAGCATCTTCCATGTAAAAAGTAAGTGGTGTAGTCCCACCCAAAACGAGAGTATCGGAAGTATCAGGCGTTATATGTATTTGGTATTTCCCTGGAAATGGTATCCCTGGTCGACTT
>MNWS01000014.1 GCA_001872685.1 Fidelibacterota bacterium CG1_02_48_14
GACGATTAAGCTCGATGCTATCCGATTATTAAATGACGCTTCCCGTCGCAAGCGGCGGGGTATCAATCGGTATGGTTGAAATTTATTCGTATCGCCCCCAGGGGCGGGGAATATTACCCATGAGATCCCGAATAGCTTCGCTTTCGGGATTAGTTCGACTGTATAATTTCATTTCGCTTTGCTTCTGAAATTATAGTCTCACTGAATTCAAAAAAAGCCCGGCAGCAAATGCATCGGGCTTTTTTTCTAGCATAATGGATGACAGATAGGGCTTAGACCGTTGGCAATCCCAACAATTCCTCTCTATTCGCCTTTAAAACCTCGTCAGGTAACTCATACTCTTCTAATTCACCCGCGAAATAGGCATCATATGCCGCCATATCAAAATGACCATGACCACTCAGGTTGAATAGAATGACCTTCTCCTCACCCGCTTCGCGCGCCTCCTCTGCAGCCACGATTGCCCCTTTGATTGCATGGGCAGACTCAGGTGCTGGTATAATTCCCTCGGTGCTTGCAAATAATACTGCGGCTTTAAATACATCGATCTGATTGTAGGCGAAAGCATCAACCAGTCCAAGATTCACGACATGACTAAGTAGCGGTGCCATTCCGTGATAGCGCAATCCACCTGCGTGGATACCGGGTGGCATGAAATTATGTCCCAGCGTGTGCATGGCCACCAGCGGGGTCAGGGCAGCGGTGTCACCAAAATCGTAGGCAAATTGTCCCCGGGTGATCGTGGGACAGGCAGCAGGTTCGATTGCACGAAATTCCATCTCTTTGCCGTTTATTTTATCCCGCAGAAACGGGAAAGCCAATCCAGCGAAGTTGCTTCCCCCGCCAACACAGCCAATGATGATGTCCGGATCATCCCCAGCCATTTTGAGTTGTTTGCGTGCCTCCTGGCCAATTACCGTTTGGTGCATGAGGACATGATTCAACACACTCCCCAGAGAATATTTCGTATCCTCCCTGCCCGCAGCATCTTCAACCGCTTCAGAAATGGCAATCCCCAGGGAACCGCGATTGGTAGGATCGTCAGCTAGAATTCTTCGACCGAATTGGGTTTCCATACTGGGACTGGCGACTACCTGAGCACCCCAGGTTTGCATCATACTTCGGCGAAACGGCTTCTGCTGATAACTCACTTTGACCATATACACTTTGAGTTCAAGTCCAAAATATTGGGTTGCAAGGGCTAATGAGCTCCCCCATTGACCGGCACCAGTTTCAGTACTCAACCGTTTTACACCAGCCTGTTTGTTATAGTATGCCTGTGCAACTGCAGTATTGGGTTTATGACTGCCCGCCGGACTCACACCTTCGTATTTATAGTAGATTTTGGCAGGTGTATTCAGTGCTTTTTCAAGGAATGTTGCCCGTATCAAGGGAGAGGGTCTCCAAAGTTGATATACCTCCCGCACAGCTTCAGGAATCGCTATCTCTGCAACTTGCGAAACTTCCTGCTCAATCAACGCCATGGGGAAAAGTGGTGCCAGATCATCCGGCCCGATTGGTTGTCGGGTGGCTGGATGTAGGGGTGGTAGTGGTGGAACCGGTAAATCGGCTGCAATATTATACCAGGATTTTGGTAACTCTGATTCGGGTAGCATATATTTCTTCATTGTCGTCATATTCCTTAAGATGATCAGGCTGGGTTGGTTTTGGATTGAGTCAGAATGAACTGAAGTGCTTTTTTAAAACCATCATGCCCATATTTCAATTCACGGGCACCGCGAGAGATCTTTCCCAGGCTGATACCCAATTGTTTAGCGATAACTCTTTGAGGAACGCCATCGACGAGTAGTTTGATTAATTCCCATCTATTTCCAATCTCCACAATTTCGTTTGGGGTTAACAGATCCAGGAGAAAGTCTTCCAGTTCTGTCCGATTTGAATAGTTGGACAGGACGGTCAGAATCTCTGGGTGTAGTCTGGGTTGTTTCATTGTTCCGCTACATTAGAACATTATGAATCCGGATGCAACCAGTATTTTCAGCAATGTTCATGCTCATCCGAACATTTGTAAAAAAGCCAAACCAGTGTTTTTCAAAAAGGTGTGTGTGTATATATTAGTAACAATAATTCTTACATGTTTGATGCATAAGAATCTCATCCAATATGAGTGTTGAAAAAAGGGAAGGTCAGGTCTATGGATTTTGCAACCATGATTGGGATTGTAATTGGGCTATCACTGGTTGCCGTCGGCATGTACGACTTTGATGCCGGAACAATTCCTTCAGTATTTTTTAATCTCCAGGGTTTGGCCATCGTATTAGGCGGTACGTTGGCCGCAACGATCATCAACTATCCCGCATCCACGATTCTGTCCATGTTCAAAGTGGCTGGCAAAGCGCTGGGCAAACAATCATTCCAAAATCCACTTTCAATCATCACGCAACTGGTTGAATTCAACAAAATGAGCCGGAAACAGGGTTTGATTGCGCTGGAAAATGTTTTACCGGAGATCAGCAATAATTATATGAGAATCGGTCTTGAAAATGCCATTCTCGAAAAAGACCCCAATAAGTTGAATAACTTCCTGCAGAATGAGTTACAGAACATGATCATTCGGCATCGTAATGGTCAGGAAATGTTCTATAACATGGGAACCTATGCACCGGCTTTCGGCTTGCTTGGCACCGTTATGGGGCTGATCCTCATGATGGCTGGGCAGGGACAGACCTCCACGGTTGCAAGCTTCGCAGATCAGGCGCAGGATACCACTGGTAAACTTTTACACGGAATGGGTATTGCCTTGGTAACAACCTTTTATGGTGTGCTATTAGCCAACCTGATTTTTATTCCCATCGCCGGCAAATTAAAAACAAGATCCGATGAGGAAGTTCATATCAGTGAAATTATCATGGCTGGTATTTTGAGTATTCATGGCAAAGAACATCCTCTTATTATGGAGGAAAAATTACTGACCTTCGTTGATAAACAGACCCGTGAGCGTCACCGCGATGCACAAGCGGCGTTGGAAGCTTCAGCGGAAGAGGCCGCGTAATCTTTTTCAGCATGCCTGGCGCATTATCAAACCTTCGTACCACTGTTGATGCCAGGGATACTTCCACCTGGCAGGTTACTTACAGTTCACTCTTAACTGCAGTCCTTGCATTTTTTATTTTGCTGATCAGTCAGGCTGAGAGTGAAGTTGCCTCCACGTATAAATTCGCAGATCGTCTTAAATCCCGCATTTATGGCGAGATCATGCAACAAAAAATGAAATACAAGCTCGATTGGCTGTACGTGGAAAACACCGGGACCAAGGGTATCAAACTTCTGATACCGACCCAGGTGCACAATGAAGTTTTATTCCGCTCAGGCGAGGCTGTGATTGACCCGGCATTCATCCCCTACTTACAGCACATCTCCAACATGATCAACGCGATTAAGCTGGAAAGCCTCTTCACCCAGTACGCGAAAAATATCAAAAAGCTTAACTCACTTGGGAAGCAAATCATCGTACAGGTGCGTGTGGAGGGCCATTCTGACAAGATTCCTATTCACACGGCGCGATTCGCTGACAACTGGGAGCTGAGCACGGCGCGGGCTTACACGGTAATGGAATACCTGGAACTTACCACCCATTTACCGTCCGATATTTTTACACTCGCCGGTTACGGTGCATTTCATCCTTTTAGAGACATGGAAAATTTATCTGAAAATCGTAGAGTTGAGATATACCTCGACATCCAAATGATTGAGGGTAACGGTGACGTCAAAATTTGAAGCCCGAATTTCTGAGCAATCAGCCCGGGCAAGGAAAAGTTGGCTGCTCTCATATGGTGATATGATTACGTTGGTGATCACATTTTTCATCATGATGCTTAATGTCAAAGCCGGCGAGGTCACGAAAATTCATGCGTGGGTCAATACACGGCTGGATGAGACCTCCCGTGAAATCAATCGTGTCGTAAACTTGCTGAAGATTTCAGAGATAAAAGTTGATCGAGACAGCAAAGGTGTCAAAATACTTCTGAATGACCCGCGTCTGTTCGAGACCGGAAGTGCCACGCCCCGTGTTGAATTGATCTACCAGTTGCAGACACTTGCAGCGACGATCAGAAGCCTGGATATTGTGGATTTGCGCGCCAGCCGTTGGGCTCCCTGGGTGAGGGAATTTGAACGGAACGGACTGAACTGGAATCTCGAGGTGCGGATCGAAGGACATACAGACAATGTACCGCTGCTTCCGGGAAGTAAATACCGGGACAATTGGGAATTGAGCGCAGCCAGAGCGCAAACTGTCATGCGACTCCTTCAAGAGTATACAAAGATCCCCGAGTCTAATTTCGCTGTTGCCGGATTCGGTGAGAATCACCCCATTGCAGATAATTCAACTATCGGCGGACGTGATATGAATCGTCGGGTTGAAATTTTTATTAATGCAAGTCTGGTACATCGTCTGTAATATTTTTCTAAAAAGAAAAATCCCCTGAACTTAAGAATATCGTCTTTTTGTATCTTTAAAATGAAGTGAGCTGACTTTAATCAGCTAGGCTTATCCGGTAACAAATCCTGATTCCCCGGCCAATCAAGGTTGTTTTATAATGGGTGCCGGGTAAGCATAGTTATGACCGAGGTGATTTCTGCTTTTCGGCTTCGATGTTTTGCTTTCTTTCGAGGGCTTTTTTCTTGACAATTTCAGCTACCGCGTAGTCATGCATCTCGGCTGGCGTTTTAACTTCGAGAGGTGGTACCTTCGTTGGCTTACCATTCTCATCCAGCGCAACCATATTGAAATGAGCTGTGGTGCAATCCCGTCTCTCGGCAGTTAGAAAATTTTCCGCAGTCACATCAACTTTGACAACCATTGAGGAATATCCTACCCAAACGACCCGGGCTGTGGTTTCGATGCGCTCTCCAACTCTAACGGGTAATTTAAAATGCACACCTTCGGTGGAGGCGGTAACGACCAGATTATGTGCATATCTTGAAGCTGCAATCCCGGCCATTTTATCCATAATTGCCATTATTTTGCCACCAAACATGGTATTGTGAGCATTGGCGTCATTGGGAAACACGATCTCCCATGAGCTGATCGGATATGATGGTTGCATTTTCAATTCCACTTTCTATTTCACCAGTAGTCTAATTTATTTTGAACGAGTTTCCATACGATTGTTATCTTTCCATCCATCTCCCTGTCTTTATGAGGCTTTGCATCACACTTTCATTGCTACCATGGTGGTTGGATAGTGCCTTGCACGGAATGGCAAATGATTGCTTTAATTCAACCGACTGAACGTTTGGACGGTCATTCAACGCGGAAGAGGGTTAATGAAAATAACAGACGCTAACGATGCGAATTTCTTGATGAATCATGCTTTGAGTTAGCTTTTGGCCATAATGGATAATATTTGTCTCCTATAAATTAAATTCATCTTTCGGGAGGAGAATACGAAGCACAAGGATGCAGATTCCTTATATCTCATTCATTTTCTTTACGTTACACCAGAATTATTTCTTGCCACTGTCAATTTTTCTCAAATGACATCTTTTGTATTAACAACTACTTTATCTCCCGCAATCGACAATAAGTTCAATCGGGGGATTGTCTAAACCGGAGATGAGAACTACTCTCCACGAATCACCTTAATTTGGAGACAAGTATGATGACAAAAAAAACAAGGCGGTTGGGAATCACCCTAATACTGGCATTCCCGATTATGTTGATGGTTGGCTGTGATAAAACAAGCACATCACCAAAACATTACGTCGATGACAATTGGTCACAAGCTGACGTCACACGTGGCGGACTCTTGTACGACAAGTGGTGGACTGTAAACGAAAGTTCAACACCGACAACGAATTTTAACCCACTTTGGGACAGTCAAACCACAAATACCCGGTCGGGGGGTGATACCTGGCGTTGTAAAGAATGTCATGGTTGGGACTACAGGGGTAAGGATGGGCGCTATAGTTCCGGAAGTCACTACACAGGTTTTGCAGGCGTATATGATGCAAGTGATCTTACGGCTGCAGCAATTTTTGACGCGATCAAAGATGAGGATGGCGATCACGACCTGTCGACAGTTATGTCAGATGCCGACATACAGGACTTAGCCAAATTCATCAAAGACGGCTTGATTGATATGAGCCAGTACATCGGTCCGGACAAAAACGCATTAGGAAGTAGCACTGCCGGACAGGCGAAATACAACACCAATTGCGCCCTGTGCCATGGGGCAAACGGACTCGCTTTGGATTTCGATGCGGATGACGGAACCCAGGGTGTTGGTTTTCTGTCCAATGACAATCCCCAGGAGGTCTTCCATAAAATCAGGTGGGGCAACCCAGGAACTGATATGGACGGAATGGTCGATAAGGGACTCACAAATGAAGATATAAGTGACATTTTGGCTTATTGCCAGACTTTGCCGCTAACCCTGAATGATGCTGCGAATATCGTTCGGGGTGGTTTGCTGTATGATAAATGGTGGACGGTAAACTCCGGGACAACCCCGTCTACTTCATTCGATCCGATTTGGACTACACAATCCACCAATACCCGTACAGGTGCTGATACGTGGCGCTGTAAAGAATGTCATGGTTGGGACTACAAAGGCAAGGATGGTGCTTATAGTTCAGGCAGTCATTACACCGGATTCACAGGTGTTTACGATGTCCGGACTTCATCTCCTGCCGACATCTATACTTCAGTCCTGGGAACCGGAACGGATCATGACCTGTCGGCTGTCTTATCCGAGCAAGACGCCAGCGATTTGGCACTTTTCATTTCAGAGGGTCTGATTGATGTCTCTTTATACATCAACTATTCAACCAAATTATCAAATGGAAATACTACCGATGGCGGAGCCCTGTACGCGACCTATTGCGAATCCTGCCATGGTTCTGATGGTAATACGATTGATTTTGATGATGATGACGGCAGTCAGGGAGTGGGTTTTCTTTCGAACGATAACCCTTACGAAGTCCTCCACAAAATTCGCTGGGGTAACCCGGCTTCAATCATGCCAAGCATGGTCAATCTAGGTGTCTCTGACGCCAATATTAATGACATTCTGGCTTATTGTCAGACCTTACCGTAACAATAGATCAAACTAAGAGACATTCTCTCTGGATGTACTCTTTCTCTCCTAATGAAAATAATGCCACCCGCAAGGGTGGCATTATTTTTTAATCATAATTGCCCTATTCATGAAGTTTTTTTCTCAAGATCAAACCTCACAAGAAACAAAGAGATTTGAAAGAATACCATCGGTGAATTATTACTGGGTTGAGACTTTCAATAATTCTCATCCGCTAAAGTAGACAAGTGTTATTGGTGTTGTGGACCTTAACAGGATCCCCCAGAGGGTCCCCGTGGGAGAACCGTTGACCTTCCCGATTTTCACTTTGGGACGCTCTCCAACTGAGAGGATGCCGATCAGTGCAGTTATCATCGAATGGGAATAAAAAAACCCTTGAAAGCGTTGGCCTGCAAGGGTTTTAAGGGTTGTGATCATGGAAGGCTTGTCTGGTCTGCGCATTCGAATCAACTGACAACGCAAAGCTAAATTGATTGTAGAAGCATACATTCTTCGGTACTATACATGCGGTAGGCATTAGAAGAATCATTTGTTAAAGGAGAGGTTCGATGAAAAGTCGCGTTCTATTTATTTCGGTATTATTCGTTATTTCCTGCACAGAACCACCTCATGTGGTGCCACAATACACAACCTTTACAGGGTTTGATTTTACTCCCTATTCAGAACAAGGTTTTCTCTTTACACCTGACAAGTATGGAGGTGATTACGAATCTATTGGGATTATTACGATGACCTACCGCCCACGCGCACAACTGCTTCCTCAGGAAGAAAACAAGACTGATAATCCCGAGTTAGCAATTATTCGTAAAACTGGAGTAGGTGGGGCTCCGGTCCAGCCTGTAGAAGAATGGCGATATAAAAATTCTCCCGAAGATTTTTTAAAACAAATTTATGAAACTTGCAATTTGATGGGGGCGGATGCATTAACTCAGATGAATATTACAAGTATGCAGGTACCTGTTATCATGGATTTGAATCATCCGCTAACGCTACCAGAAACAACAATCTCTGGATACGCAATTAAGCGGATTGGAGCCTTTAAATAGATTCAAACTTGTTATGACTGATTACGACCATCATTTTAAAAAAGCCCGCAAACTATAAATCGTGTGGTTGTATCACTGGAATCAGTCGATAATTAAATAAAAATCGGTATCCCACGGGTATCCCGCTTTAGGGAATTGATATGACTAAAATTGGTTAAATATGGTAGATTTATCGGGTTCGCGATTGGGGAGTTTGGGGAATAAATAATCCCTTGAAAGCATTGGCCTGCAAGGGTTTTAAGGGTTGTGGAGCATAACGGGATCGAACCGTTGACCTCTTGACTGCCAGTCAAGCGCTCTCCCAGCTGAGCTAATGCCCCGTTTCTGTCCAAAAGCGCGCTAAGATAGCCCGTGCCTCATGGTGAATCAATTGGTTTTTTATGACGATCTATTCCCAATTTCAAGAGAAGCAATCGGCTTAAAACATATATATATCTTGGTATTCTTATGTCTGAGAATTTACTTTGAGCAATGACTTCTCAGCCCTCCACATTCCGTGTATTCGCCAAAAATTTACGCATCGGATGGTTTCTTTTTGCCGCTTTGACGATTGTAGCATTTGTCTTTGGTGTGTGGGAGATTGCTGAACAAAACTTTCTTAAAGACACCTCCCCCTATACCGTGCACTATCTGTTTATCACGCGTGGTCTGGCAGTTTCCATCCTATTGGCAGGGTGGGCCGTCTGGATCATTTTTTATTATCGCATCAGATTCGAGTCAGAACTCGCGGTCTCCGAGGATCGCTTCAGGGATATTGTTGAAAATTCCGGGGATGCGATTATTACTGTTAATGGCGATAATCATATCCTGAGTTGGAACAGAGGCGCAGAAAATATCTTTGGCTGGAGCCGGGATGAAATTATTGGTCAATCAATCAGTACACTGATCCCTGAGTCTCTGATCAAATCTGGCGAGTTGATGTGCCACGCATACGGCATTCAGCACAACGGTTTCGTGAAAAACTATAGTACTGAACGACTCAGAAAAGACGGGCTGGTGATTCCGGTCCACTTAACGGAATCCGTCCTCCACGATTCCAAGAATGCCGTGATCGGTCGGTCACAGGTGATTCGCGACATCTCAGAAATCAAAAAAATCGAGCATCAAATGCGCCAATCCGAAAGATTGGTGACATTGGGGCATTTAGCCGCCGGGGTCGCCCACGAAATCGGCAACCCACTCACATCCATTTCGTCGCTGGTTCAGCTCATGGAACGCCATTCCAAAAGTCCGAACGAGAAAGATCAGTTGGCGCGGATTCGGGTTAATATCGAACGGATCAGTAAGATCGTACGGGAACTGGTTGATTTCACGCGTCCCAACATGACCAAAGTGAGCCGTGTTCAGGTGAATGATGTGGTAGAGAATGCAGTAGGACTCCTGCGGTATGATGAACGCACACACCGGATTAATATCAATCTGGATTTGGAAAAAGACCTTGCACCCATTAAAGCATCACCGGACAAATTGCATCAGGTGGTTGTCAATCTGGTGATCAACTCACTGGATGCCACCAGAGATCATGGGGACAGCATCTGGATTCGCACCTCAAATCAGGGTGGTCAGATTTGCATCATGGTTAAAGATAATGGTACGGGGATGCACCCGGATGTTGTGGAGAAAATTTTTGAACCCTTCTTTACAACCAAAGAAGTTGGCAGAGGAACCGGACTGGGATTAAGCGTCAGTCACGGCATTATCACGAGTATGAAGGGAACGATCAGTGTTGATACCGATCCCAACAGAGGGACCACCTTCACGATTCGATTACCAATGGAGAAAATATGAGTTATAGTGTTTTAGTTGTTGATGATGAACAGGAAATCAGGGAATCCTTATCCCTCGTACTTACTGAAGAGGGATATTTATGTGATACTGCAGACAATGGCGAAACCGCTATCAGTATGCTTGAATCCACTAATTATGACATTATCATTTCCGATCTTAAAATGCCAAAACTGGATGGGCTTACGCTCCTTAAAAAAGTTCGTGAAGTAGCACCGGATTCATTCGTCATACTCATTACCTCCTACGGTTCTACGGAAAGTGCTGTGGAATCCTTACGCAATGGCGCGGTTGATTATATCCTCAAGCCGTTGGACTTCGAGGAGGTCATCGCCCGGGTAAAAAACCTTTCCTCCCATAAGGATTTGATCCGGGAAAATAAATTTCTCCGCAGTGAAATTTCAGCCAAATACAATTATGAGCAGCTCATTGGCGAAAGCAAATCTATGAAACGGATTTACGACCTTATTGACAAGGTCGCCCCATCAACCTCAACCGTATTGATCTCGGGAAAATCCGGTACTGGCAAAGAGCTGGTGGCACGTGCCATTCACAGCCGTTCTGATCGTGCGAACAAACCCTTTGTTCCCATTAACTGTGGAGCGATACCCGAAACATTGTTTGAGTCGGAGCTATTTGGCTACAAAAAGGGCGCATTCACCGGCGCTGCCAAAGATAAAGACGGCGTTTTTAAAGCAGCACATGGCGGGACGCTGTTTCTGGATGAGGTAGGCGAAATTCCTTTACAGGTTCAGGTCAAATTACTGCGGGCAATCGAAGCTAAAGAGATTAAACCGCTGGGGAGTAATGTTTCGCAACAGATTAATATCCGACTTTTGGCCGCTACCAATCGCAATCTGGCTCAAGAGGTTGAAGAGGGAAATTTCAGGGAAGATTTATATTATCGTTTAAACATCATCGAAATCGATTTACCTGCTCTATCCGAGCGCAAAGAAGACATTCCCCTATTGGTTAGCTATTTCATTAATCGGTATAATGAAGAATTAAAAAGGCGCGTTACCGGGATGGACAACGAAGCCATGAAGGTTATTATGAATTATAACTGGAAGGGCGAAGTTCGTGAGCTTGAAAATATTATTGAACGGGCAGTGCTGTTGAGCAATTCGGAGCGGATTACGGTTGAGGATTTGCCCCAGCACACACTAAAACCTGCCGGATTATCCTATCCGGACAATTTGAAAGAGGCTTCCCGCTCCTTCGAAAAGGCGCATATTGTGAGTATTCTAAACCGTGTTAACCAGGATAAAGCTAAAACCGCCGATATTCTCGGGATCGGATTGAGCAGCCTCTACCGTAAAATTGACGAACTCCAGATTGACCTGGACTGAGCGTGTCCGACTATTTTTTCTTAATGCTCCGAACAAACTGCGCCAGACCATTTAATTGTTCATCGTTCAACATATTAAATGCCGGCATCCCTGTTGCGGGGTTCATGGCGCGCGGATTCGCAATCCAGGTTTTCACCTGATCTTCTGAATATTTAGCGGCAACATTTGACAGATCAATCATACCAGACATACCATCTTCCCCATGGCATTGAACGCAACGATATTGAAGAAAAAGTTGTTTGCCATTCTCCACAACGCTGGCATTCAATTGATTGCCCGTCGTCTCAGCATTTGTTTTCGTTTTTTGTAACGGTGTATTACCACAGGCTTCTAACAGGAGCACAATGAGTAAAGCAGCCATAAGACGCGAATATCGAATCATTATAAAATCCTCTCGGTTGACGGGAATAGGTTTTGTATAGGGTTGTTTCAGCATCGGCTGGAAATTGTGGTAAGAAGGTATTCATGACAAGATTGAAATTGAGATAATTAATATTTTTCCGGAGGCGCAATGTCAAAAGTACAACATGAGCAAGTCATCATCATTGGATCAGGTCCGGCCGGTCTCACCGCCGGTATTTATGCTGCCCGAGCCGATCTTAATCCGTTGATTTTGGAAGGAAATCAACCCGGTGGTCAATTAACCATCACCACTGAAGTTGAAAACTATCCCGGTTTCGAAGATGGCATCCAGGGACCGGAATTGATGGAAATATTCAGGAAACAAGCACAACGGTTTGGTGCGAAAACGCAGTTCGAGCACGTTACCCGGGTGGATTTTTCCAGTCGGCCTTACCAGGTTTGGGTGAGCGACAAACAGTATTCTGCCGATTCGATTATCATTTCCACCGGAGCTACAGCAAAATGGCTGGGGCTTGAATCTGAAAAACGACTTCAGGGTTATGGCGTTTCAGCTTGTGCGACCTGCGACGGCTTTTTCTTTCGTGGAAAGAATGTCATTGTCGTTGGTGGGGGTGATTCAGCCATGGAAGAGGCGACATTCCTGACCAAGTTCGCAGATAAAGTCTACATCGTTCACAGACGCTCGGAATTCCGTGCTTCGAAAATCATGGAACAACGCGGCGTTGCGAATACAAAAATTGAGTTTATCCTGAATGCCACCATTACGGAAATTCTGGGTGATCCCGGCGCAAAAGGGGTCACCGGTGTTATTTTAAAGGATACTCAAACTGGTGAGACTCGTGAAATGCCCATTGATGGTGTTTTTATGGGAATTGGCCATAAGCCCAATACCGAATTATTCACCGACTTCCTCCCCACCAATGAAGCTGGCTATCTCATCACCAAACCGGATAGCACCGCCACCGATATTCCCGGCGTTTTTGCCTGTGGTGATGTTCGTGATCATGTCTATCGGCAGGCCATTACGGCTGCCGGAAATGGTTGCATGGCTGCTATCGAAGCCGAACGGTGGTTGGCAGAAAATATCGCTGAATAGTCCATAAAGCGCTTTTTCATTGAATACAGTTAAGGCGTTATCAGGAATCTCAAATGATTTGATAACGCCTTTTTTATACTTTAGTATATGTTATTATATGACTTACGGTCGTGCTAATTTGCTTGTGTGAAAAGGCGATATTTTGATGATCAGGAAATCCCGGGATTCCCTCGTCACCGCTTCAAATTCTTTTTGACCGTCTTAATAAATCGCCCAAATGACTTATCCTTCCTGCGTTTTTCCAAATAGGACAGCTCATTGTGTTCTGATTCTTTGCGGAGTTTCAAAAAGCTGGCAAACCGATCCTGACTCAATTCCCCGCTTTTGACTGCAGCGAGAACGGCACAACCCGATTCGTGAATATGTTTGCAATCTCCAAAACGACACGATCCGGCGAGGTTAATGATGTCCTCAAACCCATCTTTCACACCATCATTGGTATTCAAAAGTCCGACTTCCCGCATACCGGGCGTGTCAATGAACATCACGCCATTTTCAAGCATGATGAGTTGGCGGCGAGATGTCGAATGCGTGCCTTCGCCGGTTTCACTCACCTCTTTCGTAAGATAGGCTTCCCTGCCCATCAGCCGGTTGATCAACGTCGTCTTCCCTACTCCGGATGATCCCAGCAGGCAATAGGTCAACCCCGGTTTTAATGCCTGCTTAAATTCGTCAAACCCGCTGCCGTCGGCATTGCTGAGGGCAATCACTCTGTTCGTTATGCCGGCGGAACGAATCGCGGAAAGTTGTTCTTCCAGCTCAGCGCTCGTCACCAGATCGGTTTTGGTGAGAATGATGATGGCGTCCACATGACCTTCGGCGGTCATGATTAGATAGCGATTCAGCCTCGCCAGGTTGAAATCAAAATGACAGGATTGGATGATGAATGCCGTGTCAACATTGGCAGCGATCATCTGATAGTCCACCGCTTCCCCCGCGCGCTTTCGGTGAAGTTCTGTCCGGCGCGGAAAAACGCCGTGAATTATCGCCAGATCGTCAGCATTGTGATACTGAACCGTCACCCAGTCACCGACACAGGGCATCTCGACTGAAGACTGAACATCGAAATAGAATTTCCCGGAAAGCTCCGCCGGAATCTCCCTGTGTTCATCCCGGATCATGAATGAACCTCTGTCAACAGCCGATACGCGGGCTATGCTCTGGTCTGCCTGATTCACCACCTGGTCAATCTGCGACACGAACCAGGAATCAAATCCCAAATCAATTAATTTCATTATCTCTCAGTCTCATGTGTTCAGCACTTTCGTGCCCACTGCCTGGTTTTATTATTGGATTAATTTTCCTTTTAATGCCGGTGTCAAGGTTACCTCCGGTGACATTTAAAGAATACACAAACTGGTGGACCCGTGAAATGCCTATTTATGTTGTCTTTATGGGGATCGACCATAAAGCCAATGCCCAAATATTCCTTGATTTTTTTCCATAGCCCCGGCTTTTCCCAGATGGATCCCTTCGGGGCAGGCCGGGGTATTAAAAGCCAGCCAAATGATCAGGGCTTCCGATATGGAACTGGTAGAGTAATCGAAGTTGAATGACGCGAACCTTAGTTGTGTCTTGGAGCAAAGCTCAAATGCCCAATTTCGAATGTCGAATGTCGAA
>MNWS01000034.1 GCA_001872685.1 Fidelibacterota bacterium CG1_02_48_14
GAGAAGCGGGAGCACCGGGAAAAATCAAAACGCCGCAATTGGATTGAAGGCAAGTTTGGAGAGGGCAAGCGCAGATACGGCTTGGGCTTGGTGATGGCGAAAACCAAACAGACCAGTGAAAGTTGGATTGCCATGGTGATCTTTGTGATGAATATCGCCCGAGTCTGGCGCGATATATTTTTGGCTCATTTTTTAGGGTCTCTAAATGGCTTCTTTCGACATATCCGGCTAAAATTATGTGGTGAACTGTCGATTAAAGCCAACTCCTTTACCCATACCCAGCTATGGGGTCCTGCGGCATGAGACTTATTGAGGAACCTCTAAATAATATCGCAGTTAGTGCCTATTCAGCAATGGATTCCATTTTGTTAGCCACGGATACAACCGGTGAATCAGGTTCCTTCCACCTTCATTGGAGTACGCTATCTATAAACAACGATTTAGAAACTCCCAGCCAATTCCAACTTTATCCCAATTATCCCAATTTCCGGGGAGCAGGTCACCAATATATCCTCTTTAGGGGGGCAGATAAATGTATTCCCAAATTCTGTCCAACACATGGGGTCCACTTCATAAGTAGTTAAGTAAAACATAGCTACTGATGAATACATCTTCAAACCGGACATTCGCAATATGACCAGCGACATTCCCAATCCACGGCCGCGAAAATGTCTTGTCGCTGATCACCTGTAGGAATTGGTGATTATTGTGAAAATCCCAGTTCTATTTGATTGGGCTGAATGGTGTCCTCGGCGAGGCCGCCCTACCAGATCAAACAGGCCACTGAGATCCCCCTCACTAAAATATTTATGGATCGGGATGACAGGCTGGGCTTTGTTCTTTAATCGAGAGAATTCCTCGAGGCTTGCCTCGGGGTAAATAGGAAAGTTTGAAAACCTGGGTTTTCAAGAGTCTTGTAGAAACCCTCCGGCCGGATAAGTTTAGGGATGAGTGAGCATGTCCACAGACGGCATAACAAAACGCTTTTACTGTACCATCTCGTGTTTCCGGTAAAGTATCGTCGGAAGGTGATCAGTGGGCCTGTAAGCGAAACCATCCGAGAGACCTGTCTTGAAATTAGTGACCGGTATGAGATTAATTTCATTGAAATAGGAACAGACGAAGACCATGTGCACTTTCTGGTACAAAGTGTTCCGGTGTTCTCGGTAGAGAAGATAGTGCGTACGATAAAAAGTATATTAGGCCGTTTGATATTGTCACGCCATGCAGAGATCAAGCAGGAGCTTTGGGGGGGTAATTTTTGGACGAGTGGCTATTACGCGAATACGGTCGGTCAATATGGGAATGAAGAAGTGATAAAGCGGTATGTTGAGAGTCAAGGGAAGAAATATGTCAAAATATATGATGAACAGCTTCACCTCTTTTAAGAAAGATACCTCGGGGCTTGCCCCGGGGTAATTCATTCTTTCTTCTTACTCCTTCTCTATTCCCCCCACCGAAACGCGGCCATTGACAGCATGCCATAAGTAAAACCATCGTGGATAATTTTGCCGGCTGGTTGATCTCCGGCTGCACCCAAAGCCACCAACAATGGTAAAAAATGCTCCGGTGTCGGGTGATTCCGTCGGGCTTCTGGCGCAGCTTTTCGGTAATCCAGAATGGAGTCAACATCGCCTGTAATCACGGCATTTTTCAGCCAGGTATCAAATTGAAGTGCATACTCAATCCCGATGGAGTCCGGCGATTGCCCTCGAAAATCCGAGAGATTATGCGTAGCGCCACCACTGGCCAGAATCAGGATATTTTCGTCCCGTAATGTCCTTAGTGCCTGGCCCATTCTGAAGTGGTGATCGGGAGATTCCCCCGGCTGGACAGACAATTGAAACACGGGAATATCCGCTTGTGGAAACATCATGGAAAGGGGAACCCAAGCGCCGTGATCTAACCCCCGCGTCGGATCGGTATCAATTGTGAACCCCGCATTTTGTATCAGCGCAGCTACCATCTCCGCAAGTCGAGGCGCTCCCCGTGCCGGATATTTGATTTCATAAAGTTCTGGCGGAAAGCCGTAAAAATCATAAATCATTTCCATTCTGGGCGCTGATGAAACCAGCGGCATGTCGGTATACCAATGCGCCGAAATGCAGAGGATGGCTTGAGGTTTTGGGAATGTCTGGCCCAATTGCTTGAAAAAAGTAGTTGTCGGTCCATTCTCCAAAGGCAGCGAGGGTGCGCCATGGGAGACGAACAGGGATGGTTGTGTATGTGAGGTTTGATTCATGTTTCGATCCTTTGTCTCGTATTGAATGAAATATGATCAGATTAGTATCGGATACAACATTTTGAAGTAGAAAACAGGAGAAATATCCGTTGAAAAATGTATTTTTAGTTTCGTCTGGGAGGGATGAATGTCAAATGCGTTAAAGCGAGTTCATGACAGCAGGTATTACGCCTATCTGGAAGGGTGGGTATCCGTCGTCGCGAATATTTTTCTTTTTATCCTGAAATATTGGGCTGGTGTTGCCACGGGATCCATCGCCATTATTGTGGACGCCTGGCACACGCTATCCGATTCACTATCATCCATCGTCGTGTTATTTGGTGTTCGCCTGGGGCAAAAACCGGCCGATAAAGAACATCCGTTTGGGCACGGTCGCGCAGAATGGATTGCGTCCCTGGTGATTGGTATGATGTTGGTGGTGATCGCCCTGAATTTTATTCGGGAATCCTGGGTAAAGTTACAGGCTCATGAACCAACTGTTTATGGCACATTCGCGATCGTCGCTACGGTGGTATCCATCCTGACCAAGGAAGCAATGGCGCAATTCGCCCTTTGGACCAGCCGAATAACGGACTCTCTCATTCTCAAAGCCGATGCCTGGCATCACCGTTCTGATGCCTTGTCCTCCATTATTATTTTGGTGGGTATTTTCCTCGGTCCCCATCTCTGGTGGATCGATGGCGTATTGGGAATCCTGGTTGCTTTGATGATCCTGTGGGCTACCTGGAAGATACTTTTAGATTCTGTCAATCCACTTTTGGGGCGTGCCCCTGATCCGCACCTGGTTGAAGAGGTGAAGGCGATTTGCACAGCAATTTCAGGACAAAATGTGGCACCGCATCATTTTCATCTGCACCAATATGGTGATCATTTGGAACTGACTTTTCATATCAGGTTGCACCGTCATCTGTCCTTGGACGAAGCCCACGTCGTATCGTCCAAAATTGTGGATTCTCTTCGCCAACAAAAATCTATTGAGGCGACGATTCATATCGACCCGATCTAAAATAGAAATGAATTAGTGATTACAAATTTTCTCAGGGTCAGTTGTGAATCCGCCCTCAATTAACTGAAACTTACCCCGTGCTTCCAGAAAGGTAATGAGCTCATCTGCGGTCATGTTTTCGGCTGAGCAGGTGAAAAATCGTGTTGATTCACCGAATTTCTGTTCAATGGCGACCCGCAATGAATCCCGGGTGTAAGCAATGTCAGATTCAACCATCATATGCATCACGTCGTGGCCGTGTATATTATTTTCCATTATGCCCTCAATTCTATTCTATTCTATTCTATTTTTTCTGATCAAATGGTTGACTTGGGGACCATCGTCAACAGCATCTTTGAAGGCTCCAAAGCTTCCAGGGCATGTGGAACCGTTGCGGGCATAAATATGAGCTGACCGGTTGACAGTGTGAATGTCTCACCCCCGACGGTAATGTCCATTCTCCCCGAAAGTATGTGGACATAAGCATCCATTGGGCTGGAATGTCCGCTTAATCCCTGACCTTTATCGAATGCAAACAGGGTGAGATTCAGCTCGGCGCTTTTCCGCAATGTTTTGCTGACAATGGCGTCGGTATTGACCTGAATCTCGGCGGTCAAATCAAACATTTGCCCGTGATTCGATCCGGGTTCTGGTGATGATGGCTGATTGGTACTGGACATCTATATTTTCTCCCATTTACCGGTCGAAAATGACTTCGGTTTTACTTGGTTCGAATTGTGCGACGGTGGTGGATGATAGCATCGCTTGGGCAGCCTCTCTTAACGGTTGCCATTTTGAATGCAAGGCACAGGGCGAATCTGAATGACACTGGGGTAATCCCATGACGCAATTTTCGAATGCTTCGTTCCCGTCAATTATTTTCACGATCTCCAGCAAAGTGATACTTTCCGGATCACGCGCCAGAGAAAACCCGCCCATCTTGCCCCGATTGCTCTGAATCATCCCAACCTTTACCAAACCTTGGAGCGTTTTTGAGATAAAGTCCTGAGAAATCCCCAGATCAGTCGCGATCTCTTCCGCAGAAATATTTCCCCTCTGACGATTTTGAGCCAGATATAAAACGCCCTGTAGCGCATACTCACATTTTCGGGAAAAAAGGACGGTCATAATTTAATTTTTCACCACCGCGCTAGCATAACTCATTGGGTGAAGAGATGCAATTTAAAACGGACAGGATAATCCGAATAAGATAATTTTGTAAGAATTGAAGTTGTTAATGTCTAAAAACCCACGAAGGGTAATGCCGCACCGGTGAAAGGCAAATTCAGGCGATACACAGCATTCGTTTCATCTTCCGTTAGGTAAAGGCATTTCAGATCAGCTCCCCCGAACGCCAAATTACTGGGTTTCTTCCCCGGCGTAACGATTTCCCCCAGGCGGGTTCCGTCCGCTCCAAAGACCACGATTTTCCCTGCGCCGAAATGAGCCACCCACAAATTACCCCGGTCATCAAAAGCCATTCCGTCCGGATCACCACCCTCCATTACAGCGAAAGTCTCGGGATCACTCAATTCACCAATTTGGGAAACCGTAAATTGTGTAATCACTTGCCGGGCTGACTCTGCAACATAAAGAGTAGCGCCATTGAGAGAGAATGCCAATCCATTGGCGAAAGCCAGATGGTCAGCAGCGATGGTCGCCCGGTCAGACCCGGCAGCCAACCGGTAGACCCGACCATCAGGATTCTCCCTGCGATAATGACCCGAATCGGTGAAGTAGCCATTACCCCATTTGTCAAAAGTGATGTCATTTGGGCGAATAAACCGTGTGCCATTGAATCCATCCAGGACAATCTCAGCCTCACCATTTGCGTCAAACCGGATAATCCTGCCATGCTCAAACTCGCAAGCATAAAGTCGCTTATCCGGTCCAAATGCCAATCCGTTGGTGTGACTCCATTGAGACATTGAATCGGGTTGACTCCAGATTTTTGCCTTGCCAGACATATGAGAAATCTGGTTCACCCGGTGGCCATAACAGGATGAAACAAACAAAGTATGTGATCCGTCCCAGACCGGCCCTTCCGGAAAATCCAGTTTTTCAGCGATTTTTTCCCATTGTGGTTGATCTGGTAATTGCATGATTTCCTCAGTGAGATTGATAGGTACGGTGCCACACGCGTTGAGAAAAATGACACCAACAATTGATAGGATAACTCGGCTCATTCGGTAGGTGGTGGCGCCAATATTCGGGGGGCGATGGTGAGCGAAACCACACCAATCATGGCAATGGATAGAGCGATACCGGCAATGAAGACCCCGTTCATCTGCCAAACGGTATAAACCAAACCCATTAAAAATGGTCCTAGTGTTTGGCCGATGCGAAGCACCATTCCATTCAATGATAAAATGGCTGCCCGTTGGTCCATGGGTGCCAGTGTGGTGAGTAGTGTTTGCAGGCTGGGCATATTGAGTCCCTGAGCGATCCCAAAAATGATTGTTGGCAGTAACATCGCCCAAATATTCTGCATAAACAGCATGAGAATGAGTGTGAGTGCATAAAATAGAAACGCCATTTTGATCATGCTTCGTTCGGAAAATTTCGCCGTCAACCAGCCGAGCTGCATGGCAGTGATTGCCGTACTGATGGATGCGGTTGAGATGACGAGTCCAATTACAAATGGCGGCGCATGAAATAGTTGATCCATGAGAAGTGGGAAATAGACCAAAAATACACCGTATAAAAGGATGAACGTCCCCACACTCACGGTAAAAACGCCCAGAACCGCCTTATTGGCTACACTTTTCCAGGTTGAGAGTAAGTATGTGCTGAGTTTACCGGTACTTTTTGGTTCAGGATTTTTCAGGTGTATTAAAACGAATATTGCCACAGGCAGCGCCAACAGTGGAAGCAAAAAAGGGTAGTACCAACCAATCGACGCCATCGCGCCACCAATAATCGGATAGGCTGCCGTCCCGATACTTAACACACTGGCATTATACCCCATGGCTGTAGCGCGGTCACGCCCCGCGTACAGGTCACCGATTAGCGTAATATTCAGTGCACCAATGGCGGCCGCACCCACACCCTGAAAAAAACGGAAAATCAAAAGGAGGTGAAGTTGGTGCCAAAAAAAGCAGGCGGTACCGGCGATGCCATACAACACCAGTGATGGAATCAGGATTTTCTTGCGGCCATATCGGTCAGCCATGATTCCCAGAATGGGCGATAGTACGACACCCGGCAGCGTGAAAAAGGTGATGAGCAAACCAATATCACTCGGTGAAATATTCAATGACTGAGCCATTTTTGGAAATGCTGGTGTGAGGCTGGCGACGCCCTGAATCGCGATGAGGGTCACACTGAAAATGACCAGCAGGTTCCGGTCATTCCAGAGAGATTGGGATTGCGTTGATGGAAATCCGGAGTTAGGCTGGGACATACCGTGTCACAAAATGTCGTTCAGAAACGATTTTTTTAGCGACTGGGTCACTAATCAATAATTGACACTATTTTTTCCACGGCAAAATCAACCCCAATGCTGCCACCGGCCCGAAAAGCCGGATCAATGGTCCCATCAATGGAATAGTGTAAAACCAGTTTCGCAGTAGAAATATTTGGCACCACATTCAAGTCCGCGGCTGACACGCTAAACACACCCGTTTCAGGAGCCCAGATCACATAGCTGGTCATACCGTAGTAGAGTTGATTATTCTGCTGAAAATAGTAATAATAATCCAGTCGCTGCGGACCAATCGAATCCACCTCCTGCCAGGAGATTGGCATTGAAGCACTGCGACTTTGGTATGTGGGTGCGTAGAGCGTAGTCAAATCGGATTTGGGTGCTCGTACCGTGCAGTTATATGCCTGACTGTCGGAGAGAACAATGGTGATCGTGTAAAGGGAATCCGAATGGATAAATGGCACCGAGTCCAGAACACATTCATACCCGGTAGATGTTGTGGTAAGGAGTGAGTCATTCACCATAATGCTGCCACCCAGAATTTGAACGGCATTCAGATTTTTGTCGAATAATTGCGCCCGGACGATTTCTGTCCGTGAGTTATTGGAATCAATGTAACGCGCCAGTGCAATCACTGGCGAAATGGTACCGGGATTGGTTATTGACTTCAAAACGACATCTGAATTGGAGTCAGAGCAGGATTGGATTAACAAAAACGCAAGCAGGCTAAGAATGGCAGTATATATGGAATGTCGTCTAATGGATGATGATTGCATGGCGAGGTCTAGCTTTCTTCAAGAATTTTTGTAATGACTGCGGTTTTTTCGGCAAATGTCATGTCGGTGAGCTTGTGGAGAATGGTGCTACCCCGACGCAACTCCGCTTTGTAATTAAGCATGGCACCAAGTGGCGTTGTAACGAGAAAGATGAAGAAATTATCGTAAAGGACATCATTGATCAATCCGCTGAATCCGGGATCTGTACCACCATTATCTTTTGAAATAATGGTGCCGATAGGGATGGCGACCAGAAATCCCAAAATCGCGCCGGTGGCTGCCGGATTTTCAGATTGCAGATGAACCTGCTTTAGACTTTCAATCCGTTCGACAGGGATTGACCATTGGAATTCCAACCGTTGTAATGCCAATGCCGGACTTTCCAAATTGCCGATGTAATCCGCTGATCCAACCCACAGGACACTATCCTGAATCGAGAGTAGTCGTAGATTACGCTCCAATCGCAGCTCGCCATTAACGTGATGCAAAACTTCCCAACCTTGTGAAAATGCATTTGAATCAATCAGAATGAATGATCCGAGGCAGAAGAGCAGCGATTTTGCAAATAGTTTCATTTAAGGTCACCTCATTATCAGGGACTTTCAGTCTGGAGTCTTAGGTAATATTGATAACCTGCGCCGTCGGGAACAACTTGCATTTTTATGTCGATACCAGCGGTCTGTAATTCATTCAACACGTCATTTATGGAACAACCACTGGTTCTTATTTCCCAGGAATTCTGGGTTGTCTCTCCAACAATTGTCTGGGTTTGTGATGCTTTGAAGTATTTGGATGTCGGTCGGAAAACCATAATCGTTCGATAAAATTCCCTCTCACCGTTCTCATCGGTCATGATAATCGCGGTGTCCAGAACGGCAACGCGACCAAAATGAAGCAAAAAGATATTGCGCATCCCTTCAGCATCATCCGTGATAATCTCGTCACCACCCTGCACTTCAACCTGGCGTCCCATCTCACCCAGTGCAGTCAGAACAGCGGCAGTGAGATCCGGACCGTTTCCGTAGCCGCTAACAACGCCGGATTCCGGAGCGTGTTGATTGAACCAGACGGGTTCGCTGACATTTTGCCCAAAGCTAATGGAAGAAATCAATCCACAAAAAATCAATCCGATTAATACCCGGCGATTCCAGTTCCGTGTATGATAGCGCATACCTAAAATTCCTCCCGACACAGGTTGATCATGGTTGGAGGAAAGGTACAATCCACTCAAGGACTTTGGAATGGATAACTCGGTTATACAAGTAGGTTATCTCAATACCCGAAGGGTTCGCTGAGCCGAGCGGTGATCTTGATTCAGGATCATCGTTAATAAAAAGTACAAGACCCTGAAACAAGTTAGGGTGACGAGGGAGGGCTATCCACGCGGTCTCGCGGGACTCGCCGTAGGCTCCGTCGAGGCTAAAATGCATGGTAACAGAAAAATTGCGCAGCCCCGAGTTTTCACTGCGTCCTTAAAATCTTTCCCGGGATATGCCGGAAACGCCGTAGCGTTAAACAGGAATTCATGTTTGAAGTCCGCTTTGGGACTGAGTTCGAATTGCTGTAGCGGAGGCGGTGAACGGTGCCGGAGAAAGATTTTGTAGACTTGATTTTTTGGTTCTTTTTTAGTGCCTCCGGCTACTGACGGATCAAGAAAAAAGAACAGAAGAATAGGATTATCATCCCATTAATTTTTTTCGATCCTTGATCTAACGTGTATGGCTATGAAAAACCCATTCACATTTTTTGGGTTTTCATAGAGATGCATTTGGAGAATAGCCACATCCATGGAACAAGTTGAATTTATCATTAATACGCTTTGGCGAAGATGACCTCGTATTGGGCAGGTTCACCGGTGAACACACAGGTTCCCGGATTTTCTGGCTGGTCAAAGGGAATGTTCCGAATTGTCGCCTTAGTCGCCTCTTTGATTTTGGCTTCAACTTCCGGATCGCCATTCCATCCAGCCCGGATAAAACCGCCCTTGGATTCAAGTATTTCCTGGAACTCTTCCCAGTTATTGGCACGATGAGTATTTTCCTGTTGGAATGTCAACGCGCGTTGGAACAGTGCTTTTTGGACGACATCCAACCGTTGTGGCATACTTTCCACCAAACCGGCCAGAGGCAAAAATGACTTTTCGCCATTATAGCGTGTCACCAAAACGCACTGCTGTTTTTCCACATCTTTGGGACCCAGTTCGATGCGAACCGGGACACCGCGCATTTCCCACTCGTTGAATTTGAAGCCAGGTGAGCTGGTTTCGTCGTCATCCACTTTGACGCGGATGCCTAATGCCTTCAATCCCTGATTCAATTGATCAACTTCAGCCATCACTAGGGATTTTTGTTCCGCGTCCCGAAAGATGGGAATAATGACCACCTGAATGGGTGCAACTCTGGGCGGTAAAATCAGACCTTTATCGTCGCCGTGAGTCATGATCACACCACCGATGAGTCGAGTGCTCACGCCCCAACTGGTGGCATAGACAAATTCGGCTTCATTCTGCTGATTTTGGAAGGTCACCTCAAAGGCTTTGGCGAAATTCTGGCCGAGAAAGTGGCTGGTGCCGGCCTGCAGTGCCTTCGTATCCCGCATCATGGCTTCGATGGAATAGGTTGCCACCGCGCCGGCAAATTTTTCACTTTCGGACTTTCGGCCGGTCAAAACCGGCATTGCCATCCATTCTTCTGCAAATTTTTTATAAACAGCCAGCATGCGCTGGGTTTCCTCTTCCGCTTCTTTTGCAGTGGCGTGGGCGGTATGACCTTCCTGCCACAGGAATTCCGTGGTCCGGAGGAAAAGTCGCGTGCGCATTTCCCAGCGCACCACATTGGCCCATTGATTAATGAGTAAAGGCAGATCGCGGTAGGAACCGATCCATTTTTTGTACATGTGCCAGATGATGGTTTCCGATGTCGGACGTACAACGAGCGGTTCGTCCAGTTTTTTACCACCGGCGTGAGTTACCACTGCGACTTCCGGTGCGAATCCCTCGACGTGCTCAGCTTCCTTTTTCAGGAAGGATTCCGGAATGAACAGCGGAAAGTAGGCGTTGACGTGGCCAGTGGCTTTGAACAACCCGTCCAACCCTTGCTGCATAAGTTCCCAAATGCCGTACCCATAGGGTCGTATGACCATGGTTCCTTTTACCGGACCATAATCGGCCAATTCCGCTTTTTGAACCACATCGGTGTACCAGCGGGAAAAATCCTCACTCTGTTTGGTTACGCCTATCGACTTCGCCACGTTATCACTCCTTTATTGCTAAAATCATCTACGCCCTGGTGGATTCCATCTCAGAGGAAATGCGGGCTTGTTCTTAAAGAACCGCCAATCATAACGATTGAGAGTCCTTAAACCAAGGGGGAGAATATTGTATAATCTTGTCGACCTAGCGATAACACTTCTTACAAAGTTGATGATAGATACGCCGGGATCCACTGGGTAATCACTTTGCGAATTAAACTTTTTGATTAACAAGTAGATTATTCTTGTTGCCAATTTTACTCAGGATAAATTTTTATCAATATTCGAATCCACGATAATTCAGGAGATCGATGAATTCATGCACTGTAAAATACCTGTCGTTTCAGATTGAGAGTGTGTTAAGGTAGTGTGCTAATTGTTGGATCGGATGAGATAAAAAGTCTGAAAATTTGACCAAATGGGATTACCATGAAAAAAATTGTGATTGGTATTAGTCTCCTCGCTACCAGCTTAATTGCACAGGGTAGATTAACGGCAATTGGCGGTGCAAATTACAGCACCATTGAATATAACAACACCGCGTATGATGAAGCTATCATGGTGGATTCGAGACTAGGATTTTTTCTTGGCGTGGAATCAAAACCCAACCCCATCGTACTAGGTGCAGCTTATGCTCAGTATGGTGCCGATTTTTCTTATACGGAAAATACAGAAACCATCATTGGTTACGATATTTACAATTACCTGGTGGGTTATGCCCTGTACCCCTTTTTCCATCTGAGTAAATTTTCTGCATTTGGTGGAATTCAAGCCGGTCTGTCTCTGGGAGGTAATACGAAGGGTAATGTGAGTGACAGCCGTTTCTCCGGACATATCAATGCGGATAAATTTGCATTCGATTATGGTGCAATCGCGGGGGTCGACATGGCAATATCACCAACTTTTGGCATACGGGGATTTTATTACTACGGTTTGGCAGATGTAATGGACCTGACCACCTCCGATATGAACTTCAAGAATCGGGGAATCGGAGTGCTACTGAGGGTGACACCCTGATCACGATGATACCAAACTGTATTGCTGCTGTTACATTCGCAACCAGACTGTTTTTGCCAGATATACAGACCCGTCTGTTTGAGAATATTGGGTCAAATTTGAGTAAGTAGTAATTTGGTAATAACAATTTTTAGAAAGATGATAAGTCTATGATTATTCAGAAAATAGGCTCATATGTCGTGACGGTCATGATGCTCATACCCTTTTTCTTGTCTGCTCAACCCTATCATGCTGAAATTAATCTTAAAGTCAGCAACAAAGTTATCGAGATGAATGTCTCAAAAGTATTGAAAATGGCCATTTTGGATGAACGGGGCAGGGGGATCAAATTATCGCTCATTGAGAGTATCAAGACGCCCTCTTCTGAACTGGTTCAACAAATCACAGTGTTTCACCCAACGGTAGAGGTATCATCGGAGGATGCGGTATTTATAATTTCCCTTACAAATGTTATAATCCCTCCTCACAAGCCTGAAGTTTTCACCCCCTTAAAGCATCGTTCATATTCATGGAATCTGTTTACCGGAAAGACAGCCTGGACTGAATTGAATCTGATTTCAGCACTTCCGGGAGACGGGACGGTCCTCACCGATTTTGGTATAGGTGGAGGATATTGGGGAAATACGCCGCGGACGATTAGTACAAGCGCCCGTCTGGGCATTGGGAAAAATCTGCAGTTTCTCACTCCCGGGACCGATCTGCTACTGGGTTTTACGGTGAAATCTCTATGGCGGTCATATTATGAAGATTCTCCTTCAGGGGCTGAAAGCCGGGATGCCTTTTGGAATACGGGCTATGTAAACCTGAGATTATTACAGCATTATCCTTTAAAATGGTTTCCGGGTCATATCCTGAATGTAGGCGTGCAATTGAACTTGCTCACCTCTTCCCAAACCGAGGTAACCTACCCGGTCGTTCTGATCATTGGCTTAGGTTCGAAACTCTGACGCTTTGACTTGATCATTGTCCTTTTTTCTTAACCAACCTATTGTGGATTGAGGACCCAGTTCCCCTATATCTACCGATTTCAGTCAGCTATCCTGAATTTACAGGTTTTGCAGGATGAAAATTCTGCGTTTATCTTTTCGATTACTATGCTAAACACCCGGAACGAAACTTTCACACCGAAGGATTGCCCATGAACGCTGCTGAATATCTGGCTCACGAAATGTTTGGCCGGGAAGATTTGGATGACATTCGATTTGCCATCAAGTCCTTTGAAAGGCGAACGAGTGGCGAAATTGTGGTCTCGTTTAATAAATCATCTGCGGGTCAGCCCTACAAAACAGCGCGACGCATTTTTACGAAAAATAGTCTCCATCGGACCGCAGAACGCAATGCCACGCTGATTGTGCTTTTTCCTGATGAGAAAAAATTTGCCGTTATTGGCGATGAAGGCATTCATACCAAAGTGCCTCAAAATTTTTGGGATGAGGTTGTAGCGGAGATGGCAACCCAATTCCAGAAAGGGAAAATGGCGGAAGGCTTAATTGGCGGGATCAATCGTTTGGGTGAAGTTTTGGCCCAATATTTTCCGCACCGGGAGGACGATAAAAATGAACTGGGTGATGAAATTCGATTCGGAGACGACTCAGAGAGCAAGGAATAACGCATGAGCCCCATTACACATGTGATCAAACGTGACGGTTCAAAAGTACCCTATACCAAAACGCGCATCGCCAATGCCATTTATCGGGCAGCGGTTTCGGTAGGCGGACGCGATAAAAATACCCCCGACGACCTGGCGGATCAGGTCACTGATTTACTCAATCAAACATTTGGGTCCGAACGCGATCCGGCGGTAGAGGACATTCAGGACATCGTCGAAAAAGTCCTCATTGAAAATGGCCACGCCAAAGTTGCAAAAGCCTATATCCTGTATCGCGCTGAGCAGCAGATGCGTCATCGGGTGAAATTGCATGATCGTGCAACACACACAGGCAACATTCCCTATCAGAAAATATGGGAAACCTACGTCTGGGCCGTGGACCATCATGTGAATACCATTCATCAACTGAATGAACGCATCTCCAAGGGAGAATTTCCTGACATCGTCCGGGAATCGGATCGTGCCTATGAAGAAGACATTCACACGGCTGGAGAAATCATCGCTGAACGGCGTGATGTGCGGATCGTGATTGTGGCCGGGCCGTCGTCGTCCGGAAAAACCACCACCACCACCAAACTCGCAGAATATCTCCAAACCAAGGGCTTGGGTCTGGTGGAATTGAATGTGGACAATTATTTCTACGATCTGGATTTGCATCCGAAAGATGAATTTGGCGACCATGATTTTGAAACGCCACATGCCCTGGATCTGGAATTGATCAACGAACACATTCGGCGCATGTTGGATGGGGAGGAAATTCTCACACCGTATTACGATTTCAAATCCGGAAAGCGTTACCTGGACCGGACGCCCATGCGTGTAGCCAAAAATGAAATTATTCTCATTGATAGTCTGCACGGTTTGTACGGCGCTATGACGGCGGGGATTGCGCCGGAGGCGATTTTCAAAGTTTACATCGAGACCTTGCTTCAGATGAAAGGACCCAACAATAAATTCATCCGCTGGACCGATTTACGACTTATGCGTCGCATGGTGCGGGATTCCATGCACCGGGGCTACGCGCCGGAGCAGACATTAACTCATTGGCATTATGTCCGCAGCG
Organism: Fidelibacterota bacterium CG1_02_48_14; assembly: GCA_001872685.1. GTDB lineage: Bacteria > Fidelibacterota > UBA8477 > UBA8477 > UBA8477 > UBA8477. The sequence goes on from MNWS01000034.1 coordinate 14,366, forward strand.
CTGAATTGCAACACATCATTCCGGCCGTGAACAGTGCTGATTATGTGGTAAATGGTGCCGTTCCGTATGAGTTGCCCATTATGCGACCGCGTTTGCTGGAATATTTTCGTGAGTGGGAAAAGAAATATGCAGACGATCCCCGCCGGGCCGATGCTTATGTGCGGGCGAAACGAGTCAGGGAATTACTGGAAATGGTGACGCCGGTTGAGGATGAATCATCAATCCCGGCCACCAGCCATATCCGGGAGTTCATTGGCGGACTGGCGTATGATGTGCACTGATCTATTATGGCCAATTTTCTATCGTATATCTTGCGGCTAAATGTCCAAATTTCGACTTTA